>OMSW01000168.1:0-29403 GCA_900290295.1 Burkholderiales bacterium
AAGCACATGATCTCGTGGATGTTGTCGCTGCCGCCCGTGGAGCCGGCGAAGCCGAAGAGCAGGGTCGACGGCAGGGTGCCGTTGGACGCCGTGATCGACTGGTTCGACAGGACCTGGGTGAGGGCGCCGCCGCCGTAGGAATACGACAGACTCAGCAAGCCGGCGCTGGTGACATTGAGCACGTAGTAGATCGGTGTGGCCTGCGCGCGCGTTGTCGCGGTTTCGTTGGCGATCGTGACGCCGGAGAGCACGGCACTGCCGCCGGGTATCGGTGCATAGTCGGCAACCGCGATCCCGGTGTTCGTCGGGCTGCTCGGATTGCTTGAGTAATCCCAAAGCACACCGGTCTCACAGGTCTTTCTCACTGCACTTTGCTGCTGCCCAGGCGTGAGCGAGGACGGGTAGTAGGCCGCAGTGTTCGTGTTCGTGTTCAGCCAGGACCACGCGACGTTGCCCGCGCCGCGCAGTCCGATCCGATCCCATTGATAATTGCCGCTGCCCCAGCCCGCGTGGGCAACACCGGTAGCCGTGTTGTCGTTATACCCACCCGAACTGTTCATCCCTCCATTGAGGAAATTCCCGTATTCATCCATCCCCAGACCGATGTATGCACCCACCTGGCCCGTGTAGGGTGGGTTCTGGTTCGAGCACGAATAGCCGAGGCTGCCCCCCCAGGAGCCAAGCAGGCCGGACCCGGCCGTGTACTGGCCGGCATCCAGGAGGAAGAAGGAGATCCCGTCCGCGCCATCGCCTCCCGTACCGCCTTTATCTCCCTCATAGGCGACGGTCTTGAAGGTGACCTGCACCCCGCTGCTGGCATCAAAGGGGACCGTGGAGACTATGGCCCCACTTTCGTGATAGTTCGGTTTGCCATTGGTGAGGCGCAACGCCCCCGATCCGACCGCGTCGGGATCCTGCGCTGCGTTGGAACTGGGCGCGCTCGCGTCGCCGAGATAGCCATTTTGCCCACCCATCTGGTAGGCATCGCCATTGTTGATGTAATACGGCAGGCCTATGCACGATGGAATGCTGCCGTTGGTCGCGGCTCCGGCCGTCAGACAGGCGCCATTGATCGCGGTCCAGCTGTTGTTGATCGTGGTGCCGGTGAAGTCTTCCGAAATGACGTTCTGCGCCAGGGACAGGGCGGGCATGATCGCCACGAAGGCCGCCAGGGTATGCATGCGGCCGAGATTCCCGATTCGAACCATCACTCGTTTCATGTCCTTCTCCAATTCGCTGCCCAAATCTTTCCCACCCATGCCGCGGGCGGCCTAACAAGGCTTCGAAACACAACGGGTCCCACTCTTTATGGAATACACACTTTGCAAAACTGCGAGTGCGTTCGCGTTGCCGCCGTACCCGAGCGTGGTGACCTGGTACAGCGTCGCGTTGCCGGCCGGATCCGGCCCCAGGTAGGCGACCGCGTACTGGGGGGCCGCGTAATACGTGCTCACCAGGGCCCCGGCCGTGCTCACCTGAGCCGCGGCCTCGCCGCCGGTCGCCGAGACTGCGATCTGCTGGGCCGGGGCGTACGGCGCGCCGAAACTGCTGGGCGATCCCGTGTTCCAGGGCGTGGTCGCGAACACCTCGGCCGATAACGAGTTGCTGCAGATCTGGAACGCGTTCGCGCCCAGCGTCGTCGGTATCGCACAAGGCGTTCCCTGGCCGCCACTGCTTGCGAGCAGCTGCTCCTCCGCGTACTGCATCGCGCTTTGCGCCGCATAAAAGGCGTGCTCCTTTTCCCGCGTATTGCCGGTGATGAGCTCTTCCAGGCCGAGGCTGCGGAACATGCCGATGGACATCAGGGTCAACATCAATAAGATGATCATTGCTGCAATGAGCACGAATCCGCGCTCGCTGCGGCTTGCAAGCGCTATCGGCCGCCGATCGAAGTAGGGAATAGGTGCGGACCTCATATCTGGCTCATCAGGTCGATGGTTCGGGTGAGCTGGAAGGTGGCGGGTCCCGTGACGCCGGTCGCGCCGGTAGCCGGGTTGGCAAAGGTGAGCGTCACCTGCACGGAAATAACGGACTTCCAGTTCGCCGCGGCCATGGTCGATGCGGGGATGTATTGGTCGACCGAACCGTCTCCGTTCGTATCCACGCCATAAAGGATGGTCATGCTGGTCACGCCGCTCACCAGCGGCTGCGTCGTGGTAGTGCCGTTTTCCGTGACTTGGCAAACCAACTGGCTGGCGCCGCCGACGTTGGCAACGTAGAAGGTGTTCACGTCGGTCTGCGGCCCGGCGGTGGCATTGGTCTGTCCGCTGCAATCCATCACGCCGTCGCTCGTGCCGGCGACGTAGCGCACCCAGATCTGGTCGCCGGTTATGCCGTATACGGACTGGCCTGCCGCTGCGAAATTGCCGCCGTTCACGGTGGCGATCGGCAGCGCCTGGGCAGAGGTCTTCGTGGTCGGATTCGAAAAATACCCGGCGGTCTGGATGATGTTGGTGAGCACCGTCATCGCCAGGCGTTCGTTGTCCTGCAGCTGGGCGAGCTGGTTTTGCGCCACGAAGCTCTGGCGTGTTCCGTACACGGTCGCAAACAGGCCCGCGAGCATGAGTAGCGAGATCACGATCACGACCAGCAGCTCGATCAGGCCCAGGCCGGCCTGCGTCTGCGGTCTCGGGATCGCGCACGGGTCCGTGCGTGGGCGTGGGACCGGCTTCATGGCTGCACCAGCAGGGCGTAATAGAGCTGTGTCGGCGCCTGGTTCGTGTACTGGGTGCTGGCGTTCATGCCGACGGTCGTCTCCTGCCAGTTCACGGTGATGGTGCAGGACACCGATGCACCGGAACAGGTCACCGTCCCGGTGCTGGTGGGCATCACGGCCTGTAATCCGAGACCCCAACAGCTAAGGTCGTACGCGGCCATCGGTGCGCCCACCCAGGGGGGGGCGGGGTTGGTTCCGGGCGTCGCACAATTGGGCACCCCGGCTGCCGTCAGCGAGGCGTCCGTCGAGGCGGTGATGGCGCTTCCACTTACGGTGGTGCTGAAGTTCGCCGCCGCAGATGCGGCCCCTTGCCAGTAGGCGCGGTTGGCATGCATCGCCGAGGCCAGGCTCGCGGCTTCGATCGCGATCAGGGAACGCATGCTCGAGACGCGCGTGCTCGCCATTGCCAGGGCCTGCATCTTGGCGATTCCCAGCAGGCCGACCGAAATGACGATGAGCGCTATCAGCACCTCGATCAGGGTGACGCCTTTGCTGTGTGCCGGCGCGTTCATCAGCAGTTCCCCGCCAAAGGCGCCGGTAACGCAGCGCCGCTCGCCAGAACGCTGATCTGTCCGATCTGGCTGATCACGACGCAGCTTTCCAGGCCCGTCGTTCTGGCCTGATCCCACACCGTCACAACCACCGCCGCGGTCAGACTGGTAAAGCCGTTCCATGAGGCCGCCGACGGCACGCCGGCGAAACCGTCGCGATTGAAGGAAATCGACGTGACCGTGGGCGCGGGAGCTGCGGTGTCCGTTCCAGAAAAAGGCGCCGCCATGCGCAATACGGAACCTGCGTTCGCCACCGGATCAAGCGGATTCACCAGTACGATGCGACCGGTGCTCCACGTCGTCGCGCCGGAACAGGTCAGGTTGTCGGCCGTTACGCACACCGTTACCGGGATGCCCTGCTTGATGGCCTCGGAGCGGGCGTATTGCAGGTCGCCGACCAGGCCGTTGACCTCGGTCGAGATCCGGTATTTCGTCACGCTCGACTGGTACGAGGGCACGGCAATCGAGAGCAGGATCGCGGCGATCGAAACCACAACGATCAGCTCGACCAAGGTGAAGCCGCTGCATGGCAGCGCGCTGCGGCCGTTGGCCGTGGATCTGCGCTCGTCGCGCCTGTCGTATTCGGTCATCAACACTGTCGATACCTCTCGAAGAAAAGAGCCGGCGTCGCTAGGCGCGGCGCCGGTCCGGGTCCTGGTTCGCGCCGCCGACCACGCCCTTGACGGGATTTCGACTGCCCCGGCGCAGGCTTGAATTCGCAGCGATCAACGGCCGTTTCGGCCGGATCAGCGGCAAAACGCCACCGCAAATCCGGCCGCAGGCGCATAAAGCGCGCCCGGACGTTCGTCTGCGACTGCGGCAAAGCGCCTTGGCTAGGGACGGCCGATGCATGTTGGGGATGCGCGGAAGCTTGCGGACTCAAACCCGGTGCGCAACGCCCACCTGAGCCAGCTCCTGCAGCAGGCGTGCTGCGATTTCTCTGACCGGCAACACCTCGTTCACCGCGCCAGTGGCAATCGCCTCCCGCGGCATGCCGAAGACAACGCAGCTGGCCTCGTCCTGGGCGATATTGAAGCTGCCTGCATTGCGCATCTCGAGCATCGCCTTGGCCCCGTCGCGACCCATGCCAGTTAGCATGACGCCAAGCGCGTTGCGCCCGGCGATGGCGGCGACAGAGTGAAACAGCACTTCCACCGATGGGCGATGGCGGTTGACGGGCGCCGTCTCGTCGACCGCGATCACATAATTGGAGCCGCTTTTGTCCAGGCGCATATGCCGGTCGCCAGGGGCAATGTAGGCATGTCCGGGCAGGACGCGTTCGCCATCGGCAGCCTCGCTGACCGCGATCCGGCACAAGGTGTTCAAGCGCGCGGCAAAGCTGCGGGTGAATCCCGGCGGCATATGTTGGGTAATCAACACTGCGGGGCAATCGGCAGGCAGCCGGACCAAAACCTCGCGGATCGCCTCGGTGCCGCCGGTCGATGCGCCGATGGCAATTAGCTTTTCCGTGGACATGCGCGAATACCGCGCGGGCGCGGCCTTGTCGACGGTCGGTCCGTCCGCGACGGGCTGGTGCGAAGCCAAGCGTCGATGCAGCCGTGCCTTGGCCGCCACCCGGATCTTGTCGCAGATATCGGTACCCAGTTGCTGCATGCCATCGGCAATGCCCAGCTTGGGTTTGGCGACGAAATCGATGGCCCCCAGTTCCAGGGCGCGTAACGTGACTTCGGCGCCCCGCTCGGTGAGCGTGGATACCATGACCACCGGCATCGGCCGCAGGCGCATCAGCTTCTCGAGAAAATCCAGACCGTCCATCCGTGGCATCTCGACGTCCAAGGTCAGGACATCCGGGTTGAGGGCACGGACCATGTCGCGCGCGACCAACGGATCGGGGGCAGCGCCAACAACCTCCAGATCGGCTTGCTTGCCGATGATCTCCGACAGCAAACTGCGAATCAGCGCGGAATCGTCAATAATTAGAACGCGGGTCTTCGCCATGCTCCACTCTTTCTGCTCTCCCGCAGGCGACTCGACAACGGTCCGCGGGCGCGATAAGCACATCGATCAGAACAGCTCAATGTCACCGGAGACCTCCGTCGTGTTGATCTTGGCGGTGTATTGCTGTTCGGCGGTAACCAGGGAACTATCGGTTTGGGTCAACTTCTTGCAAAGCGCGCGGCCCGTGGACGGGAAAAACGCCACGCGCCGCGGGTGCACGTCAAGCAGATCCTGCGACACGACCCGAATTCCTTCGGTCTTGAGGAATTCGAGTACGAAGGCCGCATTGCGCTCGCCAACGTTGAGCGTCGAAAAGTTGCGCAGGACCGCTCCACCCCCGAAAACCTTCGCTTCCATATTCGATTTGCGTGCACTGCGTTTCATCAACTCGTTGATGAGCTGCTCCATGGCAAACACGCCGTAGCGCCCCGAAGCGGTAGTCAGGTCTCCGCCACTGGATTCGCCGCCCGGGAGCATGAAGTGGTTCATGCCACCGACCTTCGCCGTTCGGTCCCAGACGCACGCCGAAACACAGGAGCCAAGCACGGTCGATATGACGACATCGTCGCTGGCCACGAAGAATTCGCCGGGCATCACCTTTACCGCGTTGCGACCGAAGTCACGCTCGAAGTAAAACGTTTGCGCCTCGCCAAGGATCCCGGATGAAACGGGCCTGGGAAGCGACGGCGGATCGACCGGCGGCACGTCATTTCCTCTGGTAGACGGTCTTGCCGCGCAAAGATAGGGAGTCATGGAAGTCGGTGAAGTTCTCGGAGTGCCCGACAAACAGCAATCCGCCGGGCCGTAGTACCTGCACGATTCGATGCAAGATTTCCTTTTGCGTCTTGCGATCGAAATAGATCATGACGTTGCGACAAAATACGGCGTCCAGCTGCGGGGAAAAACTTCGCACCAGCGGCCATCCCTCGTCGAGGAGATTGAGCTGCGCGAACTTGACCAGGACCGCCAGCTCTGGGCGAACGCGGACCATGCCCTCGTTGGCACCCGTGCCCCGCAGGAAAAAGCGGTGCAAGCGTCTTTCTCCGCACGCTTGCGCCTCGTCCAATCGATACGTTGCCCGCTTGGCGCTGGCAAGAACGTTCGTATCGATATCGGTGGCAAGCAGGAATCCGGCCGGTCTGCCGCCCGCGGCCTCGGTCATCGAGATAGCGATCGAGTACGGTTCCTCGCCGGTCGATGCGGCAGCACACCAGATCCTGGGCGGCTTCGTCGCTTGCGAATTGTGGAGAAACTCCTGCAGCACGGTGAAATGATGTGCTTCGCGAAAAAACGAGGTCAAATTGGTGGTCAGCGCATTGACGAATTCCTGCTCCTCCGCGACGGCAAACTGGGGCTCGGATTCGAATCGGTCGAGGTATTCCCCGAACGATCGCATCTCGCGGACCCGCAACCGGCGTGACAGTCGGCTGTAGACCATGTTCTGCTTGTGATCGCTCAGATTGATACCGGCGCGCTGGTAGATCAGCCGACGCACGCGTTCGAAGTCCCTGGGCAGGAACTCGTACTCGCGAACATCGTCGACGCTGTTGGCGGCGGTCGGCAACGCAACGGGTAGGAGAGGATCTCGTGCGCCCATGAAGTTCGCTTATCGCAGGATGCCCGGGACGCGCGCAGCGCACCGGAGCGTCGCGCTTAGGCTGCCGCCAGCGCCTCGTCCTCGGCAACGATCCCCATTTCCGGGCTGGTCATCAGTTTCTCGATATCGAGCAGGATCAGCATGCGCGACTGGTCCTCCGTACCGACCGTCCCCAAACCGGTGATGTAACTGGAGTCGAGCAGGGAATTGAACTCGGGCGCGGCGCGTATCTGTTCCTCGTTGAGTTCCAGAACGTCGCTTACCGAGTCCACCACGGCGCCGACGATCCGGCCGGCAACGTTGAGAATGATTACGACCGTGAACTCGTCGTATTTGATGTCGCCCAGTTGGAACTTCAGGCGCAAGTCAACGATCGGTACGATCACTCCGCGCAGATTGATGACCCCCTTGAGAAAATCGGGGGCGCCGGCAACGCGGGTGACCGCGTCATAGCCGCGGATCTCCTGCACTTTCAATATGTCGATGCCGTATTCCTCGTTGGCGAGGCGAAACGTAAGGTATTCGCGCGGCGCAATCTGCACCTCGGTAAATTTCTCCGCCATTCCCATCACAACTCCCGCAACGATCGGGTGCCGTCGATTTCGACCGCACCGCTATCACCAAACCCGGGCGCAGATCTGCCGCCCGCTCATTAAGACCGCTTTGCGTTCATTGGCGCTCAGTGACGCGCCCGCTTCACCAGACTGGAAACGTCGATGATCAGCGCCACGCGTCCATCGCCAAGGATGGTCGCGCCGGAAATGTCGCGCACGCGGCGATAGTTGGACTCGAGGTTTTTCACCACGACCTGGTGCTGACCAAGCAATTCATCGACGATCGCCGCCAGGCGCTTGCCGTCGGCCTCGACGATCACCAGGATTTCTGGTCCGTCCTTGCCGCCTTGGTCGGCTGCCAGCCGCGGCACCCGAAATTCGTCGGCCAGCGCCACAACTGGCATGTATTCATTGCGCACCTTGACAACTCGGCCGTTAGAGCCGACCGTCTGGACCATTCCCGGCTCGATCTGGAACGATTCGATGACCGACGCCAGCGGCAGAATGTAGGTTTCGTCACCCACGCCGATCGACATCCCGTCCATGATCGCCAGGGTCAGCGGCAGACGGACGCAGACGCGCATTCCCAGACCCTCGGCCGAGTCCAGTTCCACGGTCCCGCCCAATTCCGTGATGTTTCGGCGTACGACGTCCATGCCGACGCCGCGCCCGGACACATCGCTGAGCTGGTCGGCAGTGGAAAAACCGGCCTCCCATATCAGTGCCCAGACTTCCGCGTCCGTCATGTCGTCGCGAACGGGGAAGCCGCGCTCGCGCGCCTTCGCCAGGATGCGGTCGCGCCGTAGTCCCTGACCGTCGTCGCGCACCTCGATGAGTATCGATCCACCCTGGTGCGAAGCCAAGAGCGTGATCGTTCCCGTTTCGGACTTGCCCGCGGCCAGTCGCTTATCGGGGGTCTCCAGCCCATGGTCGGCGCTGTTGCGCACCAGGTGGGTGAGTGGATCGATGATCTTTTCGATCAGCCCCTTGTCGAGCTCGGTCGCCTCACCGACCATCTTCAACTCGATTTTCTTGTCGAGCTTGACGGCCAGGTCGCGGATCATGCGCGGGAACCGATTGAACACGAACGACATCGGAATCATCCGGATCGACATCACCGCTTCTTGCAGGTGGCGCGTGTTGCGCTCCAGATCGGTGACGCCCGTCAACAGGGGACGAAACTGCGCGGGGTCGAGGTCCTTGACCTGTTGCGTCAGCATCGCCTGGGTGATCACCAATTCCCCGACCAGATTGATCAGCTGATCGACCCGCTCGACCGACACCCGCAGCGTATTGGAATCCAGGTTGCCTGCCCCGGTCTTTTCCGATCGCGCCTTGGGCTCGGGCACCTTGCCGCTTGCCCCGGCCCGGTTCGCGGCGGCTGCGGCCGCGCGCGCGGCGGCCGGCCGCAGGGTCCTCGGATCGACAAAAAATCCGAAGCCGTTGGCGTCGTCGCGGGCATCGGCGGCGGCGGCCATCGCAGCTGCGACGGCGGCAGCGGATGGTTCTGCGCTGGCCGCGTCCGGCTCGATCAGGATCTGGTCGCGCGCAACGTGGAAGGAAAACAGCTCGACCAGTTCCGAGTCCGGCGATGTCGTGGTCACGAGAAAGCGCCGGTAACCGTCGGCGCCCAGGGCACCGCCGTCGCTCGCCTCTATGGTCCCTAGCGAAGGTATATCGCGAAACAGTTCTGCCAAATCGTCGGCAACCGATTCCTCCTTCAACGGGCCTACACGGACCCGCAGGCGCCGCGTTCCCACGGGCAGCGCAGCCACCGCCTCGGTGGCGGTCGCGGCAACGGGCTCGAGCGCGGCGCCGCTGGCCAAGATCCTGATGCGGCCGATCAACTCGCTGGTCTCCGGGATTTCACTGCTGCGCCCCTGGTGTCGCGCTAGCTGCGCCCGGACAACATCTCCGGCCTCGAGCAGGACGTCGACCATTCCGCTGTCGAGCGCCAATTCACGCCGGCGAACCCGTTCGAGCAGCGTTTCGAGCTCATGGGTCAGGGTGGTGACATCGGCAAAGCCGAAGGTCGCAGCTCCACCCTTGATCGAATGGGCGACGCGGAACACCGCGTTGAGGTCCTCATCGCTGGGTTGCCCCAAGTCGATTTCGAGCAACAGTGATTCCATGTTCGCGAGGTTTTCGCCAGCCTCCTCAAAGAACACGGAGTAGAACTGCGTAAGGTCGAATTCTCCCTGCTGCAGCCCCTGATTGGTCACTTCTCCCATGATCGCCGTCCGCCTTGTAAGGTTGCGCTCCGTCGCATCTGGCCGTGGGTGCCGCTTGCCCGGTCTAGTTCTTATGCATCACGCTCGTCGCCCGGTGGCTGTGCTCAGCGGATGACCTTGCGGACCACGTCGAGCAGCTTGCTGGGATCAAAGGGCTTGACCAGCCAGCCGGTGGCACCCGCGGCCTTGCCCTTGGCTTTCATTTCGGCGCTCGACTCGGTGGTCAGAATCAATATGGGCGTCGCGGCGTAGGTGGCCAGGGTCCGCAGGTTCTGGACCAAGGTGATGCCATCCATGCGAGGCATGTTCTGGTCGGTCAGAACGAGGTCGACGCTCTCTTGCCTGGCCTTGTCCAGGGCCTCCTGGCCATCGGCGGCCTCGATCACGTTGTACCCGGCGCCCTTTAGCGTGAACGCGACCATCTGCCGCATTGACGCCGAGTCATCCACCGCAAGAATCGAATGCATTTCCAACTCCCTTGCCTACCCGGGCCGCTAGCTAAAAGAGATCTACGGAACCGGAATTCATTTCCGCCTGCCGGACCGGCTGCGGATGCTCCGCCAGATCCCGGTCGGATGTATCGCCATACAGGGACCGAAGACAGACTTCCAATGCCGCCAGTCGCCTTTGGGCATGGCCGGTAAGCTGCGTCGCCATGTCCTGGAACTGCAGTGCAGTCACCGCCGTCCCGATCGCCAACTCGATCCGCTGGCGCTCCTCGAGGTTGCGGCTGGTTTGCTGCTCCAGCCTGGCAAATTCGTTAAAGCTACCAAGCAGGCGGCCCGCGGCGTCGTTGACCAGTGTTTTCAGGCGCTCCAGGTCGGCCTCGATCGCCGCGCACTCCTGCGCCGCGTTACGGCCTGCTTGCGGCAGCATTGATTCGCTAGAATGGTTCGTTTTCATGATTGTTTCGGATCCCGGCATTTGGGATTCCTGCATTGGCTAGTTTCCGTGACGAGCCCCTCACTCGATTGGGAAAAAAGGTACCAATTTGGTGTGCAGTTCGCCGGCGCCCGGGACGGACCAAAATGCGCCAAAATGCGAGCGCCGATGCCTTCCACCTTGGACAATCCGCCGATACAGCTTCTGGTCGTCGAAGACTCGGAGCTTGACTACGACCTGCTGCTCGCGCTTCTTGCCCGCGGCGGTCGCCCGGTGCGCGCCCGGCGGGTTGAGGATGAGGCGGGAATGCGTGCGGTCTTCCAGGACGGTCCGGTGGACGTGGTCGTGACCGATCACAGCCTGCCGCAATTTGACTCGCTTGCGGCGCTCGCGGTCGCAAAGTCTCACGATCCCGACTTGCCGGTCATCGTCGTGTCGGGAGAAATGTCAGAGGAATTGGCTGTGTCGGTGCTCCATGCGGGGGCCGACGATTTCATCCTGAAGTCCCGTCTGTTTCGCGTCGGTCCGGCGTTGACCCGCAGTCTGCAGGCAGCGCGGGAGCGACGCGCAGGACGCGAAGCGGCCGCGGCGCTGGAACAAAGCGAGACTCGCCTGCGCGCGCTCACCCGCCACCTGGAAACGATCAAGGAGGAGGAGCGTCATCGGATCGCCCGGGAGATCCATGACGACATCGGAGCAACGCTGACCGCGTTGCGGTTTGAACTGGTCGGGCTGGCACGCCAGGGACAAACGCAGCCGGCGCAGGCGCCGCGCCTCGCGGCTATGCTGGGTCTGCTCGAACAGGCGGTTGCCGCAAGCCACCGAATTCAGCATAACCTGCGGCCACCGGTGCTCGACGCCGGCCTGGTCGCGGCGTTGCAATGGCTGGTCCGCAGCTTCGCGTCGCGCACCTCCATGGTTGCCACCTTCGAAACCAACCGCGAGGATCTGCCCCTGCCTGCGGAATGCGCGGCCGCGATGTACCGGGTGGCGCAGGAATCGCTATCGAACATCTCCAAGTACGCCCAGGCGCAGCATGTGTCCGTCCAACTGTTCGCCGCTACCGGCGAGGTGACCCTGGAGATCAGCGACGACGGGGTCGGCTTCGATCCGGGCATGCTTCAGGCAACGCCGGGCTTTGGTCTTCGTGGCCTCATTGAGCGGGCCCGTGGTTTCGGCGGCTGGGCGGAAATCAGCTCGGCACCCGGCCGCGGCACGACCGTGATGTTTTCCGTGCCGACCGGCCCCGGCGATAAGGCGCATGCCCCACAACGGCACGAAGGTGCCGCGACCTCCACCAAGTAAGTAGCTGGCAGACCACCACCATGGCACTCAAGACCATTGTCGTAGATGACCACGCCATCGTGCGCCGTGGAATCGTCCAGATCCTTTCCGAGCACTCCGATATTGAAGTGGCCGGGGAGGCGGGCGACTACGGACAGTTGCGGACCTTGCTGCGACGCGTCGGAGAAATCGACCTGCTGGTCATGGACGTCAACCTGCCGGGAAAGGACGGGATCGACATTCTCAAGACCTTGTTGGGCGAGATGCCGCGACTCAAGGTTCTGGTCGTGAGCATGTATCCCGAGGAGCAATATGCGGTGCGCGCCTTTCGCGCGGGCGCCGCAGGCTATCTGAACAAAGCCGGCGCACCAGAAAAGCTGCTCGAGGCGGTCGAGCAGATTGTCGCAGGCCGAAAATATGTCACTCCGGAGATTGCCCAGGCGCTCATCGAAAATTTACACGCGCCGGAACAGGGTTTGCCCCACGAGCGCCTGTCGGATCGCGAATTCCAGACGCTCAAGCTGATCGCGACAGGCCACCGCCTCTCGGATATCGCCGAGGCGCTGGCCTTGAGTCCCAAGACCGTCAGCGTCTACCGAGCGCGCATCTTGGAGAAAATGAGCATGGGCAACAATGCCGAGCTGACGCATTACGCGATAAAGCACAGCCTCGTGGAGTAGGAAGCGCGCAATATCTTGCTGCGCACTGCGGCTACGGCCGGCTCGCGCGCTCCGGTGGTGGGCCGCTCATTCGGTAGCGATCACGACGTTGTTCTTGCCGGCACGCTTGGCCTCGTACATGGCCGCGTCGGCGCGCCGCAGGATCTGCGGCAGGGATTCGCCCGCGCGCCATGCGGCTGCGCCCCCCGAAAAGGTCATTGCGCGGGACTCGCCTTCGTACTGGAACTCGCTGCGCGCCAGCTCGCGCTGCAAGCGCCGTATCGCGTCGACCGACTCTGCTATCCCGGTGGCCGGGAAAACCACCACAAATTCCTCCCCGCCGGTGCGCGCGATCAGCTCCATCGAACGCAGACTTGCCTGCGCGGTCGTGACGAAATGGACCAGCGCGCGGTCGCCGGCAGCATGTCCAAGACTGTCGTTGATCGACTTGAAGTCATCCAGGTCGATCATTACCAGTGTCAGCGGCACCCGATACCGCGAGGAGCGGGACGCCTCTATGCGAAAAACCTCGTCCAGACCACGCCGGTTCAACGCATGCGTAAGCGGATCGTTTTGCACCATGCGCGCGGTCTGTGCCAACGCGTGCTCCAGGTTACGCACGCGCAATTCGTAGGATTCGACCTTGCGGTGCGCCTCGGCCAGATCGTGCTGTGATCTGTGGATCTCCTGCGATACCGCTTTGGTTTCGGCCAGGAGGCCGACGACCACGCGCGTGACAACTTCGGGTTCCGGCTGCCCGGCGAGTACATCGCGGTACGCGCCGACCCGCTGTTGAAACCACGCCGTGCTGGCGCCAACGGTTCCTAGCCGGTCGACCAGGATGCTCAGCATGTCCTTGAGGGACGAACGAGCATCCTGCAGTTTTTGCTGCATCTCCAGCTGCTGGCTGACAAGCGTGGCGATTCGCGCATCGACCTCGTTCAACCGTTCCGGCGTAAGACGCCCAGCAAGAATCGAGCGGATCAAGTCAAAGCCCTCGATAAATCCCAGGTCATTGACTGCAAGTCTTGGCAATGCGTCGCAAAGGCGCAGTACCAGCCGCAGCAGGCCGGCGGTTATTACCCCGTTGTCGGCCGCTTGCTCGGGCGACATCGTGCGGTCGGCCGTTTCGGCGGCAGCCACGGGCACCGACCCGGCGCCATTCTCGCGCATCGATGGCACTTCGGTGCGCCGCGCCAGTCCCTTTGCGACATACGTGCGCACCGTTGCCCAGTCGTGGTCGCGCAATGCCCGGTCGATGCGGCTTGCCTCATCGAGCTGGATGCGCTTTTGCCGAAGCAGATCGCGCGCCAATTCTCGGATGAGCGTGGCCGGCCCATGACCAGCCCCGGACGCGGCCAGCGCATCGGCCGCTTCGCTCACCGGCTTCTCATTCGGCCCGCCCAGCCTCATCAGCGCCTCCGTACCGGGGCCACCGTGAGCGGATCGGGAACCGCAAGCGTCGGCGTTGTGCCGCTGACCGCTGCGGGCAACTTTTCCGCCGGCGCCGGTTCGCGCGCAGACGAGCGCCATTGCATTCGCAGGCTATCCGCGTTCGCGACCAGACGCGCGAACTCCTCCGGCGGCAGCGGTCGGGAAAAGAGAAAGCCCTGCATGAGGGTGCAGCCGTAACCACTCAAGGCCAGCATCTGGGCGCGGGTCTCGACGCCCTCGGCGATCGTGCGCAATTTGAGCGCGTTGGCCATGGCGATGATCGCCGCAACGATCGTCGCGCTGTCGGAATTTACCTCCAGCTCCATCACGAAGGAGCGATCGATCTTGATCGTGTCGATCGGCAGCCGCCGCAGATATGCCAGTGACGAGTAGCCGGTGCCGAAGTCGTCGATCGAAATGGATACCCCGAGCCGTTTTAGCTCGTCGAGCAATGGCAAAGCAACATCCAGATCCCGCATCAGCACGGTTTCGGTAAGTTCGACTTCTAGCAGCTGCGCGGCCACGCCGTTGCGCGCTAGCGACTCCTGAACCGGCGCGGCGAGATTGCCGCGCTGGAAGTGGCCGCTAGAAATGTTGACGGCGACCGGCAAGGGCGCCAAACCCTGGCGCCGCCACTCGCTGATCTGCCAGCAGACCTGGGCAATGGCCCACTCCGTGATGGGCACGATGAGTCCCGATTCCTCTGCCGCACTGATGAACTCGCCCGGCACGATAAGGTTGCCGTTGCGAACCCAGCGCATCAGCGCTTCGGCACCGACGATCCTTCCCGTCGTGATATCGATTTTTGGCTGGTAATGCAACACGAGTTCCTTGCGCTCCAGGGCGTGGTGCAGACCGGCCTCGAGGTGCCAGCGCGCGGCCACCGCGACGTTCATCGATTCTTCAAACGTGCGCCAGGAATTGCCCCCCTTGGCCTTGGCCGCATACATGGCCAGGTCGGCCTTGCGCAGCAAGCCGTCGACATCCTCGCCGTCGCGCGGGAACAGCGCCACGCCGATGGACGCCGTAACGTGCACCTCGTGGCCGAAGCAGTCGATCGGCACACGAATCCCATCGACCACGCGCTGCAGGATGCCGCTGACCTCGTCCGGGCCCCCGACGTTGGTCAACAGCACCGTGAATTCGTCCCCGCCGAGCCGCGCCACCCGACTGTCGCTCCGCACGCTGGACTCCAATGTCGCGGACCGTTGCCCATTCGCCCGGTGTTCCTGCCGGGACAGCCGGGCAACCGTGTCGGATTCGCGGACGGTTGAATGCAAGCGCCAGGCGACCTCGCGCAGAACCTGGTCGCCGACCTCATGACCGAGCGTGTCGTTGATGTGCTTGAAGCGGTCGATGTCGACAAAGAGCAGCGCCAGCAGGCTGTCGGCCCCACTGGCACGCTCGATCGTTGCGCCAAACTCCTCGCGCAGGAAGCGCCGGTTTGGCAGGCCCGTGAGGCTATCGTAGTTGGCAAGGCGACGGATCTGGTCTTCGGCCTGGCGCCTCTCGGTTACATCTTGAATGACCCCGTGCATGGCCACGGCAGCCCGATTTTCATCGCGCTCGAACTCCGCCTCCACGCGCACGATCCGCGCGCGTCCATCGGTGTGCATTACGCTGGACTCGAAAGTGAGCGACAAACCGGAGTCCCGGGTGTCGCGAAATAGCCTTTCGATGCGCCCGCGATCTTCCGGTGCGACCCGCGACCAGGCGTGCCACTCCGGAACGTCGCCATCGGTGACGGAAAGTCCGACAATTGAGCGGCATTCGTCGGAGACGCGGATTCTGCGAGTACGAAAATCCCACTCCCAACTGCCGAGCCGTGCGATGCGTTGTGCCTTGTTCAGCTTCTCCTGGCTGGTAAGCAGTTCCTCCCGCATGTGCGCTGCGCGTAGCATGTAACGCAGACGCTCCGAAAGCAGCGTCCACTGTCCACTGGTCTTGACGAAGAAATCCGTCGCGCCGACTTCATACGCCCGAGCTATCGAGTGTTCGTCGTCCAGTCCCGTCAACATCAGCACGGGCACGTGTTCACCGCCGGGAAGCTTGCGCAGCCTCTCGCAGGTTTCAAAGCCGTCGGGGGCAGGCATCATCGCGTCAAGCACGATTACCTGGGGACGCTCGCGCACAAAGATCTCCAGCGCTTCGGCTCCCCCACTGGCCTCCACGACCCGCCAGCCGCGCTCGGACAGTGCGGCGACCGTCAACAGCCGGACCACCGGATCATCGTCGATAAGCAACACACAGTCGCCGTCCCGGGCCGAGCCCCCAGCCGCCTTGTCTTCGAGATCCATGCGAATCGGCATCGCTTAGCGTTCAATTTCCGCAAGCCAGCTACCGACGCCATGGCCAGGTCCCCGGCGCAGGGTGTTCAACGCACGCAGGACGGTCTCGTAGTCGGCGCGCAAGGCCTGCCAACGCTTCTTGGCATCGGCCAAAAGCCGCTGGCGCACCAACGCCTCGACTTCGTTGCATGCGCGGGAAAACCGCAGCGCACCCATATTCGCGCTCGAAGACTTCAATGTGTGCAGCGCCTGGACAACCATAGCGGGATCGTCGCGTGCAAAGCCCTGATCGGCAGTCTGGACGAGCGACTCCGACGAGCGTTCGTAGGTTGCGATGAGCCGACGCAGCAGGTCCCTGGCGCCGTTGCGCTCCATGGTGGCGATCTCCTCCAGCACTCGCAGCTCGAGCACGTCGTGCTCGTCGGCGGCCGTAGCCGGCGCAGCCGCGGGCGCGACGATGACCGGCAGCTCGACCAGCGCAGGCACGTTCGCCGCTGGCGAAGGCGCCTTGGCATCTTTTCCAGCCACCACGCTGCGATTGCCAGTAGCGGTCCAGCGCAGCAGGACCTCGCCAAGATCGCGCTGGCGGAACGGCTTTGCGAGGTAGTCGGAGAATCCGGCGGCACGGCAGCGCTCGGCATCCCCGGACAGCGCATTCGCAGTAAGGGCAATTACGGGAGTCAGGCGAGCGCGCGCCAGGTCGTGTTGCTGATAGTCCGGATCGCGCAGTCGGCGCATTGCCTCGAAGCCATCCATGGTCGGCATTTGGCAGTCCATCAGCACGACGTCAAAGTCTTCCCGCTCCAGTAGGCTCAATGCCGCCAGACCGTCTTCCGCGAGTCTCGATTCGCAACCGAAACCGGCAAGCATGGCGCTCACGACTTCCTGGTTTACCAGGTTGTCCTCGACGACCAGAACGCGGCGACCGGCCAAGCCGACCAGGCGGTCCGACTCGGGCTCCGGGATCGGCTCCAAGGGCTGCAACTCCAGGACGGCTGAAAGACTGGCGATCAGGTCCTGCTGTCGGACCGGCTTCGACAAATACGCATCGACGCCTATGGCATGCGCGCGGCGCGCATCGTCGCGGCCCGTGATCGACGTCAGCATCACCAGGGGCAAGTCGCGCAACGCGGCGTCGGCACGAACTTTTGCGGCCAACGCCATCCCATCCATGATGGGCATCTTCATATCGACCACTGCCACGTCGAACGGCATAGCCGAGCGCGCGGCGATGCGCAGCATCTGCAGCGCCTGACGGCCGTTTTCTGCCAGTGCACAGTCCATGTCGAGCGAGCGCAATTGCTCGCTCAGGATGCGTCGATTGGTGGGGTTGTCCTCGGCAACCAATACCCGCTTTCCGGCCAGTGATCCCGTGCTGGGCGCCCTGGGCAAGACGGCCGAGGAATCACCGTGCTGCAACGGCATTTCCACCTGGAACACCGATCCCTCGCCGATGTGACTGGTGGCAGAAATGCTCCCGGACATCAATTCCGTCAGCTGGCGGCAGATTGCGAGACCGAGCCCGGTACCGCCATAGCGGCGCGACGACGACTGATCGGCCTGCATGAAGACGGAGAACAGGCGTTCGACTGCCTCCGGGCGCATGCCGATCCCGGTATCGCGCACCACAAAGCGGACGCGCGTCGCCCGAGCCACATTGGCATTCGCGGGATCATCGGCGAGGGCCTCCACGGTCAATACGACTTCCCCGCGTTCGGTGAACTTGATCGCGTTGCCGATGATGTTGATCAGCACCTGGCGCAGCCGCGTCGGGTCGCCGCGCACGGTGGCCGGCAAGCCGGCAGACAGCTTGTAGGCAAGCTCAATGCGCTTCTCATGCGCGCGCGGTGCCAGCAATTCGACCAGATCCTCTACCAGGGTGCGCAGGTCAAAGTCGATCGATTCCAACTCCAGCTTTCCGGCTTCGATCTTGGAGAAGTCGAGTATGTCGTTGATGATGTCCAGGAGTGCCACTCCGGAACGGTAGAGCGATTCGATAAAGCGGCGCTGGCGCTCATCGAGTTCGGTCCCCAGCAGCAGTTCGGCCATGCCGAGCACCCCGTTCATCGGCGTGCGTATCTCGTGGCTCATGTTGGCGAGGAATTGCGATTTCGACTGGCTTGCCTGGTTGGCACACTCCAGTGCGTCGCTTAGGGCCATTTGCGTGGCCCGTTCGCGCGTAATGTCGCGCACGATGACGAAAGACCCAGCCGCCGCAGTCCCGCGGGCGGGCATGGGCTCGATCTCCAGTTCGTACCATTTGGTATCGGCATTCTTGGCCTGGGCCGGAAGCACCAATCCGGTAACACGCTCGCCCGACTCGAGCTGCCGCTTGAATTCGGCCGCGGCGGGCGGATCGGAGCCGAACAGCAGGCTCGTGACGTCCTTGCCGATCGATTGCGTTGCGGGGAATCCCACAAGCCTGGTCAGCCCCGTATTGACCCATTCGACACGGCCGCTGGCCCCGGTGACGGCGATCGCACCTTCCATGCACTCCGCGATCAATGCCAACCGGTGAGCATGCATGTCGGCCGCACGCAACGAGGACTCCGACTGGTAGCGGTTGGCTGTAGACCATAGCTCGACGCTGATGGCTTCGACCAGTTCGAGCATCTCCGCGCTGGCTTCGATGCGATGATCCGAGAAGAACGCGACGAACGCGGTCACGTCCTGTTCGGCGGCGATCGGGATGACGAACCCGGTGCGCAGACCGCAGGCCAGCGCCGCCTCGCGCCCAGGCCAATCGTCCAGGCGCCCCAGGTCGGAAATCCAATGCGTTAATTTGCTTTGCCGGGCGCGGCCAATCAGCCCTGCGCCGTCGACTTCCACGGACGCGTCGTCGGAGGCCTCGAGGAAGGCGGCAAAACGTTCTCGGTCCGGTGCGTACCAGTGCGACCGCGCGCTTCCAGGCTTCGCCCCGGCCTTGCCGGCCACAAGGACGAGGCGCCCGACAGGCCAGTCCAGATAGCTGCCAATTTCCGCCAGTGAGTTCTGCAGCGCGTGTTCCAGTGAATCGCAATCGTTGGCCGCCGAGGCCAGGTTGCGCAGCATCTGCATAAGCGCATATTGGCGCTGCAGATCAAGGCTGTTTTGGACCTCCGCCAGGTACATTTGCCGCGAATTGCCTGCGTCCGTCAGCACCGCGGTGGTCATGGCATTGAAGGAATTCGCCAATGCCGCCAGTTCGCAACGGCTTCTGACGGGGATTTCACCGCAATGGCGCATGGCCAGCAGGTCCGCCCGCGAGGTGATCTGGCGTATCGGCTGCAACAGGCTTCGGGCCTGGCGTATCGCATACCAGGCGCCCAGCGCCACCAGCGCAAGCACCACCGCCGAGCCGGTCAAAAGGTCTGCGCCCTGCCTGGCAAGCTGGTAACACGCCAGTGCGGAGACGATAGCGGGAATGGACATCAACAGCGTGATCCGCCAGGAGAGCGGAATGCCGGGTCCGGCAAGCGCCGGAACGGGCGGCTCAACGGCGTAGGCGCCGGCTGGCTCCGGTGCCGCCGGCATGGTTGCGCGCTGCTGCGCTGGCAGCCCGACCGCACGCTCGGCGCCCGAATTGGGTCCGTCCTTGCGTAGATCCGTGTCTTGCTTTGCCATTGGCCTTCTTTCGCCCATGCCGGCGCCCGGCCGCATGCCGCCATACGTGTTTTCGACGTTGTATCGCCGAACTTGACCTGGCGAATGCCGAGAAAAACACGTCCGTGTCCCATTGCTCCCGGCACTGCATTGAGAAATTTGCCCCTGCGCAGGACTGTCGCCGACTGGCACAATGCGGCCTTTGCCGTCATCGGCCTCCTCGACGGCTTTCTCGCGTACGGAAATGCCGGGTGTCCTGTCTTCCGGCGCCTCTGGCGCGGGCTTTGGACGGTGCAGAGAATGCGTGCTTTGCCAATCGGATCGCGTCCAAGCACAAATCCGGGTGACCCCTTCCGACTATGACCGAGATCTATTTGGGTGTACTCGGCGGCGTGCTCTCGACGTTGCTGCTGCTGCTCTTTTTGTTGCATCGCCGCAATGGCCGCGAATTGCTGGTTCTGCGCCGCGCCCTGGCAGCGTCCGCGCTGTGGTGGTGGCAGGCCGATGACAATTCGCGCGTCGTTTGGGCACAAGCGGGACGGCGCCAGCCCCCGTGGCTGGATAAGAATCAACTTATCGGTCTTGATTTTTGGCGGGTACCCGGCGCAACGGACGCCGCTGCGCCAACGCCCATCCAGGATGCGGTAGCCGCGCGCCAGCCGTTTTTTGACGTGCCGATAACGGCGATGCTTGCGGGCACCGGCGAGATCGTTGTCTGGCTCAGCGCTGTGCCGTGCTACACCAGCGCTGGCCGCTATTGCGGTTATGCCGGCACGGTGGCCCTGCACGAGAGCCAAGCGGCAGCGTCCACGGTACCGGCCGCGATACAGGAGCGCGTTGCGCAGCTCGAACAAGAGCAGATGGAACGGGCTCGCCAGTTCGAGATAACCGTCCGGGAAATGGAAAGCTTTTCGTACTCGGTGTCCCACGACCTGCGCTCGCCGCTGCGCGTCGTCGCTGGCTTTGCCAGCATCATCCTCGAGGACTACGGTCCCCGGCTCGATGAGCTCGGCCGCGAACACGTCAAGCGCATTGCTGCCGCGGCGAGCCGCATGAACGCCATGATCGAAGCCCTGCTTGCGATGTCCCGCAGAACCGGGCGCGAGCTGGAGATCGAGCAGTTCGATTTATCCCGGGCGGTACACGAACTTGCCGATGAGCTGCGTGCGAGCGACGTCAGCCGCACGGTCGAGTTTCGCATCGAGCCAGACCTGCGGGCCGATGGCGATCCGGTACTGCTGCGCCTGGTGCTGCAAAACCTACTCGGCAACGCGTTCAAGTTCAGCGCACACGCGCCGGAGGCCCTGATCGAATTCGGCCACCATGTCGTGGACGGCACCGACGTTTTCTTCGTACGCGACAATGGCGCCGGATTCGACATGCGCTTTGCCGAACGCCTGTTCGGACTGTTTCAGCGGTTTCACTCGCAAAACGAGTTTCCCGGCACCGGCGTTGGTCTCGCAACGGTGCAGCGCATTGTCCGCAAGCACGGAGGACGCGTTTGGGCCGAGTCAGAACCGGGCAGGGGCGCCTGCTTCTATTTCACGTTGCAGCCCGTTCCCAGCGGCGTGGGAACCATCAACGCATAGCAGCACGTCGAAAAGCCACCGCATTGACGATCTTCGATTTGCGATGCACGAGGTGGTGCGTGGCGCACTGGCACCGGCCGAGTGGGCCACGCGGCACCATCAGCTGCGCGGGATCGAGTTCAGCCGATTTGCAGCTTCGACCATGCTGGTCGCCAATGCCTCGATGCTGGCCCCTTCCATTCGGGCCTGATTGCGCAGAGCATCGAGCGCGTGGTCGTAGTCGAGCCGAAGTCGTTCCATCAATATCCCGACCGCGACCTGTTCGTCCCGCTGACCGCGCCCAAAACCTGCCGCGACCGGCAGCGCGTCGGCATCTGCGGTCTGGGCCAGGGCAGCGTGTACCGCCGGAACGATCTGCTTGACGTCCAGCGGTTTGACCAGATACCCCAGGGCACCCAAGCGGTTGGCCTCTTCGATGGTCTCGGAATCATTGAACGCGGACAGGAACATGAACCCGGTACGGGTGTTGGCCGCCAGGTAGCGGGCCACGTCCATCCCCGATTTGCCCTGCATGCGCATGTCCAGAATCGCCAGTTGCGGCTTGTGGCGTCGCGCCAGGAGTATTGCCTCATCGCCGTTGTCGGCCTCGATCACTTCTATGCCCGCTTGGCGCAGCCCCGCACACAAGGTCGCCAGCACCAGACGATCATCGTCCACCACCAAGACCAACGGCGTCTGATCCGTCATCATCGACCTTCCGACAGCAATGGCATCGCCATCCAGGGGCCGCCTTGCCGCGCGTTCATTCCAGTTCCTCGCGGATAGCCGGCCCGCCGAGTTCGAGCGTGGTTCGCACCAATGACCCGAGCTGCTCGATCCGCAATTTTGCACCCCGCCGCGGCAGCAGCGCCTTGATGAGCGAGAGCCCGGTTACGCCGGAGACCACCCGTGCCAAATCAAAGCCTGGCGGCAGGTGCCCGGCGTTGTCGATCAACAAGGCAATGCCGTCGTGTCGGGTTTCGATTCGTACCTCGATTGCCAACTCGCGGCTGGAGCGATATTTAATCGCGTTGGTTCCCAATTCGTTGATGACCAGGGCCAGCGGAACCGCTTCGTTCTCCGGCAAGCCCCACCGCCACAGCGCCGGTGCGTCGGACTCAAACCGCACGTCGGCGCCAAACATTGCGCCGAGATTGGAAAATATTCCCTGCGCCACCCCCAGCACCGGCAAGGTTCCGCCGCTGCCGATCTGCAAACCGTGAACCTGGGCGATCGCCTGGATTTGACCGGCGACCTCGTTAAGCGTCGACGCAACCTCCGGCTTGGCGCTGGCCATCTGCTGCAGCAAACCGGCTACGCCTTGCAGATTGTTCTTGATCCGATGATGCACCTCCCGGACCAGCACGTCGCGCTGCGTGACCGCTTCTTCTAGGCGCTGCTCTTCCGCGGCCTTGCGCTCGGTCACGTCATCGGCGATGCCGAACACGCGAATCGAACCGTCGTGGATGCGGGCCGGGTTCAGGCGGATGTTGAGCAGGCGAACGCCACGCGTTGGGTGATTGATGCGCACCGAAAACTCGGTCCGGCGCAGGCGCCGCAGGTTCGCGACCAAGCGCGGCAACTGGCGCTGGAGGCCGGCAACGTCGTCGGGGTGGACGTACTGGCGAGCCGAGCTCGAATCGGCGAGCAACTCCGAAGGAGGGGCGCCCACCTGCTGCGCGTAACGGTCATTGACGTAGTACACCTGGGTCAGGTCCGCATTGGCGATGAACACCATCTGATCGATGTTCTCCGCAAACTGGCGAAACCGCGTCTCCGTTTCGCGCAGTGCGGTCTCCGCCAGCACCTCCCCGGTCAAATCATCGATGATCGACATCACGTATTGCGCCGCACCATGACCACGGCCCTCCTGCTTATCATCGAATATCGGAACCACGCGCTGATTGACGGTCAAGGTCCGACCGTCGGCGCGCAGCATTACGTCGCGCGGCCGCTCGATCTGGTGCGCATCGGCAATTGCTTTGCGGTCCATCTCCGCATACAGATCCGCGAACTGGCGCCCATAGATCTCGTGCCAGGTCCGGCCGATTACCTGCTGGCGCGACAAGCCGGTCATCACCTCGCCAGCACGATTCATGCTCACGAAGTGACCGCTCTCGGCCTCGCGCACGGAAACCAGGACCGGCAGGCTCTCGATGACAAGGTCGAGGTGGTTGCGAACGCGGCGCAGCTCGTCCTCGGATCGCCGCCGCACGTCGACATCGGTCAGTGCAACGATCATCCCGCGTTCCGGCGCGCCGGGCTCGATCGGGCGCACATTGCCGGCGCACCAGAAAGTGCTGCCGTCGGCACGGCGCATGGGAAGTTCGAAACTGGCGCTGGCGCCGCCTGCGCCAGCGACCGCCCCGGCTCCGCACTGTCCCTGGACCCTTTGCCAGGCACCGGGATCGACAAACAGCGATCCGAACAGCACCTCGCTCAGATCGGCGGCACCGAAACCGAAGAGCCGTTCGCCGGCCGCGTTCGCCTTGATCACCAGATCATTGGCAACGTAGACGATGGCTACCAGCGCATTGTCGAAGATCAGCTGCAATTCGTTGAGCGTGGCACGCAATTCCCGATCCGAGCGCTTGCGTTGGTCGATATTCACAAAGGCAAAGATGTGGCCAAGCTCGGGATGCTCCGGGTTAACTGCCCGCCCCTGCACGGCAACCCAGATCGGATCGCCGCGCCGGCGGTACATGTACATCTCGAATTCGCAGGCCCCTTCGGCGCGGATATCGTCGAAGCGTTCACTCAGACCAGCCAGCAACAGTCGGTCGGACGGATGGGCAAACAGCTGGATCTGTTCGACCAGGGTCCCGGGTTCACATCCCAGCAATTCTTCCATCGCTGAGTTAACGCGCAGCACGCGATCGTCGCGCAGGAAAAGCAGGCCCACCAGCGCGGTGTCGAAAATCAGGCGGCTTTCGGCAAGCAGCCTTTGCAGGCGTTCCTCGTAGCGCTTCCTTTCGGTGAAGTTCTCCAGCACCAGCAGGTATTCCCGTTCGCCGTCTGCGGCACCGAGGGCGCGCCAAACCAGATTGACCCAGACTGCGTTGCCCTCCAGGTCAAGCAGGCGCCGATCCTCCCCGATCCTCCTCGGTGACCGAGCCGCCGGCAACTGCCAGGCGCTCGCGCTCGCGCATGCTGGCATCCCGATCCTCCGGATGCAGCAGGCTCGCCGGATCGCGTCCGAGCAGTTCCAGCTCCCTTTGTCCAAGCAAGGAGCAGGCCGCGCGATTGACTCTGCGGATATGGAAGCGGCCATCCAGCAGCAAAATGCCCACCGGGCTTTCATTGAATATCGTCGACAGCCGCTCGCCATTTTCGGCCAGGGAGACCTCGAAGCGCTTGCGGTCCGAAATATCGCGCACCAGCAGGAATATGAATTCCCGCTCTCCATGTTCCACACGCTGCAAGACCACGTCGACGGCGAACTCCGACCCCATCCGAGTGCGGTAGCGCGTTTCGCCCTGAAAGCCGCCGTGCGCCATCAGCGCTTCGAGAATCTCGGCGAAACGCTCTTCGCTCAGGTTCGCATCGATCGCGCTCAAGCGCAGGCCGGTCAGTTGTTCACGGCTGTATCCCAACCAGGCGAGCGCCGTTTCGTTCGCATCAACGATGCCGCCGTCCCGGCGAATTTCCAAGACCATTTCGCCGGCCCGCTCCAGCGCATGGCGCAGCGCGGCGAGCGAGGTCTCGGCGAATCGTTCCCGATCCAGTCGCTCGATGGTGACGAATACCCCGTTGAACTCACCCTGGGCATTGAGCAGCGGCGTGCGCCGCTCGCGAATCCAGGGGAACTCGCCGCCGCAAAACTGGTATTCGACCTGATGCGGGACGCGCAAATCATTGTCGCGCATTCGAATCAGGGACCGCATGACATCGGGTTGGCCGCTCAAATCGAAGGCCTCGTCGAGGCGCCGGCCGAGCAACTGCCGCGTCTCGACGCCGAGCATTTGCACCAGGTACGTGTTGCACCGTACGTAACGCAGGTCGCGATCGAGCACCGCCATGCCGGTGCGGGCGCTCGACATCAGGGTCGAGACCAGCGCATCGGCCGTGCGCGTGGCGCGCAGTGCGCTGCGCGGAACCGTGATGTCCCGGGCAATGGCCGTGACATGCGAGGCCTCGCCGGCGCCGTTGCGCTCGACGTACAAACGCACGTCAAAGCTTTTCGCACCGGTGGGATACGGATAGGTGAACTTGAACGAGCGGCCCTCGAGGGAATCGAAGACCGCGCTCAGTTTTGCTTCCCACAAGGGCGCAAATTCCTGGAATTGTTCGACTTCGCGCAACTGGCGGCCGATGAAATCCTGCCAGGCAACCGCGGTAGCCTGCACCATCGCCGGGTTGGCATACACGATCACCAGCCTGCGATCGAAACGCCAAACGCCGTCCGGCAGCTCATCGAACAAAAACGCAGGCGGCCGCGCCGGGGCAAGACCGGGCACCGGGCCGGGCGCCGGCAGCGGATGTCGCGGCATGGGGTCGCCGGCGGCCGCCACGGGCGCAAGCGGGCCCGACCCGCGATCGAAAGTCATCGAATCCGCCACGCTCTAGCGTCCCGTGTGCTCGCCTTGCGTTCATGATGCGTGCCGGCGGCAGTGCCGGCCGCAGACGAAGAATACCGGAAGCTTGGGATTACGAGCTACGGTATGTAGTTAAACAGCGAGAGCTTGGATATTGAGGCATAGCTCTGCAGGGCGGCCTGGTATTGCGTTTGCTGCTGCGAGAGCTGTGATGCGCCCTGGGCGTAATTCAGGTCGACGATCGAGGACATCTGCGTCTGGTCCTGCAGGGTCTGGTCGCTATTGACGGTGCCGTAGGTATTGAGCTCGGACAATTGCGCGCCCATCGACGCTTGTGTCGTGGAGAGACTGGTAATGGCCTGTTGCGTGCCGCCCAGGGCGGTGCTGATCGCCGCGCTGCTCTGGGCGGCTGCCGCAGCCGAGGTTGTCGGTGTTTGCAATGCCGCAATCGCCGCGGCGATCGTGCTGAAAATCGACTGGTTGGTGGACGGCGTGATCGTGAACGTGTCCCCCACGCTTGGCGTACCGCCGATGCTCACCTGCATGCCATCAAATGCCAGGGTGGTCGGGTTGCCGGGCGTGGTTGTAACGCCCGAGACGGTCGTGTTCTTGGTGTTATCCACGACCGTGTAGCTACCGCCGCCGTTACTGGTAATCGTGTAGCTATCCCCGGTAAGCGAACCGGGCGAAATGACCGTGCCCGCGCTGATCGTTCCGGTGCCGGTGTTGCCGCTCGCGGCCGCGGTGGCGAAGGTGCCATTGCCGCTGGGTACGCTCATGAACACCGCAGCGCCGGAGTATTTCACCTGCTCGCTGCGCGTTTGGGAAATCTGCACGCCCGGGACAATGTTGTCCCCAACGTAGCTCACGTTGTTGCCATTCTGAACGAAGGGTGGGGTGGAGTTGACCGAGCCGCCGAAGAGGTACCCGCCTTGCCCGTCACTGGTATTGGCCAGCCCGACGAGCTGGTTCAGGTCCTGCTGCAGCTGCGCCGCCAAGGCGCTGCGGTCCGTGTCGTTAAGGGTCGCGTTGCCCGCCTGCACCAGGGTGGTATTCACGGACTGCATGACGTTGACGGCCTGGGTCAGGGTCGACGACGCGCTGTTGAGCAAATGCGTGGCCTGCGCTTGGTTGCTCGAGTATTGCCCCAGTTGGGCCAGGTCGCTTTGCAGCAACGCGGCCTGCGCCGCGCCAACAGGGTTGTCGGCAGGGGAATTGATCTGTTTCCCGCTGGCGAGTTCGGCCTCCGTGCTCATCAATGCAGACTGATCCGCGTTGATTCCCTGCTCGCCGTTCAGGTACAGATTGGCGGTTGCGACCCGGATCATGATTTTTTCCTAGGAGTCCGTAGTGCGTTGCATCATGGAACTGCGTTCAAGTCTGTGATGAGCGCGTTGAATACCGTGTTCGCAGCCTGGATCATTTGCGCCGCGGCCTGGTACTGCTGCTGATACTGCAGCAACTTGGAAGCCTCCTCATCCAGGTTCACGCCCGAAACCGAAGCTTCGGCGGTGGTGGCACTCTTGAGTATGGCGTCCTTGGAGGTCTGGTCGGTGGTCGCCGTTGAGGCAAGTGCGCCAACATCGGCGACGACGGACGAATAGGCCGCGTCCAGCGTCGAGCCACCCACAATCGGCTGACCCTGAAGCTGCGTCATCTGCAGCGCGTTGCGGTTGTCTCCGCTGGCGCTTACGGTACCGGTTCCCGTTACAGTCACCGCGTCACCATTGGCCGGCGTGCCGTTGAGCGTCAGTGACCAACCATTGATGTTGATCGCCTGGCCGGGCGTGTACGTCTGGGCGGCAGAAGTGAAGGAAGGCGGTCCGCTCGCCGGCGTATAGGTATAGGTGTACTGCGTGGGACTCGAGAAAGTAAGTGTCACCGGTTGCAGCAGGTTGGCGTTGGGATTCACCGGCACGGTCAGCGCCTGTGGGGCGAGGTTCCCGACTGTCAGCGAACCAGCATTCGTGGACGGAACACTTGCCTGCAAAGGGCTGGCGGCGGCAATCTGGGCGCCTTGACTGAGCGCGACGCTCAGATTTGCGGCGCCGAGCTGCACTGGCGCTATCGTGAATACATCCCCATTGGCCGGGGTTGCGCTGAAATTCAAGGTCATACCGTCGGCAGTGACGGGGGTTGTCGCCAGCGACGCCGACGACCCTTGGGCTACCGTTTTTCCGTCGGCAAGACGCGTGAGCGTGTAATTGCCGCCTTGCACGCTCAACTGGTAATTGGAAGCCTGCAGCTGCGTGACATCGCTGTAGCTCGCGGTCAGCGCGAGGGAGCCGACATCGGTATTGGCAGATGCGGCCGTGACCGCGATGGTCGGCGAGGAGAAGAAATTGGTCCCCGGGTTGCCGTTTTGATCTACACCCTGCGCCTGCAGCGCGTTGAACTGCGAAGAAAGCGTGACAGCGAGCTGGCCGATCTGGTTTTCGACGCTGGGAATGGTTTGTGTCTGGAACTGCAGCAATGCGCCGATAGCTCCCCCGCCGCTGTTGTTCGGGTCGAGCGCCACGATCGTGCCCCCGTCGCTCGTCCCGACGACGACGTTCTTCGGGTTGACTGGGTCCATGCCTGTAGTGAGCGCATACGTCTGCTCGCCGACCAACAAGGGCTGCCCGTTTGCCAGGTACACGTTTATCGACCCATTGCTTTGCGCGGTCGTCGTGACACCGATCGCCTGGTTCAAGGTCAGGATGTCCTGGTTGCGCTGATCGAGCAGCGAGTTCGGACTTCCGCCGCTGGCCGTGGCAAGGGAAATCTGGCCGTTCAGGCTCGCGATTTGCGCCACCGCCGAGTTGACGGTCGAGACCTCCTGGCCGATCTGCTGCTGCGCGCTCTGGCTCATCGACTGCAACTGCGCGTAATAATTGTTGAATTGCCCGGACATCTGCTGTGCGGACGAGAGCGCCGTCTGCCGCGTTGCCGCACTCCCCGGCTGAGCTGACAGCGCCTGGATCTGGGTGAAAAAGTTATCGACCGCGGCGCCGAGCCCGGTCGTAGTGTCGGAAAACAGGCTGTTGATCTGCCCGGTCAGCTGTGCGGTCGTGTCGGCCTGGCTTGCCATTGCCTGCGCCTGGTTGGTCTGCTGCCCCAGAAAGTCGTCGTACACGCGGGAAATGGCATCGACCGCGACGCCGCTTCCCATGTACATGCCGCCGATGCTCGTTTGGACCTGGGGCGAGAAGCTTGTGATCTCGCGCGAATACCCCGGCGTGCTGACGTTGGCAATATTGTTGCCAGTAGTCTGCAGCGCCGTGAACGCGGCGTTCAGTGCGCTAGCTCCGATCGATAGCAGTCCGTTGGACATTTTCCATTTTCCTCGCCGTTACCGGGATACGGCAGTTGCAGCCGGATCTTGAGTCATTTCTTGTCCCGGGCTCGCGTTCGTCCGATCGCCGTACCATCGTGGCACCGGCCCGGATGGCAGCGCCGGGCTGCTCATTTGTCATTTGGCGGCCCGCACGGCGGCAGCATCGCGTAAGGTCTGCAGCAATCCGGTCGATGACGCCGTGCCGCCGGGAGCGACGGGTACAGCGGGAGCCGGTGCCGCCCCTGCA
>OMSW01000168.1:29411-43721 GCA_900290295.1 Burkholderiales bacterium
ATCACTTCGGCAAGGCCGGTGCCACCGGAGGCGATCTTTTGCGCCAGTTGCTCATCGAGCATGCTTGTGTACGTCTGCTGCTCGGACGAGTCGAGCAGGCCGGACTTGGGCGTCGCATCGCGCATGCTCTTCAGCACCATCTGCATGAACAATGCCTCGAATTGCGTTGCAACCTGCTTGATGGCCTTGGCGGGGTCCTTGTTGGCGAGCTGCCGGAGCTGATCGAGCGAACGCGAGTCCGCGGCCACTCCGTTGAAGGCCGTCGCGGCTTGCGCATCCATTGTCGGCGTCGCCATGGCCAATCGATCAGATGACTTCGAGCTCGGCGCGCAGGGCGCCCGATGCCTTGAGCGCCTGCAGGATCGCGACCAGGTCGCCCGGGTTGGCCCCAAGCGAATTGAGCGCCTTCACCAGATCGGCGAGGTTTGCAGCCGCCGGGACCTTAATCAAGCTTCCCCCCTCCTGCTTGACGGAGATGTCGGTCTTCTCGGTCACGATCGTCTGGCCACTGGAAAACGGACCCGGCTGGGACACGACCGGGGTCGCGGTGATGGTCACCGAAAGGTTGCCGTGGGCCACCGCCGCGGGCTCCAGAGTCACGGTGCGATTCATGACGATCGAGCCGGTGCGTGCGTTGATCACGACGCGCGCAGCCGGCTCGATGACCGCGACATCGATGTTCTCCAGCTCGCCGACGAATCGAACCCGGTCGTTGGCCCCCGGGGGCACTTTGACTTCGATCACGCGACCGTCGCGCGCCGACGCGGTCCCCTCGCCGAGCTTGGCATTGATCGCGTCCGTGACCGCCCCGGCAGTCGAGAAATCGCTGGCGTTGAGCTCCAGCCGGATCCGATCGCCCAGCTGAAAGGGCGTGGGAATGCCGCGCTCGACGATTGCCCCATCGGGCACCCGGCCCGCAGCCAGGGAATTGATTTGCACCTTGGAGCCGCCTTGCGAGGCACCTGCGCCACCGACCAGGATGTTGCCCTGGGCCATTGCGTAGGTCAGTCCGTCCGTTCCCTTTAGTGGCGTCATCAGCAGGGTTCCACCACGCAGGCTCTTGGCATTACCCAGCGAGGATACGGTGACATCCAGGGGTTGGCCAGGCTGGGCAAACGGCGGCAGGACCGCCGTGACCATCACGGCGGCAACGTTGCGCAGTTGCGGAGCGGTGCCGGGCGGCAGCGTGACGCCGAGTTGCTGCAGCATGGTCTCCAGGGTTTGGATCGTAAAGGGGGTCTGGGTCGTCTGGTCGCCGCTGCCGTCCAGGCCGACCACCAGGCCATAACCGATGAGCTGATTGGTGCGCACACCCTGGATCGCCGCCAGATCGCGCACACGCTCGGCGCGTGCCACCGGCAACAAGAGCATGGCGCCCAGCGCGAACAGCAAAGCCAGGCTCCGTGCGCCAAGACGCCCACCTCGTGCGCAACCACCGGCGGATCCTCGATTCATTGCCGCCTTGATGATCAGAAAGGCCACCAGGAATTGAAAAACCGGCCCAGCCAACCCTGGATCTGCGCTTCCTCGATGTTGCCGCCGCCGCGATAGTCCAGCCGCGCATCGGCAACCTGGGTCGAGCTGATGATGTTGCCGGGTTGAATGAAGGTTGGGTCGACCACCCCGGTAAAGCGCAGGGAATCCGAGTTCTGGCGTATCCCGATCTGCTTTTCCCCGGCGACGACCAGATTGCCATTGGCCAGAACCTCGGTGACGGTCACCTCGATCGTGCCGGTGAAGACGCCGGTCGTGGCAGTCTGGCCGGTACCGTTGTAGGCGTTGTCGGCCGCCGAGTTGAAATTCAGGCCGTTTATCCCATGGCCGCCCGGAAGGCCGCTTATTGCAGGAAAGGTCGCGGTGAGGTTGGTCTTTTTCTCCGTGCTCGAGTTGGCGCTCTGGCTGGCATTGGTATTCTCGTTGATCAGGATCGTAAGCAGGTCGCCCACGACACGCGGCTTGCGATCCTCGAACAGGTAGATATTGTTATTGGGACGGAAGATGGATCCCGTCGGCGCGGCGGCAAGCGGGTCGTAGGGTTGCGCCCGCGCCGTTATCGGCGCATTCATCGCCACCGGCGCGCGCGGCGCCGCGCAGGCAGACATAAGCACCGCCAGGGCGAGGATCGCGGCGCCCCGGTAACGGCGGCGCATCGATTGCATAACCGCGTCCATCTCATTCCTATAGATCACTCAGCTTGCTCAGCATCTGGTCCGCGGTCTGGATCGACTTCGAATTCATCTCATACGCCCGCTGCGTCTGGATCATGTTTACCAGTTCGGAAACGACGTTGACGTTGCTGGTCTCGATGAAGCCCTGCTGCACCGTGCCAAGGCCGTTTGTTCCGGGGGTATTCGCGCTGGGCGTGCCCGATGCCGCGGTCTCCAAAAAAAGATTCTGGCCGTTTGCTTGCAGTCCCGGCGGATTGATGAAACTTGCGAGCTGCAGCGTGCCCACGGTTGTTGGCGAAGATTTGCCCTGCAAGGTCACCGTGACGGTGCCGTCCTGGCCGATGGTCACGGACTGCGTCGCGGCCGGTATCGTGATCGCCGGGATCACCGGGAAGCCTGCGGCGGTGACCAGCTGTCCGGTCGCATTGATTTGAAAGGATCCATCGCGCGTGTATGCGGTTGATCCGTCGGGCATTTGAACCTGAAAGAAGCCGTTGCCGTTGATGGCCAGATCGAACTGGTTGCTCGTCTGCTGCAGATTCCCCTGGTCGAACATGACCTCGGTTGCGACCGGAACGACCCCGGTGCCGACCTGCAGGCCGGTGGGCAAGAGCGTGTCCTGGGTCGAATTTGCCCCGGACTGCCGCAGGTTCTGGTACAAAAGGTCCTCGAACGCCACCCGGGCGTGCTTGAATCCGGTGGTGCCCACGTTTGCCAGGTTGTTCGAGATTACGTCCAGCTGTGTTTGCTGGGCATCCATCCCGGTCTTTGCGATCCATAGACTTCTGATCATGACGTTCTCCGCGGCACCTGCCGGATGGGATCCGGCGAACAGCTGCCGCCAAATTTGATCGTTGGTCGGAACAAAACTCCGATCAGGTGCCCAGGACGGTCCCGGCCTTCTGTTCGTTTTGTTCCGCAGTACTCAGCATCTTCATCTGCAATTCAAACTGCCGTGCAGCGCCGATCATTCCGACCATGGACTCGACGACGTTGACGTTGCTGCCTTCGAGCGTGCCGCCGGCCACGCGAACTTTGGCATCGGCGTCGGCCACGTCGCCGCTCTTCAGGCGAAACATGCCGTCGAGCCCCTTTTGCAGGTCCGACAGGGAGGGATTGACCAGCTTGAGCTGACCTATCGTCGTCGGCAGCATCGAGCTTGCGCTCTTGACCGTTAAGGTCCCGTCCACGCCTACGAGTACCGACTGGGCGTCGTTGGGCATCGTGATGGGGCCGCCGGTGCCCTGGACCTGCATACCGTTGGACAGTTGCAGGGTCCCGTCCGGCCCGACCTGAAGGCTGCCCGCGCGGGTGTACGCCTCATTGCCGTCCGTGCCCTGCACGGCGAGCCAGCCTTGGCCTTGAATCGCGACATCCAGATTGCGGCTGGTGGAAATCATCGGCCCGGGCGCAAAATCCGACCCGGTTGTGGTTTCAACGGTGAACACCCTGGTTCCGGCCTGCTGGCCCGTCGTGGGCACCGCGCGCAAGCCGACGGTGTCGGCGCGAAAGCCGGTAGTGCTGGCGTTGGCCAGGTTGTGCGCCAGCGTAGCCTGGCGCTCGAGCAGGTACTTGGCGCCTGTCATCGCGGTGTAGATCAATCGGTCCACTGGCTAACTCCAGAACGATGTTGCGGCGTACCGGATTCAGGGTCTAACGCAAGTTCATCAGGGTTTGCTGCACCTGATCCTCGGTCTTGACGGTCTCCGCGTTCGCCTGGTAGACGCGTTGCGCGGTAATCATGTTTACCAGCTCCGTTGTGATGTCCACCGTGGAATTTTCCAGCGCACCCGATTGCACTGACCCGAGCGAACCCGACCCCGGAGCACCGACAATCGGCGCTCCGGATGTCGCGCTCTGCGCAAACTGGTTGCCGCCCATGGCGATCAGGCCCTGCGGGTTGGTGAAATTGGCCAGCGCGATCTGGCCCAGGTCAAGGGTCTGACCGTTGGTGTACTGGCCGGTAATCACGCCGTTCTGGCCGATGGAGTATCCGGAAAGCTGCCCGGTGGTATAGCCGTTCTGGGTATTGGAATTCACCGCGAAGGCCACCCCGTACTGGCTCGTCGAGGCGTCCGGGAAGGTGGTCGTGAAATTCAATGGGTTCGTGGCACCGTTGGTCAGCGGCATCGACAGGTTCATCGTAACGTTTGCACCCCCGGCCAAGGTTCCCGCCGTGTTGAAGTTCAGGGCGCCGACCGCCGCCCCCCCGTTGAGCGTCGCTCCGTCACCGGTAGCGTAGACACTCCAGGCATTGGCGGCCGTGTTCACGAAGTACAGCGAAAGCGTGTGCGCATTGCCCTGCGAGTCGTACACGGTCATCGATGTGGACGAGTTGTACGAGGCGGAGTTCGCCGGGTTAAACGGCGTGCCTACCGGAATCGGGGTCGAATTCGCATCCAAGTTCAGCGAAACGTTGGAAGTGGTCGTTGCCGCAGGCGGAACCGGCGCCTGGGAAAGGCTCAGGGGAACCGGGGGGCCGGCGGAGATCGTGCCGGCCGCATTGGCCGGGTACCCGAGAAGCTGCAGCCCGGCCGTGTTCACGATATTGCCGTTGGCATCGGTCGAGAACTCGCCGTCGCGCGAGTAGGTCACGATACCATTGTTCATCTCCTGGAAGAATCCGGAACCATTTATCGCCACATTGAGCGGATTGCCGGTAGTCGTGATGGTCCCCTGCGTGAACTGGGGCGTGACCGCGGCGACGTCGACGCCGAGCCCGATCTGCAATGTGCTTCCGCCCCCAAGGGTGTTCGCATAGACATCGGCAAATTGCGTAGTTGCATCCTTGTAGCCGATGGTCGAGGCATTGGCGATGTTGTTGCCGATGACGTCGAGATTTTGCGACGCTGCCTGCAGACCCGACAATGCTTGTTCGAAACCCATTCGCTTCTCCTGTTGTTGCTGCTTGGTGTACCTACCGCCGCGCTGCGCTCAGCGGCCGCGGCATCGCGGCCCTAGATCAAATAATCTGCTCGATTGCACTGTATGGAACCTGGGTGCCGTTGTTCAGCATCAGTTGTGTCGAGCCGTTTGACTGCGGCACCGAACCGACCACCGTCATCAGGTTGTATGCCGTAGCCGTGACTGCCGCTCCCGTGGCCGAGGTGGCCGCCACCGTGAACTGGTAGTTGCCCGCTGCGGCGGTCGTGCCCGCATTGGTCGTCCCGTCCCACGTGAAATCCTGGAAGCCGGCACTCTGCGTGCCTAGCTGCATGGTCCGCACGGTTGCCCCCGAAGAATCGGTGATGGTGACGGTCACGTTCTGGGCGGCGCCGCCCAGGTTGTAGCCACCGACGGCGCTTACGCCGGAGCCACTGCTCGAATTGGCCGACAGGGCAAGACCCGAGCCGGCGATCATCACGGAGTGCCCTGTCAGCTGGGCCGACTGGATCGTCTCGCTCTGCTGCAGTTGCGTCAACAAGCTCGAGATGCTGGAGTTCAGATTGTTGATCCCCGTGACCGTACTGATCTGCGCCATCTGCGTCGTCAATTCCGAGTTGTCGACCGGATCGAGCGGATTCTGGTTGTTCATTTGCGCAACCAACAGGGTAAGGAAGGTCTGCGCCAAGTCCTGCGAAGCGCTGGCACTGCCGGCGCCGGTGCCGCTCGCGGCGCCGGCTAACGTGGCGCTCGAGAGCAGGCTGCTCAGCGAGTTCGTGTTGGTAACGCTTGTCATGGTCATTCCCGGGCCTCCCTATGAGCCCAGCTGCAGAACCTTCTGCAGCAGTGTCTTTGCCGTATTCATTACGTCAACATTGGTCTGATAGCCGCGCGACGCCGAGATCATGTTGACCATTTCCTCGACCGGATTCACGTTGGGCAAGGTGACGTAACCATCCGTATCGGCGGCAGGGTTCTGCGGGTCATGCACCTTGCGCGGCGCGGCGTTGTCTTCGACCACCTGCGAGACCGCTACACCGGCCGAAGCCGGATCGGCACCGAACATCTGCGTCTGGAATACGACCTGGCGCGCCTTGTACGGCTTGCCGTCCGGGCCGGCAACGGATTCGGCATTGGCAAGATTGCTGGCAACGACGTTCAGCCGCTGGCTCTGCGCCGAGATCGCCGACGCCGATACGTCGAACACTTTGAATAGCGACATCGAATGCCCCTTACTGTCCGTTGATCGCGGTCATCATCTCTTTGATCTGGCCGTTGAGAAAGCGCAGCGTCGCTTCGTAGCGCACCGAGTTCTCGGCAAAATTCGCGCGCTCGACATCCAGGTCCACCGTATTGCCGTCCACCGCACTTTGCAGGGGTGCGCGGTACAACAACGGCGGGCTGATGTCGGTACCGCCGGGGCCGGCAAGGTGCGCCGCGTTGGTTCGTACCGGCTTGACGGCAGCCTTTGCGCTCGCCCCGCCGTTGGCGGTCGCCACCGCCAGGGCCTTTTGAAAGTCGAAGTCGCGCGCCTTGTAGTTGGGGGTGTCCGCATTGGCGATGTTCGACGCGAGAACCCGGCCGCGCTCGGCCTGCAGTTGCAGCGCCTGTGCCTGAAAATCGATGGAGCCGATTACGCCGTTCGTCATGATGGGTCCCGTGTGGAGCCGAAGCACTCCTAAAGTTTTGCCCTGTGCTGCCGATTATTGATTCGGGAAGCAATGTCGATCGGCCGATAAGCTTGGCACGTGCGCGCCTTCTTTATGGATTGCGCCGTCCGGCTTCGCCTACCCTTGCGGCCATGAAACGATGGCGCTTCTTCCTTTTTCTGTTGTGCGGCAGCAGCGCTGCCCAGGCGCTGCAATCCGAGCACGCCCCGGCCGCACCGAACGACCCGATCGAGCTCGTGCGCCGATTTGTCCAAACCGACCTGGCCCGCTCTTTTCCCAAGCTCCGTGCCGAGATCTCGATTGGGGATATTGACCCGCGTCTGCGCTTGGCTCCCTGTGAGCGGACCGAGGCGTTCCTGCGCCCGGGCGCTCGTCTTTGGGGTCGCAGTTTTGTCGGTCTGCGCTGCCTGCAGCATCCGGGTTGGTCAATATCCGTTCCCGTGACGGTCCGGCTGTATGGCCCGGCGCAGGTCGCCGCCCAGCCCCTGCCAGCGCTGCGGGCGATCTCCGCCAGCGACGTACGCCCGGAGGAGGTCGAGGTCACGCGCGAGCCCGGCGGCGTCGTGGTCGCGGCCGAGCAGCTCGCGGACCGTATATGTACGCGATCGTTGGAAGAGGGCCAGGCGATCCCGCTGAACTGCCTGCGCACGGTCCCTGCCATTGGTCAAGGCGATCCCGTCAAGCTCGTGGGTGTAGGCAGTGGCTTTTCCATCAGCACGGATGGCATTGCATTGGCCACGGTCGCCGCGGGAGAATTGGTACGGGTCCGTACGGATTCGGGCCGGACGCTTTCTGGAATTGCCCGCAAGGGTCGTGTGGTCGAGGTCAGCTTTTAGTCACCGACGGGCGATCGCAAAGCCCAATTGGTGTCGCTTCGGATTACTGTAAATTGCATAACCGGCCTAAAGTTTGCCTCCCAAAGGCCGATTCGATGTCAGAATGCAGCAATTGGTCCAGGAGACGGTCAGCATGAAGATCACGAACAATTCGTCAGCGCCCAAACCCGCGCCAGCATCGAGCGCGTCGGGCTCCGCGCGCGCCGGCGCAACAAGCCGACAAGGCTCGGCCCAGGGATCGAGTACCGGATCGGTCTCCATCGACCCGGCAGCACGCCTGAGCCAACTCGAAGCGCAGCTCTCGCAGTCGGACTTCAGCGCCTCCAAGGTCAGTGAAATCAGCTCGGCCATTGCGGCTGGGAGCTACCAGGTCAACGCCAGCGCGATTGCCGATAAGTTACTGGCAAGTACCGCTGCGCTCGCGAGCAGGCCCGGCGGAACGGCCTGAGCGGCGGAGCCTGCGGGTTCGGCCGACGCACCGGCGTACATTTGCCTGGGCAAGCCATGACATCCAACAACCCGGCCGCCGCCAGCAGCCTGGAGCCGCTGATCGAATGCCTGGAGGCCGAGTACAGCGCCCTGCTTGCAGAAGATCACGAGCGCTTGGAGGCAGTACTGGCGCGTAAAGAGCAGCTGCTCGCGCAACTGGCGACGCTACCTGCCGTCGCAGTGGGCCAGCCGCAAAGCGATCGGGCACGGGCGCAGACGCCATGGAAACAAGCGATCGCGCGCGTGCGGGATCTGAACCGCCGCAACTCGGTCGTCCTGGCGCCGCGCGCGGCTGGCAACAGCGCGCGCCTGCGCTTTTTGCAGTCGGCACTGGGTCGCGATGCCCTGTACGGGGCGGACGGTTCGGTAGCGCCGGGGCGAATCCGCGCCTTGCAACCCCGAAGCGTCTGATTTTGCGGCGCTTGCGCGGCCGGCCGTGCGGTCGTGGCCTGCAACGCCGCGGCCAGGGCGCCGACGCGCCCGGCGGCAAATAGCCCGGAAATTCTCTGCCGTATCGCGCCGGCTAATGCCGCGCGCGCTGGCGCGTCTTAGAACTCTTCCCAGTCATCGCCGCCCTTGGGCTTGGGGGCCTCCGGATTGGCCGGCGGTGCCTTGACCGCGCTTGGCGGCTTGGGCGTGCTCGAGGCCTTGCGCGCCGCGGGCGCACTCTCGGTCCCCGCGGCCGCAGCGCGCGGCGTTGGCGCAACGGCAACGCGGTCGCGCGACGTGGCTTGCGCAGCGGCGATTGCCTTGCGGGACTCGTGCTGGCCGAGCTTGAAGATTGCGACGGCCTGGGCCAGTTGTCCGGCCTGTTCGCGCAGGCTCGAGGCGGCGGCCGCGCTTTGCTCCACCAGCGCGGCATTTTGTTGCGTCATCTGGTCGAGTTGATTGACCGCGTTGTTGACCAGCCCGATCCCGGAGTTTTGCTCCAGGGTGGCCGACGCGATCTCACCCAAGAGGTCGGTTACGCGCCGAACCTGGTCGACCAGGTCTCTCATGGTCTTGCCGGCCTCGGTGACCTGGCGCGAACCGCTTTCGACCTTGTCGACCGAGTCGGCGATCAGGCTCTTGATCTCGCGTGCCGCCTGGGCACTGCGTTGCGCCAAGTTGCGCACTTCCCCGGCAACCACGGCAAAACCTCGTCCCTGCTCCCCGGCGCGCGCCGCCTCGACCGCAGCGTTCAGGGCCAGGATGTTCGTCTGAAAGGCGATCCCGTCGATTACACCGATGATCTCTGCGATCTTGCGGCTGCTCGCCTGGATTTCGCCCATGGTATCGACCACCTGCCCGACCGCGTGACCACCGCGCCCGGCGACCTCGGACGCTGCGGCCGCGAGCTGGTTTGCCTGGCGCGCCGACTCCGTGTTCTGCTTGACGGTGCTCGAAAGTTGCTCCATCGACGCTGCGGTCTGTTCGAGGTTGCTCGCCTGCTGCTCCGTGCGCGTTGAAAGATCCTGGTTGCCAGAGGCGATTTCCCCGGACGCCACGGCAACGGAGTCGATTCCGACCCGCACCGTGGTGACGACCTTGCGCAGGCTCAGCACCATGTCCTGCAGCGCCTGCTGCAGTTGTGTCATTTCGTCCGCACCCTCGGGAACGAGCTCGGTAGTAAGGTCCCCGCGTGCGACCGCGTCGGCGATCTTGATCGACGTCGCCAGCGGACGGCCGATCGAACGGGCAATCAGGAATCCCATGAGAATCGCAACCGTCATGCCCGCAATGGTGAGCACCACCACGATGGTCGTACTGGAATGAAATACCAGCTCGGTGTCGTCCGCATTTTCCTTGGAGTTGGAGACCTTCCATTCCACCATAGCGTGAATTGCGGTCCCCACGGGCGCAAGCGAATCCGCAAATGGTCCAAAGAGTGTAGCCACCGAACGGCCGTGATCGCCGATCTTTTCATGCTCGACGATATTGGCCAGCTCGGTAAACGCGCTGGCGTACTGCTCGAACATCGTAGAGGCCAGGCCGGATAGGCCACGGCCCTGCTCGTTATCGAACAGCGGCATGGCCTTGTCCAGGTTCACCTTGGCCTCGGTGTGGTACCGGCGGGCATCGGCGAGCAAGTCGACGCGCGTCTTCTCGTCCGGCGCCAGCATGGCCTCCTCGAGGGCACGACCAGAATAGACCACGTCGGCCTCGGCCCGCGCGGCGAACTTTAGGCCCGTAAGATCCTGGTCGTAGGTTAATTGCGCCCGCTTATTCATGCGCGCAGTACTAAACACCCCGACCGAACCGATTGCCGCACCGATGAGTGCAAGCAAGATGAAGGCGCCGATCAAGCGCTTGTATATTGAGATTCGATTCATCATGGTCTCGTCCTAATTCGACTCTGTCCCCAGGCCCCGCGCCCCTATGTGGCAACCTTGTCGATAAGCGCGATGTCCGCACTCGACATCAGCCTGTCGATATCGATCAGTATCAGCATGCGAGCATCTTCTCCCGTGCCGACGCTGCCCAGCCCGGTGATGTAATTGGTGTCGAGCATGGAGCGAAACTCCGGCGCATCCTTGATCTGCGACGGATTGAGCTCGAGCACGTCGCTCACGGAGTCGACCACCGCGCCGACCACGCGTCCTGCCAGATTCAGGATGATCGCCACGGTAAAGGCGTCGCATTTGGCCTCGCCGAGGTTGAATTTCATGCGCAGGTCGACGATCGGCACGATGACGCCGCGCAGATTGATGACGCCCTTGATGAAGGGCGGCGCACCGGAGATCTTCGTAACGTTGTCATACCCGCGAATTTCCTGCACCTTCAGGATGTCGATACCGTATTCCTCGGTGTCGAGACGGAAAGTGAGGTATTCGTTCGCGTGGACCGGACGCGCCGTCTCAAACCGTTCCATCACACCCATCTTGATGCTCCCAATAGGCCGTGCACGCTTCGGCAAAATGCGATTCGTTTCGGTATTACGGCAATTTTCGCGCGCATTCGATGAGGATCATTCGTCGAATTTCCACGGTTTTCCCTCGGCAATCCTCGCATAGCTGCCCGCGGGCGCCGCACGCACGTCGACTACCAGCTTTTGAGTTTGGCCCGCAGTCGCGATACGGCCTGACTGTGCAGCTGGCAGACGCGCGACTCGGTAACTCCCATCACTGCGCCGATTTCCCGCAGATTCATGTCCTGCTCGTAGTACATGCTCATGAGCAGCTTTTCTCGTTCCGGGAGCTCCTCGATGGCAGCCACAAGCGCCGTCCGGAAACGCTTATCGCGCAGGACCTCGAGGGGTTCGCCGCCGGTCTGGGCAACATGCCGCTCCAGGTAGTCATCACCGTCAATGCCGCCACCCAGGTCATCGAAATACACGAGTTGTGCGCCACGTGCGTCGCCAAGAAGTTCCTGGTAATCGTGCACCGAGAGCTTCAATTCCTGCGCGATCTCCCCTTCCTGGGGTGCGCGCTGCAGACGCTGTTCCAAGCGGTGAATGGCGTTTTCGATGTCGCGCTGACTCTTGCGCGCCGAGCGCGGCAGCCAATCGCCGGCGCGCAGTTCGTCGAGCATCGAGCCGCGGATTCGACTGGCCGCGTACACCTCGAACTGGGTTCCTTGGGCTTCCTCGAATCGATTGACCGCATCCATGAGGCCGATCATGCCGGCCTGGATCATGTCGTCGAGTTCGACATTTGCCGGCAACTTCGCAATCATCTGGTGCGCAATGCGGCGCACAAGCGGCGCGTATTGCTTTGCGTAATCCTGCTGCCGCTCGAGCGTGCCGCGCGCGTTGTAGACGAAAGCGTCGTTGTTCAAAACACACTCTCCACCGATCGATCGCGGATGCTGGCACCGGCCGACGCAATTTCCGTATCCGGCACCGGCTTCGCGGCGATCAATGTCGCACCGAAGTGGCGATGCGCGATCGCCGCCATCCCCGACAGCAGCCTACCCGCAGCCGCATCCCCCATACCCAGAAAAAGAAGGTGAAAAGTATCGATCTCCGCATCGCTCATCGCCCGGCGCACGGCCGTCAATACCGCCGTACTCGCATCGGCGCCGCGGCTCACCGGAATCAGGGCCTGGCGCTCGCGCACGATCTCGGGGAAATGCCGTACCCAGGAAACGCGCGCCGCCGGCAAGATGAGCATTGCCTGGCGCATCTCGCGCGCGATCGATTGGAGCGCGGATGCGACAGGCTCGGCCCGGCGTTCATCGGCGAAGGCCGCGTCGAGCGCGCGCGCCGCCGGCAGCACCCAAAGCGAATTGCCGGCCGCAACGCATGCATCGCCCAAATCACAGTCTCCTGCCAAGGCGTGCTCGAGGTCGTAGCGCAGCCGCAATCCCAGGGCTAGGGCCACTTGAGAGCGGGCGGCATCGATTACGAGCGTAGGGCCCGCGTGCGTGGCCCACTGTCGGGCGCGGCCGGCCAGCGCGTCCGCTTGGTTGTCGGAACGCATCGATGGCTGCAGGACCAGGGACCAGCGTACGGGGAGCTGGTCGAAAATCCGGCGCAGGCCGCTCGCCTGGTCCGCTTCGGCACCCAGGCCCACTTTTCGTTTTTTGAGTTCAGGCAAGAAGCGCTCCCGAGCTGGAAAGCGCCTGAATCTCCCGGCTATCCAGACAAAAAGCGGAGCCGAAAGGCTTCAGCGCGATGTGCGCAAGCAGTGGCGGATTGCCCGGATGCCAGTCTTCCGGCACACGCTGTCCATTGGTCAGGCCCAGCAAGGCGGTGTGATACCGCATCATGGCGTCGAGGGCGCCGCCGATGCGCGCAGCCTCGTCGATTTTCGTCAGGACCGCGCCATGCACGCTCTCGACGCGCCATGCGCGAGCCACTTCGTCGAGCGTTTCTGCATGCGAGGCCGCGTTGATCAGCAAGACACGCTGGATTTCGCGGTCAGCGAAACGCACCGAATCGAGCATTGCCAGCATCTCGGTCAGCCGCTGATCACGCTGCGACATCCCGCAGGTATCGATCAGCACCTGGCGCTTGCCGTGCAAGGAGTTGAGCAGATCGCGCAGGCTGGCGGCATCGTGGGCGCTGTGAACCGGAACGCCCAGAATGCGGCCGTAGCTGCGCAGCTGTTCATGCGCACCGATGCGATAGGAGTCCAGCGTGACCAGACCCCTGTGGGTCCGACCAGTGCGGCCGCACCTGGCGCCATGATGGGGTTTTCTGCATCAGCTGGGCAGCGAATCCGCTGCGCGATAATGCCCTGCAGCCACGCGTCGGTTTCCTTGGGATCGAGCGTCGCGGGCACGGCTTCGCTCACCCGGCGCGCCAGCTGCGGCGAGAAACCGGACATGAGTAGCCGGGTCATTGCCTGCCGTGCGAGCGCAGGGAGGCCGGGATCGGCGGCGGTTTGCTTTGCTGGCGTTGCCTTCGAAGCAAGCTTCGTTTCCAGGTTCGAAATCCGATCCGACAGGACCGAACGAAGAGACTGCAGTTCGGCCATAACGCGAGCATCGGGCAGGACCGCGGCCGATGCCGGTCCCGGCTCCGGTTTCGGGGGCTCGACTTTCGGCGCCGCCGGCGGCTTGGGGTTCACTGCCGGTTCCACCGTGATCGGCTCGGACGCCGGTGCACGGGCCCTGGCGGCTGCAGGCTGCGATCCATTATCGGCGTTGGTCTCGGCGGCCCGGGGTGCAACGGCTTTGGCCGCCTTGGTCGCCTCCGCCACCGGCACTTCGACCAATTGCTCTGCCGGCCTCGTCGCCTCACGAAGAGCCGAAGGCAAATAGTTCGACGACGGCAAGCTCGCAACGGCGTGCCGGGTGGCCAGCGTTTCGGGCATGGCAACCACCCGGGACTGCGGCTCCAACTGTCGCGACGGACGTCGGCGAAAGACGGCCGGTGCCGAGGCTTCGCGTCCCGCAACCGGGGGCTTGGTCTGGCCCGCCAACGGCAGCTTTTCGGCGATCGGCCCCAGACCGCCCTCCTGGGCGACGGCGTTATACATCGCCACTCCCTCGATCCGCGCCGACGGAAGCGTGGACTGGCGACGAATGAATTCCTGGAAGGACTCGGGCGCCGCCCGGCGCGCGGCCGTTGTACTGGTCCGTTCACTTGCCGGCCGTTTCGCCGGCGAAGCGTGGTCGTGCGCATCCACCGGCTCGAACTCGTCCACCAAAGCGCGCATCTCCCCCGGGGCCGCGGCGATGATTTCCACCCTGCCCGTACCGGCGCGCCGGTTCGACAGGATCACCGCTTCCGGTCCGAGTTCCTTGCGAATTCTTTCCAGCGCCTCGCGGGCGCTGGGGGCGACGTATCGTCTGAATCCCATGGTCATCTCCTTGCCTTCACCTCATTGACACGCGGCA
>OMSW01000078.1 GCA_900290295.1 Burkholderiales bacterium
CTCAAGCCGGTCGACGTCGACGATGTAGGTCTCGAGCGAGAAGCTCATCGGTGGCGGCAGGCTCCAGCCGACCTGCTCGGCGAAAAGTCGCTGCACGCCGATCATCATGCGTTCGATCTCCGCCATGGAAGCGTTTGACTGGCGCAAAAGCTTGCGCAATTCCGCAAAGTATTCACGGGTGACGCCCATGAACTGCGGCGTGAGCCGCGCCTTGCGCAGGCGTTCGCGCGTGGCCAGGACACAGGTCCGGAGCGCATCCAGGCGCAGGTGCGCATAGGCCTCGTCGGACAGGCGCGTGAGCACCGATCGGGCGGCAAAGATCTTGCGGACGTTTTCCTCGAATTCGCGCTGCTCGGACTGTGCCCGCATAAGCATGCGTTCGATCGAGCTTTGATTCTTGCCCTGCAGCGCGCGCAGTTCGTAGAGCTGCTCCACCAGGTTGCGCTCGCGTGCCGCCAGCGTCTGGCGTACCTCGGTCACGACACGGTCAACGACTGCGATCGTTTGGTTCCGTACCAGGTCCCTCTTGGTCGGCATGAGCAACTCGATCAAAGCCGCCTCCAGATCGGGGAGGCGGCTTTGCCGCAGCAGCTGGTCGTCGTGGGTGACCTTTGCCACCAGACCCTTTTGCGCCGAAACCGGGAAAATCCGCGCCTGGTCGATGTGCAGGGTTTCGGCGACGCTAGCCACCTGCCGTTGCACCTCGGACTCGATCTCCGCCGGAGTTTTCAACTGGTCCCACAGGCCGTCGATCTTGTTGAGTACGGCAATGTGATTGGCATCGCGCGAGTCGCTGCCGACGATGTGTCGCCAAACGCCGAGATCGCTGCGCGTAACGCCGGTGTCGGCGGCCAAGACAAACAGGACCGCGTGCGCACTGGGAACGAGCGACAGGGTCAATTCGGGTTCTGTTCCGATGGCATTGAGGCCGGGGGTGTCGAGTATGACCAGCCCGCTCTTGAGCAAGGGATGGGGAAAATTGATCACTGCGTGGCGCCACCGGGAAATCTCGATCATTCCATTGGCGTCGATCGCTGCGGACTGGTCGGGATCGGACGGATCGTACAGCCCGTAGATCCGCGCCTCGTCGGCGTGCACGCGTACCGTCTCGGCAACGAGTTTGAAGGCTTCGAGCATGCCTTCGGTCGAATCCGTGTTGAGCGGGAACACGCGCCATTCGACGGCCGAGCGCTTGAAGTCGCTGGTGTTGCCGATTCGCGCCCGGGTTTCGATGGGCAGAGCGCGAATGCACGACGGCAGGCTTTCGTCGTACATCAGCTCCGTCGGGCACATGGTCGTGCGGCCGGCTGCCGAGGGCAAAATACGCCGTCCGTAATCGGCGAAAAACATCGCGTTGATCAGTTCGGACTTGCCGCGCGAAAACTCGGCGACGAAGGCGATGACCAGCTTGTCGCCAGTTAGGCGGTCCTGCGCCAGGTCAAGCCGGCGCGCCGCGTCCTTGTCCAGCAGTTGCCCCGCATTGAGCCAGCGGCGCAGCTTGTCGATGGAAGTCGCCAGCGCATCGCGCCAGGCGCCAAGGTGCTGAAAACTCGATACGAGCTCTGACATGGTAAGTATGCCAACGCGGCCCAAACTCCAGCCCGAAATGGGTACCGGTGGCCAATATCACACTAGCACAGCCCAGGCGGGGTCCATCCCATGCCAACGCGGGCCGAAAAGGGCCCATTTGCGAGCATCAAACCCGTTGACAACGGGGACAGAAATATGTGGCACGTTGGCCCTGCACGTAGCGCCGGATCGGCGTGCGGCAGCGCGGGCATGGCAGGCCGTCACGACCGTAGGCTTGCGCAAACTCGGTGTAGCGGCCCTCGATCCCGTCCGTTGCGGTGAAGTCGCGCAGGGTCGAGCCGCCGGCCGCAATTGCCTGCGTCAGGACACGACGGATCGCCCCCGCGAGGCGGGTATAGCGTAGGCGCGCGATGCGCCCGGCCTCGGTTTGCGGGTGGATCCTTGCCTCGAACAGGCACTCTGTGGCGTAAATGTTGCCGATACCCACGACCGTCTTGCCGGCAAGCAACACTTGCTTGATGGCGCTGCGGCGTGCCCGCGTGGCGGCGAAGAGCCAGTCGCCGCCGAACCTTGGATCGAAGGGCTCGATCCCCAGCTGGGCCAAAAGGGGATGCGTGAGAACGTCGCCGCTCGAGGCGGCATGCCAGAGCAGCGCGCCGAAGCGCCGCGGGTCGTTCAGTCGTGCGACCGCGCCGTCGCACTCCACTTCCACGTGATCGTGCCGCTGTCGCGGCGGCCAGCGTCCGGCCTCATGTATGCGCCAGGAACCCGACATGCCCAGGTGTGAGATCAGAACTCCCGACGCAAGGTGCCACAGCAGGTACTTGCCGCGCCGATCGATATGTTCGATACACTGCCCGGTTACGGTCGCTGCCAGGGACTTGGGAATGCGCCAGCGCAGCTGCCGATTGTGAATGCGCACGGCCTCTACCCGGCGACCGTCGAATCGATGCGCCAGGGCCCGAGCGGTAACCTCCACTTCCGGCAATTCCGGCATCTCACCCTTTGCGGAAAACGACCACGATTGCGGCACAATCTTTCGGTCAAGCGCCGCAGCCTCGGGAGGATAATATGATGAACCGTCTGCGACCCTGCCCCGTCTCCCGGCGTTGATCCGATGTCACCCATTTCCGGCGCTCGTGCATTTCCCCGCGGCCTTGTGGCTGCTGTGATGGCTTTTTTTCTGGGCAGCGAAATCACGGCTTGTGCCAGCACTCCGGCGCCTGTGGCGGCCCCCGCGGTGCGGCCGCAAGTGGCCGCCGCGGGCGCGCCGGCTGCCCCAGCGACTGCGCCGCAGGCTCCGGTCCCGGACAAGCTACCGGATGTGGACCTGACGAGCGATTTGCTGTTCCGCCTGATATTTGCGGAGATTGCGGTTCAGCGGGGCGAGCCGGGCCCGGCCTTTAGCGAGCTGATGAGTGCCGCCCGCGAGACGCATGACCCGCGTCTGGCGCGCCGCGCCACCGAAGTCGCAATCGGCGCACGGGCGCTGTCCCAGGCGCTGGATGCCGCGGAGCTCTGGCGCAGCCTGGCCCCGTCCGATTCCGAGGCCGATCAGTCGTATGCCTCGCTGCTGGTTGCCAACGGCCGCTACGCGCGAGCGCGGCCTTTGCTGGAGCGGGAAATCGCGGCTGCGCCCAATCCGATCGAGATCCTGGATCGTTTGCAGCGTGTCCTCGCCCATGCGCCCGAGCCGGCCCAGGGTTTTGCCCTGCTCGAGGCCATCGCCAGCAAATACTACGATGTGCCCGAGGCGGGGTTTGATGCGCACCTGATCGTCGCGCGTGGCGCGCATGCCGCCGGCGAAGATGCCGTGGCGGTGATGCACGCGCGAGCGGCCCTGGCGATGCATCCGGATTCGGAACTGGCCGTCATCACCGTTGCCCAGCTGCTGATCGAAAGTGCCGCCAAATCCGAGCCGAAAGCCAATGCACCAACCGGATCCGGGGGCGCGGCGAACCCTGGCATGGCGGCGCATACCGAGGCGGTGTCGATGCTGACGCGATTCCTCGATGCCCACCCCGGGGCGAACGAAGTGCGCCAGTTCTATGCAGGGCTGCTGGTGCGCGACGGACGCCTCGATGATGCGCGCCAACAATTCGAGGACTTGCTGCGGCAGGCGCCGCAGAATCCGGACCCGCTGTTCTGGCTGGGCCGGCTGGCGCTGGAGTCGGAGCGCTACGACGATGCCCGCGGCTACTTCGAACGCTTTCTCGACGCCGTTGGTCCCGCCTCGGACCGTGACCTGGACCCGGTGTACATGAACATGGCCGGGGTGGCCGAGGGGCAGCGTCATTTTGACGAGGCGCTGGTCTGGTTGCAAAAGGTCAACGGCGCCGACCAGCTGTCGGCCGCGCGCGAGCAGCAGGCTTTTATTCTGGGAAGAATGAATCGGGTGGACGAAGGTCTGCAGCTGCTGCAGCAGTTACCGGCAAGTACGGCCGAAGAGCGAACGCAGCGCATCCTGGCCCAGGGCCAATTGCTACGCGACGCCCACCGCTACGGGGAGTCCTACCAGCTGCTCGACAAGGCCTTGCAGGCCAGTCCGGACGACACCGGCCTGTTGTACGAAACGGCGATGAGCGCGGAGAGGCTCGATCGAATCGACCTGATGGAGGCGCACCTGCGCCACCTGCTGCAACTGCGCCCCGACTATGCCCATGCCTATAACGCGCTGGGCTACTCCCTGGCCGATCGCAATATTCGCCTGCAAGAGGCCTACCAGCTCATCGACCATGCGCTGGCCCTTGCACCCGATGACGGGTTCATCGTCGATTCCATGGGCTGGGTGCAGTACCGCCTGGGGAACCTGTCGGCGGCGCGCAAGGCGCTGACGCGTGCTTTCCAGTTGAAGGCAGACCCAGATGTCGCCGCCCACCTGGGCGAGGTCCTATGGGCCACGGGCGATCACACCGGTGCGCGTGAACTACTGCTTGATGCCCAAAGGCGCGATGGCGACAGTGACACACTTCGGGACACGCTGCAACGCCTGAACATCCAGCCTTGAAGAAATGGGGTTCGATGCGAATGCCGACGCTTTGTGTGCGGTCGAGATGGCATACAGCAACGGCTTGCGCCTTCGCACTTGCGGCCTTGCCGAGGGCGCTGCTGCCCGTGATGCTCATGGCTTTTCTGGGTTCCGCGTGCACCAGCCTGCAACCGCCGTCCAACGCCGAGCGCAGCTACGCGGGGCGCTTTTCCCTCGCCGTCACCCATGCGGGTACTGGCACGGACGAACGGCGCACCGCCTGGAGCGGTCGGTTTTCCCTGGCGGTTGGATCGCAGTCCGTGACTCTGGATCTGGTTTCGCCGTTGGGCGCAACGATCGCACGGTTCGAGACCGATAGCCGGGAGGCGCGCTTGCTGCTGCCCGCCGATGGCGGCCTGCGCGTTGAGCACGGCGCAGATGCGCAGGCTCTGTCGGAGCAGGTTCTGGGCTGGTCCTTGCCAATTGCGGGCATTTCGGACTGGGTCGAGGGCCGGCCCGCNNNNGTAACCGTCCAGCGCCTCGTTGACGGCCGGCCCGGGCGACGCCTGCAGATGGACCGCGCCGAGCGGGACGGATCGCCGGCGGTTGCCTTGCGCGTTGTCCTCGACGGACCGACTTCGTGAGCGGGCCGCGCCTGCTACTGGGGCTACCCGCGCCGGCGAAGATCAATCTTTTCTTGCATGTTCTCGGGCGGCGTACGGACGGCTACCACGAAATCCAGTCGGTCCTGGCACCCATCGATCTTTGTGACACGCTCGATTTCGCTGCCCGAGAGGACGGTCGCATCGTGCGGCAGGGGGACCTCACGGGCGCGGAGGCGGCGGACCTTGCGGTGCGTGCCGCATGCGCACTGCAGGCGCACGTCCTGTCGGAGCCCGCCGCTGACGCGAGGCGGGCCGGCGTGACAATCAGCGTTGAAAAGCGGATTCCGGTGGGAGCCGGTCTGGGCGGCGGTTCGTCGGATGCGGCAACGACGCTGATCGCGCTCAATCGTCTGTGGGGCCTGCGACTTTCGCGCCAGAGGCTCGCTGCCGTGGGAGCGGGTCTGGGCGCGGACGTGCCATTTTTTCTGGGTAACGGCCCGGCCTTCGTCGAGGGCACCGGCGAGCGCCGCAGCGAGCTGGCGCTGCCCGCGGCTTGGTACGTCGTCGTGTACCCGCAAGTTCCTGTTTCGACGGCGGAAATCTTCTCCGACCCAAAATTGACACGGAACACCAAACGAACGACAATCGCAGGCTTTTCTGCGGCGCTTTCCGGCCCGGATCCCGGTATGTTCGGGGCCAATGATCTGGAACCGGTAGCGCGTCGCAAGTTCCAGGCGGTGGACGATGCACTGCGGTTGTTGGGGCGCCACCGATCGGCCCGCATGAGCGGATCGGGATCGGCGGTGTACTGCTCGCTGCCGAGCGCCTCCGAGGCGCAGGGGCTAGTCGAGTTGGTGCGGAAGCAAATTCCACCCGGCTGGTCCGCGTGGGCCGTTGCGGGACTGGCCGAACTTCCATTGGCAGACTGGTAGAGAATTGCGGGGTAGTACGGTTTTTGGTTGGTAACTGCAGGCAGGCAAGAGGCGGGTAAAAACACGGGCCAGCGCGGATGCGCAAGCCTGGGGCAGTGGTTTTGCAGGTCTCGTGCTGGGGAGTCGCCAAGCTGGTTAAGGCAGCGGATTTTGATTCCGCCATTCGAGGGTTCGAATCCTTCCTCCCCAGCCATAGCTACGTTTCGAGCGAAGGCGATTCGCGGCGGCTTCGCTCGTAGCGTCCTCGGGCGCATCCGCGGAGCATTTTCGCTAGGGTACTTTCATGTCGGCGATGGTGCCAGACAACTTGATCGTGTTTTCGGGCAACGCGAACCCGCGGCTGGCACACGCGCTAGTCCAGCATTTGAGCATTCCTCTTGGCCGCGCCGTGGTTTCGCGATTTTCCGACGGCGAGATCATGGCGGAGATCAACGAGAACGTTCGCGGCAAGGACGTCTTCGTCCTGCAATCGACCTGTGCGCCGACCAATGACAACCTGATGGAACTGGTGATCATGGTCGATGCCCTCAAGCGCGCGTCGGCCGGCCGCATCACGGCGGCGATTCCGTACTTCGGCTACGCGCGTCAGGATCGGCGTCCCCGCTCCGCACGGGTTGCGATCAGTGCCAAGGTGGTCGCAAACATGCTGCAGGTCGCCGGCGTGAATCGTGTCCTGGTGATGGACCTTCACGCCGACCAGATTCAGGGCTTTTTCGATATCCCGGTGGACAACGTCTACGCCAGCCCGATCCTGCTGGGCGATTTATGGAAGCACAACTACCACAACCTGGTGGTCGTCTCGCCCGACATCGGCGGCGTGGTGCGCGCTCGCGCCCTGGCAAAGCGCATGGATGCGGACCTGGCGATCATCGACAAGCGCCGTCCGCGCGCCAACGTTGCCGAGGTGATGAACATCATCGGCGAAGTGCAGGGCCGCACCTGTGTGATCATGGACGACATGATCGACACTTCAAATACCCTCTGCCAGGCGGGAGCGGCATTGCGCGAAGCCGGTGCTGTGCGCGTGATCGCGTATTGCACCCACCCAGTTCTGTCGGGCCACGCGGTCGAGCGCATCATGGATTCGGTACTCGACGAGGTCGTCGTGACCGACACGATTCCCCTGAGTGCGCAGGCGGCCGCTTGCCCCAAGATCCGGCAGCTGTCGTGCGCCGAGCTCCTGGGGGAGACGATTTCGCGCATTGCGCGCGGAGATTCGGTGAGCTCGCTGTTCATCGAATAGTGTCCGCCTACCGCTTGCGCCGTCGGGCGCGGTCGGGTGGCGATGTGGGGTAGCCGTTCCGCGAGATTGGTCGCGATCCGCGGACCGGCAGGCAGTGAATGGGTTTTCGCAATTGGGCCATGTGCGGCGCCGCGGCACCGCAAGTCGAACGCAAGATCGGAGCAAGCAATGAAGGTCATCGCCAACAAACGCAACGCGCATGGCACTGGAGCGAGCCGCCGCCTGCGCCACCTGGGCAAGGTTCCCGGCATCATCTACGGCGCGGGCGCCGATCCGGTGAATATCGAGCTCGATCACAATCCACTGTTTCACGCGCTGCGCCGCGAGAAGTTCCACGCCTCGATTCACGAGCTCGATCTGGACGGCACCAATGAGCGTGTTTTGCTGCGCGATTTTCAGATGCATCCGTACCGTGCGCTCGTGCTGCACGTCGACTTTCAGCGCGTCGCCGAGGACCAGACGATCCACATGAAGGTGCCGCTGCACTTTGTCGGCGCGGAAAATTCGCCCGCGGTAAAGCTTTCGGCGGCGATCATCGGCCACGTCCAGTCGGAAGTCGAGATTGCCTGCTTGCCGCGCGACCTGCCCGAATACATCGAGGTGGACCTTTCGGAGTTGACGGCCCAGCAAACGGTGCACGTCTCCGATCTGAAGTTGCCCGATGGCGTGTCGGTGCTCCGGCGCGGCAAGGAAGACCCGGTCGTCGTGACGGTCGCGATGCCGAGCGTGCAGCAAGAGGAAGTTGCACCGGCTGTGGAGGCCCCCGCTGCTGCGACGCCGGCGGCGGCCGCACCAGGGGTGGCCAAGGCGGTTGCGGCACCGGCTGCGGCCGGCAAGGCCGCGCCGGCCGGCAAGGCTGCGGCCCCTGCTGCTGCGCCGGCCAAGGCGCCGGCCGCCAAGAAGAAGTAGGCGGCCCCGGAAACCATCGCCCTGCGCAATGCGACCGCGGGCATGCCGCGGTCGCATTGCGCATGTCCACCGGGCAGGGCTCAGGAAGGCATTACTTGTGGTTTCATCCAATCCGGTGTCCCCGGGCATACGCATGATCGTCGGCCTAGGCAACGTTGGGGCCGAGTTCGAGCGGACCCGACACAATGCCGGATTTTGGTTTCTGGACCGCGTTGCATCCCACTACGGGGCACA
>OMSW01000031.1 GCA_900290295.1 Burkholderiales bacterium
CATTGAAATATAAGGATTTTATTGCGCCTTGAACTCGCCTGCCCAGTTTGCAGGCGCCGGTCAGATCCTTATCCGTGTACAAGTTACGACACTTCTCCACAAACTTATCCACAGTTTCTTCGCGCCTGTGCGCTACCGCACCAGCCTGCAAGGCAGGCAGACCTGGGACGCCTAGATCGTTCGGTCGAAACGCGAAAGCGCCGATGTCGTCCTGGCGCGCGGGCAAGGAGCCGGCAGATGCCGCGCGCCCCGAACTGCGGCGCCCCGGCACGAGGCGCTTCGCGATCCGCTCTACACTTCGCATTTTTTGCGCGGCAAGACCCATCTGGGCGCGCCCCAATCCGATCGTTTTCTTACGGGGAACCATTCCTTGTTTGCCATCGTACAAGCTCTGGGCTGGCCAATCTGGCCGCTGATCATCGCATCCGTCGTCGCCCTAGCGCTAGTGATCGAGCGCAGCGTCGCGCTGCGCCGGTCCCGCGTCCTGCCACCGAATCTATTGGGCGACGTTCTGAACCTGTACTCGCGCCGTCAGATCAGCCTGGATGTCATTGACAAGCTCGAGGCCAGTTCAGCGCTGGGATTCTTGTTCGCTTCCGGACTGCGCAGCGCCGGTGCACAGCGGGACATCACGACCAAGGCGCTGGAAATTGCCGGCGGACACGTGGCGCACGAACTCTCGCGCTACCTCACCTTGCTGGGCGCAATCGGCTCGGTCGCGCCGCTGCTGGGCCTGCTCGGTACGGTCGTGGGCATGATCGACATCTTTGCCTCGCAACAGGCCGGTTCCAATCCGCAGCAACTCGCGCAAGGCATATCGATCGCGCTGTATTCGACCGCCTTCGGCATCATCGTGGCAGTACCCTCGGTGCTGGCGTACCGCATATTCCGCGCGCGCGTCGATGACTTCCTGGTCGAACTCGAGCAACAGGCCCAGCGCCTGGTGGAGGCACTGTACGGAGACACGCGCGCGACGCGTGCGGCGGCATGAAATTCCGCCGCGGCTTCGCCGAGGATCCGGAAATCAACCTGATTCCGTTGATCGATGTCCTGCTCGTCGTCCTGATTTTCCTTGCCGTCAGCACGACCTACTCGCGCTTCGCGCAACTGCAGATCGAGTTGCCCTCCGCCGACCCGAACTCGGCGGCGTCCAAGATGCAGGAAATCCACGTGGCAATCAGCGCCGACGGGCGCTTTGCCATCGGTCACACCGTGATCCCGGTCACCGACATGGCGGCACTCACCGATCTGCTACGCAACGCGGCCGCCAAGCTCACCGATCCCGTCATAGTGATCAATGCCGACGCCCAGGCGCCGCACCAATCGGTCATCACCGTCATGGAGGCGGCGCGCAACGCCGGACTATCGCGCTTGAGCTTTGCTACGCAGCGCCACGCCAACGCCGGCCGATGAGCCTTGGCCTGACGACCGCATTGCGAAGCTGGGCACATCGGCGCGTGCGCCACGCCTGGCAACAGCGTGGCCCGCTTGCTTGCCTTTTGCTTCCCCTTACCCTGTTGCACCGGCTCTGGCGCGCACTGCGCGCGCTCGGCTACCGCATCGGGCTCGCGGCGCCGGTGCGGCTTGCGGTTCCCGTCATCGTCGTCGGCAACCTGAGCGTCGGCGGCACCGGCAAGACGCCCCTGGTAATCGAAATCGTGCGGGCGCTGCGCGCGCGCGGCTGGTCGCCCGGGGTCGTCTCGGGCGGATACGGCGGCCGATCGCGGCATCCGATCCTGGTCGACCCCGCCGGCGACGCCGCCCAGTGCGGCGATGAGCCCTTGCTGATCCGCTGCGTCACCGGGTGCCCGGTTTCGGTCGGACGCGATCGCGTGGCTGCGGCACGACTGCTGCTCGTGATGCATGCGAGCTGCAATGTGCTCATCGCCGACGACGGACTGCAGCATCGGCGCTTGGCTCGCAACCTGGAAATCGCGATCATCAACTGGACCGGGCTTGGCAACGGCTGGCTGCTGCCTGCCGGTCCCCTGCGCGATCCGCCGGAGCGACTGCGCCAGGTCGATGCCGTGGTGCTGCATGGCGCCGTGCCGGTCGTGCGCATCTACTCGCCTTTTTATCGCATGCGAACCAGCGTTCACGAAGCCACCTGCATGATGCAACCGGCGCGACAAATTGCGCTTGCCGATCTGGCCCGCGAGCAGCGCGAACAGAACCTGCGCCTGCTGGCGCTGTGCGCGATCGGGACCCCGGAGCGGTTTTTCTCCATGCTGCGCGAACAGGGCCTGCATTTCGATGAGCTCGCCCTGCCCGATCACGACAAGATCGATGCCTCGATGCTGGCGTCCGGCCGCTACGACCGCGTCCTACTGACCGAAAAAGACGCCGTAAAATGCCATCGCGATAGTCGGCTGGGGCACGACGAGAGGATTTGGGTTGTGCCACTGCATTCGCAGCTCGATGCTGCGCTGATCGATTTCATCACAGCGCGCCTGGGGAGAGACTCCGATGGATCCAAAGCTGCTTGAGATTCTGGTGTGCCCGGTCACCAAAGGGCCGCTGCGCTATGACCGCCAGCGCCAGGAGCTCGTATCGCAGTCGGCCGGACTTGCCTACCCGATCCGCGACGGCATTGCCATCTTGCTCGAGGGCGAGGCACGGCGCCTGGAGGAAAGCGAGCGCGAGGCACGCGGATGAGCTTGCGCAACGGCAGCGACGGCACCGCGGCCGGGCTGCGGTAAACGGTACCGTCCGATGTCCGCCCCACCCCCGCAGCAGGTCCCGGTGCCAGAGCCGCGCTTTGCGGCACTGATCCCTGCGCGCCTGGGCTCGAGTCGCCTGCCGGACAAGCCCCTGGCCGATATCGGCGGCGTGCCGATGGTCGTGCGTGTAGCGCGGCGCGCCGTCGCAAGCGGCGCCGAACGGGTCGTGGTCTGTGCGGACAGCGCGCGCATCATCGACGCCTGCGAGCACCATGGCATCAAGGCGATACTGACCTGCGACACGCATGCAACCGGCACCGACCGCATTGCCGAAGCCTGTCGCTTGCTCGGTCTGCAAGCCGATACCATCGTCGTCAACGTCCAGGGCGACGAGCCCTTTATCCCCCCTGCCGTTATCCGGGAGGTGGCTTGCACGCTGGCCGCGGACCACGAGTGCGACCTGGCCACCGCCGCCCATCGCTTGCATGACGCAGCCGAGTTCTTTGATCCGAACGTCGTCAAGGTCGTTACCGATGCCCGGGGGCGGGCATTGCTGTTTTCGCGCGCGCCCATACCCTGGTCGCGCGAAGGCTTCGCCCGGTCCCGATCCGACCTGCCCCGGGATTTGCCGGCGTTGCGCCACGTCGGTCTGTACGCCTACCGGGTCGGCTACCTGCTGCGGTTCCCCAGCCTGGCACGTCCTGCCATCGAAGAGCAGGAGAACCTCGAGCAATTGCGCGCCCTCTACCACGGCAGCGCAATCGCCGTACTGCAGCTGGATGCGCCCTTGCCGCCCGGGGTCGACACCGAGGCCGATCTGGACCGGGCGCGCCGCGCCATTGCCAGCGCCCACAGCTTCAGCACCCAGCGCGTTTACCATGCCCCGGCCGAGGATCGACCGTGACCAAAGCCGGCCGCAGTTCCGGGTAAGATGCGCCTCGCCCGGCGCCGCGCACAGGAGGCGCCAAGAGGCGCAAAAAAACGAGAGATTGCCTAGCGGGGGGCGCGCGCAAGCGCTGCAAGGGGGAACATGCGTCTGATTTTGCTCGGACCACCAGGAGCTGGCAAAGGCACGCAGGCGGCGTTCATCACGTCGCGGCTGCGGATTCCGCAGATCTCCACCGGTGACATGCTGCGTGCGGCCGTCAAGGCCGGCACCGCGCTCGGCCTTGCGGCAAAAAAGGTCATGGATGCGGGCCAGTTGGTTTCGGATCAGATCATCATCGACCTGGTTCGCGAGCGCCTGACGCAGCCCGACTGTGCCGCTGGTTACCTGTTCGACGGATTTCCGCGCACCATTGCCCAGGCCGAGGCGATGAGATCGGCCGGCGTAGCCATCGACCTGGTGCTCGAAATCGCCGTGCCGGATGCGGACATCATCGAACGCATGAGCGGGCGTCGCGTGCACCCGGCCAGTGGCCGCACGTATCACCTGCACAACAATCCGCCAAAGGTGGCCGATCGCGACGACGCCACCGGCGAGCCGCTGGTCCAGCGCGACGACGACCGTGAGCAAATCGTGCGCAAGCGCCTCGAGGTGTACCACTCCCAGACTCGGCCGCTCATCGATTACTACTCGGCATGGACCGCCACCGGCGCGCCGGGCGCGCCCCGGTACCGCGCGATCAGTGGCGTAGGTACCGTGGAACAGATTCAGACCCGCGTCCTGGACGCCTTGGAATCCTAGCGCAACTCATCTATCTAACGCACTATCTCAAGGAGCTATGCATGTCTGGTGTTTTGCTCGCGCTGATTTGCGGACTCGCCGCGGTGCTCTTCGGCGCGTTCTCGACCGCATGGATCCTCAAGCAGGACCCGGGCAACGCCCGCATGCAGGAGATCGCGCTGGCGATCCAGCAGGGTGCACAGGCCTATCTGAGTCGACAGTACCGGACCATCGCCGTGGTCGGCGTGATATTGGCAATCATCATCGCCGCCATTCCTCAGCTGGGGATCTGGACCGCGATCGGCTTCTTGCTGGGAGCGGTGCTGTCCGGATCTGCCGGCTTTATCGGCATGAACGTCTCGGTGCGCGCCAACGTGCGCACGGCACAGGCCGCCACGCGCGGTCTTAACCCGGCACTGAACGTCGCCTTTCGCGGCGGCGCGATCACCGGCTTGCTCGTGGTTGGTTTGGGCCTTTTGGGCGTGGCCGGCTTTTACGAAATACTGCAACGCTTCCAGGTCGGCGCGGGCGAATCGCGCGCGCTGCTGCACCCGATGATCGGCCTGGCCTTCGGCTCCTCGCTCATCTCGATTTTCGCGCGGCTCGGCGGCGGGATCTTCACCAAGGGCGCCGACGTCGGCGCCGATCTCGTGGGAAAGGTCGAAGCGGGAATTCCGGAGGATGACCCGCGCAATCCCGCGGTAATTGCCGACAACGTGGGCGACAACGTCGGCGACTGCGCCGGCATGGCGGCCGATCTTTTCGAAACCTTTGCCGTCACGGTGGTGGCCACGATGCTGGTCGGCTCCTTCGCGTTTCGTGGCAGTGACGCGGGTCTGGTGTACCCGCTGGCGATCTCGGGCGTGTCCATCCTGGCTTCGATCGTCGGGTGCTACTTCGTCCAGGCGCGCGAGGGCGGCAAGATCATGAATGCGCTGTATCGCGGGCTGCTGGTCGCCGGCCTCATTTCCCTGGTCCTGTTCTGGTTCGTCACGGACTGGCTGCTCGGACCCGTGGCCGCCGGTGCGGGACTGACCGTGGGCAAGCTCTACGGTTGTGCGGTGGTCGGTCTGGCGCTGACCGCGGCGCTGGTCTACATCACCGAGTATTACACCGGCACCGACTTTTCCCCGGTTCAGCACATCGCCAAGGCCTCGACCACCGGTCACGCGACCAACATCATCGCCGGCATCGCCGTTTCGATGCGCGCCTGTGCGTGGCCCGTGATCGCCATCTGTGTTGCCATCATGGCCTCCTATGCACTGGCCGGCCTGTACGGGATCGCCGTGGCCGCCACGGCCATGCTGTCGATGACCGGCATCATCGTGGCGCTCGACGCCTACGGCCCGATCACCGACAACGCCGGGGGCATTGCCGAGATGGCCGGATTGCCCAAAGAGGTGCGCAACATAACCGACCCGCTCGATGCGGTTGGCAACACGACCAAGGCGGTCACCAAGGGTTACGCGATTGGCTCGGCCGGCCTGGCGGCACTGGTGCTGTTTGCCGATTACACGCGCGCACTCGATCAGGAGGGAATGCATACCTCGTTTGACCTATCCAACCATGAGGTGATCGTCGGACTATTCATCGGTGGCTTGATCCCCTTCCTTTTTGCTGCGATGGCCATGGAGGCGGTCGGCCGTTCGGCCGGCGCGGTCGTCGAGGAGGTGCGACGCCAGTTCCGGGAGATCAAGGGGATCATGGAGGGCACCGGCAAGCCGGACTATTCGCGGGCGGTCGACATGCTGACCACGGCCGCCATCAAGGAAATGATGATTCCATCCCTGCTGCCGGTACTGGTGCCCATCGTGGTGGGAATTTTGTTGGGCCCGGCCGCCCTGGGCGGGGTCCTGATGGGCACTATCGTTACCGGACTGTTCGTCGCCATCTCGATGACAACTGGTGGCGGCGCCTGGGACAACGCCAAGAAGTACATCGAGGAAGGGCACTACGGCGGCAAGGGATCGGACGCGCACAAGGCCGCCGTAACGGGCGATACCGTGGGCGATCCCTACAAGGACACAGCTGGCCCCGCCGTCAATCCGCTGATCAAGATCATCAACATCGTGGCCCTGCTGATCGTTCCGATCATCGCCATGCTCCACGGCGGCACGAGCTCGTCGCAAGCAAGCGCGCCCGCGGCGCAGATTGCCCAGCACGCCTCATCCGGGCTCGGCCACGAAGGGCATTGACGGGGGGTTTTCTCCCGCATTACGCTCGCATCGTATGCGCGGCACGCCCGCCCGCCAGCGCTTGAATTGTGCGGGGAACCGCCCCCATATTCCGGCGTTGGCGCGGATTCGGAGGCAGGGATCATGGTACATCCCTGTCGGGGACCCACGATGTCGAACCTGCGCACTGCGGAGCGGTTGTTTTCGCAACGGCCCGATTCCCGGCGCCCATCGCGTCGGCGGTGGTCGCTGCTAGCCCTTTGCTGGCTGGGCAGCGCCAGTGCGGTCCTGGCAGATCCGGTTCCGATCGAACCGACCCCAAGTTGGCTGCAGCTCGAATCGGGCCTGAACGTGGACCGCGAGACGCTCGATACGCGCTGGAGTTCCGTGGTGCGGATCCCGTCGTCTCCGCCCGACTATTCGCTGACCAGCGAGCTTCCGCGCGCTTCCTGGAACAGCCTGAACCGGGTGCCGACGATGGTTGAGGTCGCCCCGACCCATCTGGGCGGCTCCGATCCCCAGGTCTATCTTCGGCCGCAGATCGTGCTCGGGGGCTCCTCGGAGTCGCTCACGTCCTTGCTGCGCGGCGCCGGAATCAACGCAAGCGGTTGCATGGCCCCGCTGATGAGGATGCATTCGTCCTTTGCTGGAAGCACTTCGCGTGCCAGCGTTTCGGTATCGGCACGCTGCAGCATCCACTAGTTGTAACCGACGATCGCCTTCTCGTCGCGCACGCCCTCGCGCTCGTTCCCCTGCGCTTCGCGCTGAGCCGCTCCGACGTTCTGCTCGGTCGTCGTCGCATTGGCATCGGCCTTCGGCTCCATCGGTGCCGAATCCGCCGCTGTCGGCTCCACGGCCACCGGCTCGAGGCTTCCGGGCTCCGGATCCAGCAGCGCCAATACCGAATCCGTTAGCAGCGGATCCAGGGGTGTTGCGTCCAGCGCTATCGGCTCCTGGTTCGGGGACGCAGAATTCGTGGGTATCGGACCAAAAAGCGACAGCACGGAATCCGTGAGCAGCGGGTCGCCCCGCGCCGCATCCACGGACACGGGCTGCACCGCTGACGGATCCTCGGCCGGTTCCGGCCGCGGCGCTGCGGCAACGGCAGGGACTGTGGCAATTTGCGCGAGGAATGTCATCGGCAAGGTCGAAGGCGA
>OMSW01000215.1:0-666 GCA_900290295.1 Burkholderiales bacterium
GTTGGCGTATGTGAAGTCAGGCACCGCACCATGACGCGCATGTATGAGACCGACGATGCCGCGCCCCAGCTCTTCCCCCTCTTCGGAAAACACCTTGACGACAGCACCGGGCAGGGGCCGTCCCACGGAACCGGGCTTTCGCAGCGATTCCTCGCTGTCAATGTGAGTGATCCAACCCAACTCGCTCGCCGCATAGCTCTCGTGAATAATTGGTCCCCACCAATCGATCATTTCGCGTTTCGTTTGCTGCGGACACGGTGCACCCGTGCTTGCGACAAAGCGCATTGAGCTGAGGTTGTACCGTCGACGCACCTCCGCCGGCAATTGCAGCAGGCGCCTATACATCGTCGGCACCAAATACGCGTGGGTGATTTGCTGCGAATCGATGAGGCGCAGAGTCTCCTCCGCGTCGAAGCGCGGTTCGATCCAAAGGTGTGCGTCGCTCAATACGGCCTGCAGGACGTACGTGGCGGGCGCCGAATGGTAGAGCGGCGCACTGACCAGTGCGCGCATTTCAGGTTGGATTCCAAGTGCAATTCGGGCTGTCTGCGCGTACAGCTCGATTTGCTCGGGGGTAGGCGGCATGCGCCGAATCCCTTTGGGCATCCCGGTCGTGCCGGAGGTGTAAACCATCACGCTGCCCGGTCTATCGGGTGTGATCGCAGG
>OMSW01000215.1:676-1423 GCA_900290295.1 Burkholderiales bacterium
TTTGCATGTGCGCTCGCGAGGCCAAGCAATAAAGACCTGAACCTCATCGGGTATACCCTCCTCGATCTGCCCCACAAGATCAGCATGAACAATCAAAACTTCCGCTTTACTGTCGCTGAGAACGTGGCGAACCTCGGCAGCCTTGAAGTGCCAGTTGACGAGGCAATAGTGGGCGCCCAACGCTCTTGAGGCCAACATCAGCTCCAGCAGCAAGGGCTCGTTGTGCAACAAAAGCGCGACGACTTTGCCAGCGCAAATGCCAAGTTCCCTTAAGGCCGATGCGGAGCGCTCGCACTGCGCCTGAAACTTCTGCCTGTCCTCGGGACCGCCGTCAAAATAAATCGTTGCCTTCATCGATCTCCCCGCCATTGCCCGCCACGCCTCGATAGCAGTTGAAACTCGTCGATTCTTCGAAGAAGGGATTTGAGCCGTGTCGCGCAAAACAATGGCCTACGGAGAAAATTCCGTAAGCGATTGATTTTACCGGTGGCCCTCCCTGGAGTCGAACCAGGCACCAACGGATTAGGAATTCACGATGCGCTTGCGTGAGCACGCGGGGAAGTTGCGATTAAATTTTCGCCTGAGTTTGCAGCAGCTGCTTCAGGGAAGTTTCCTCGCGAGTCATGCACTGAAAATCGCCTTCAAACCTTGCTTCAATCGCAAGCGGTTTGGTACACAGCACCTCGTGTACAAGGATTCCCCACGGCGAACGCATTGCGGACAATGCCCGCTTCACTGAATTGGACC
>OMSW01000005.1 GCA_900290295.1 Burkholderiales bacterium
ATCTCGCCAGCGCGCGGAGCTGCGCGATCGAGCAGGATCCGGGAAATCGGCGCAAGCAGCGCATCTTGTCTGTGCTGTAGATCAAGCCAACGCCGGCCACCGGGGCCGTTCCAGTAGGCGATCTGTTCGGCATTTTGGTCGTTGGTGGCGGGGAGCGACATCAGCTTTCCCTAGAGGCGATCGGTGCAGAATCCGGGCAAGGCATCCTGGTTCCGTGTCCATGATGTGTGCGCAATTCTAGGCGCCGTCGAATCGGTTGGACATGCGTGTTGGAGGGCACCGGTGCCCTTGAACAGCAGGTCACCGCTTGCCAAGCGGAATTTCAGCAAGGGTTCAACCAGCACTATGATTGCAACCGCATCCGGCAGTACGTTATTGGGCGCCATTCGATGAAGGCCCGTCGGTGCTAAGCACGTCATGGGTCAACGCTAGCCTCCTCTGGGAGAAGCAATGGACTACGTTAATCTGGGCAAGACCGGGCTCAAGGTCTCCCGTATCTGTCTAGGCTGCATGACCTATGGGGCGCCCGCCACCGGGGAACTGAAGGGCGGCAGGCACGCCTGGACGCTGGACGAGGAGCAGAGCAAACCCTTTCTGCGCCAGGCACTTGAATTTGGCATCAATTTTTTCGACACGGCCAATGTCTATTCAAGCGGCGCCAGCGAGGAAGTGTTGGGGCGGTTCCTCAAGGACCACGCCCGTCGCGAATCCGTCGTCATCGCGACCAAGGTGCATGGGGTCATGCGCGACGAACCCAACGGCCAGGGGCTCTCGCGCAAGGCAATACTTCACGAACTCGACCAGAGCCTGCGACGACTGCAAACGGACTACGTGGACCTGTACCAGATTCACCGCTGGGACTACGCGACGCCCATCGAGGAGACGCTCGAGGCGCTACACGACGCGGTGAAATCCGGCAAGGTGCGCTACATTGGCGCGTCGTCGATGTATGCGTGGCAGTTTGCCAGGGCGCTGTACCTTGCCGACCAACTGGGCTGGACCCGTTTCGTTTCCATGCAAAATCATTACAACCTCCTGTATCGCGAGGAGGAGCGCGAGATGATTCCCTTTTGCCGGTCGGAAGGCATCGGGATCATTCCCTGGAGCCCGCTGGCGCGCGGCCGGCTGGCTCGCCCCTGGCAAACGGAGTTCACCAAGCGCTACGAGACGGACCAGTTCGGCAAGGCCCTGTACGCCAAGACCGAAGACGCCGATCACAGGGTCGTGGATCGGCTGGGCAAGGTCGCGGAGCAGCGCGCTGTGCCGCAGGCGCAGCTCGCTCTGGCCTGGCTGCTGGCCAAGCCGGGTATTACCGCGCCCATCATCGGTGCGACGCGCACGCATCATCTTGCCGACGCCGTTGCGGCGCTGTCGCTGCCGCTCACGCCCGCCGAGACCGCGGCGCTCGAAGAGCCATATGTGCCGCATCCCGTGGCGGGCTTTAGCTGAGTCCGATACCGCAACGCCTGCCGACGGCCGCGTGTTCTCGAGGCCTGCTTGGCGGCGCCGTGCAAGCAGCGACCCGGCGCGCGGATGGCTCAGCGGCCTAGTTCAGGGTGGGGTGGCGCTGAACGAACCCGTTGATCCGGAGTAAGGTAGCAACCTGTGAGTGCAAGTTCGGCGAACCTGACGCGGCTCGGTGCGCACGGCCCACAATCGGTGTCACGCATCGGGTTGGGCTGCATGGGCATGTCAATGATGTACGGTGCCAGCGACGACGCGCAGAGCACCGCTACGATCCACGCTGCCCTGGATGCGGGTGTCAACCTGCTCGACACTGGCGACTTCTACGGGATGGGCCACAACGAAATGCTGGTAGGCCAGGCGCTGCAGGGCCGCCGCGACCAAGCGCTCCTGTCGGTGAAGTTCGGGGCCATGCGTGCGCCCGATGGCACATGGACGGGTGTCGATGGCCGGCCAGCGGCCGTGAAGAATTTTCTGTCGTACAGCCTGCAGCGACTGGGAACCGACCACATCGACATCTATCGGCTTGCCCGGCTTGATCCGGCCGTGCCGATAGAGGACACGATCGGCGCCATTGCGGAGATGATCAAGGCCGGCTACGTGCGCTACATCGGACTGTCCGAAGTGGGCGTAGAGACGATAGCGCGCGCCCACAATGTGCACCCGATAACGGACCTGCAGATCGAATACTCGCTGATCAGCCGCCGCCCAGAGGTAAAAATCCTTCCGAGGCTGAAGGCATTGGGCATCGGCGTGACGGTATACGGTGTGCTGTCGCGCGGCTTGCTGGTCGGCTCCGGGCCTGCGGGCCCGCGCGACTTGCGCGCCCGGCTCCCACGTTTTCACGCGCAGAATCTGGTGCAGAACCAGCAGCTCCACGTGGCATTACAGCAGTTGGCCTCCCGCCTGGGGGCAAGCGCAGCGCAGATCGCCATCGCCTGGGTGGCAGCCAAGGGACGCGCGCTGGGGCTGGACATGGTGATGCTCGTAGGCGCGCGCACCCTGAGGCAGCTTGAGGAGTCCTTGGGGGCCTTGCCCATGTCCCTAACCGAGCAAGAAATGGAGCGAATCGAGCAAGCGATCCCGGCAGACGCTGCGGCCGGAACGCGCTACGACCCTGTGCAGATGGCGCACCTCGACAGCGAAAAGTAAACCCTGATGGCGGCGGCACCCGGTTCGTGCAGCCCGCGGAGCCCCGTCCAGACCTTCCGCCCCAGGCATTCGCTTCAATGGTATTGGTTGCGGGTCGCGCCGCCCTGCGTTGCGTCAAGCCGGGCGAAGCGCTCCGGTCATCGGCGCGCGGTATGGCGCGTCGTGCGTGATCCGGAAACGATCTTGCCGGTCAGTTCGGCGAAATTATCTACTTAATTCCTGGGCGAACGAGGGTAGGGCAGTGCCAGGGCCAGGCTTGCTGGAACATCCCGCCACGCGCTCCGCCGAGTAGCGGCGAGGCGCTCGCAGCTCTTCCGATCGCGATGCCACCGCGGCGCCGGCCACTTAAAGCGACCCTGGCACCGGCCCCGCGTAGCCGGTCAACTCGAGGTACCCGCGGCCAATCGTACGGCCGTCTTCCAGCAGATCACTGGCACCCTCCCAGTAGGCGATCCCACTGCTTGTGCGCGCATCGAGCTCCTGGTCTGGCATCAATGGCCGTGTCTCGAACCGACGCGCTCCGACCAGGATTCGCTGCGCGACCGGGTAGCTCGCGCGCGTGCGCGGTGAAGTCCAGTTCTGCAGCGGCTCGAAACGCACCTGCGATGGCGCAAATGTCCGCAGGGGGCGTCCCGGCGCGCGCAGCGACGCGTAGGCGAACCACGACTCGTCGTGGCTGCCGGTAGCGGCATGCCGGATGCGAAACGCGGTCAGCGCCGTGCCGTCGTCCAAATTAAAACCGGCCCAGTCCCAGCCGGCCGCGTGCGGCGGCAGCAGCGTGCTCGTCCATTCGTGGTCGAGCCAGCCGCGGCCAGTGCGCGTTTGATCGTCGCCGTCGACCGACACTTGCGCCTGCAGCACGAGCTGGGGCTCGGAATAGTAGATGCTTGCGGCTGCGCTGGCCGAATCGTAGGGCGCTTTGCGCGAAAAACCGTGCTCGCCCTGCAGCAACGGCGCCTGGGTCGGCGTCGCGATCAACTCCAGCGTGAACTGTGCTGCCTGCGCGCGCCCCCGATAGACGCCGTGCGCCGGGTCGCGCGCCAAGCGCCAACGGTCGATCTCGATCTCGGTATCGACGGCGGAAACTGCTGCGATGCCGAAGCCGACCCGCGCGATGCGCTCCTCGTGCAGTAGTGCGCCGCGGAGCGGATCGGCGATCGCCGCATGTGCCAGCACCAGCTGATGCGCGGCGAACTGACTCGGATTGGCGGGGTCGATCGGCGGACGCGCCCGAAAGAACGTCAGCTGGATGCCAAGCCGGGGTCGCTGCGAACCGCGCGGCGCGTCCAGAAGTCCGGTCAGGTACCACCACTCGATCCGGTAGTCCGGGTGAGCGCCGAAGTCGCGCGGAAATTCGAGCTGGTGCGGCTCGACCCGCGGGTAGTCGAAAGCGGCGCGCGCGATCCAGGCGGGCGGACCGATGCCAGCGGCGAGTAAAAGGCGGCGGCGCAGGCGATTCACCAGTCGTCCTTAACCGCGCGCACGGCGTCGATCGACAACGCACGTCGGCCGGTCAGCGTCGAGGTCAGCGCCGCCGCGACCAACAACGCGGCGGCGAGCGCGGCCAGCAAACCGCCCGGCACCCGCAGATCCATAGTCCAGTGAAAGGACTGCGGGTTGATGATCTCCACCAAGATCCACGCGATGCCCAGGCCCGCGCCTAGACCCAGCGCCGCGGCCAGCAGCGTGACCAGCGTCGACTCGGCCGCCAACAGCGTCAGGATCTGGGCACGCGTGACGCCCAAATGGCGCAGCATGCCGAACTCGCGCGTGCGCGCGATCGCCTGCGCCGAGAACGTCGCCGCCAGGCCGATCAGGCCGATCGCGATCGCCGCCCATTCAAGCAGGTAGGTGACGCTAAAGCTGCGATCGAACAGCCGTAAGCTCAGCTCACGAATCTGGGCCGGTTGCACGATTTGCGAGGCCGGCGCATCGAATGCGGCCAGCAGCCGCTGCGCCACGGCAACCGGCGATGCGCCGCGCTTGAGCCACAGCGCCGCATCGGTGCGCGACACGTCGCCGCTGATGCGTTCGTAGTCATCGACATTAATTACGATGCTGCCGTTCTGGCGGGCGTAATCGCGCCAAATGCCGGCGACCGTGACGCGTGCGCCCGTGGGTCCGATCGGCAACTGCAGCTCGGTTCCGGGCCGCGCATCGAATCGGCCGACCATCGCCTCCGACACCCAGACCGGTATCGCCGAGGGATCAACCGCCACGGTGGAGCCGATCAGTGGCAATGTCGTCTGCGGGTGCTCGCGATCGATGGTGCGGGCGATAAGTACCACCGGCGCACGCGCAGGATCCAGCACGATATGCAAGGAGCGTGAGAACTGCGCGCGCTGGACCGCGGGATCTGACCGCATCCGCTGCAGGTCGTGAGTGGAGAACTGCGCGGTTGAACCTGCCGGCGCGGCGCGTGCATATACGTCGGCCGGCAGCATTTGCGATAGCCAGGCGTCCAACGAGCTGCGAAAGCTGGTCACCATGGTCACCATCGCCACCATCAACGCAAAGCTCGCAACAATGCCGGCAGCGCCGACCGCGGCAAAGCGCGGCAGTCGGGCCAGGCGGGTCGCGGCGAGCCAGGCCGGCGCGTCGCGCGCCGAGCGCACGCGCCTTGATACCAGGCGCGCCAGCGGCCCGAATAGGCGCGGCGCGAGCAGTGGCTTGAGCGCGATCGTCGCAATCAGCAGCGCTGCTATCGACGCATAGGCGCCGGCTGGGATCTCGTGAATCGGCGGCATCGCGAGCAGCAACGCGGCCAACGCGAAGCCGACGGCGGCGGTCCAGACATGCGGGCGCTGCGAGCCGGGCGCCGGGTCAGCACCTGCCTTCAGCGCCGGCGCCGGCGGCTGGGCGGCCGCCTCGCGCGCCGGCAGCCATGCACCGCCGATCGCCGCCGCCAGTCCGAGCGCGAAGAACACCGCAGCACCCGCTGGTTCGACCGTTACCTGCGGCCGGATGCCGGCGAAGTAACCGCCGCCCAAGTCGCCGCCGAGCGTGCGCAGCGCGGCACCGGCCAACGCAGCCCCGGCCGCCAAACCGAGCAGTGCGCCGATGGTACCGAAGCCGACCGCCTCGGCTATCAACATCCGCCCGACCTCGGCTCGCGTGGCGCCGAGCATGCGCAGCAGGGCCAGTTGTGGCCGGCGCACGACGACGGCTTGCGACTGCAAAGAGAACACGAGGAATGCGCCGGTGAAAAGTGCGACCATCGACAGCACGTCGAGATTGACGCGGTAGGCGCGCGACAGGCCCTGCTCGCGATCGATCGCGGCGTCGGTGCGCTCGACTCGCAGGCCGGGCGGCAGGCGCCAAGCGCGCTGCGCGGCCGCGATGTCCGCGCCCGGCACGAACTTGACGTCAATGCGCGATAGCAAGCCCAGGCGATCGAGTCGCCACTGTGCAAAGCCCAGATCCATCGTTGCAATCGCATCGCGCGCCGCTGGCAGCTCGCCCGCGATGTGCAGCCTGACGCGTTGTTGGCCGACCACCAGCGTGACGGTCTCCCCGACCGAACGATGCAGCTGTGCGAGCGCAGCCGGCGACACGAACAGGTCGTCGGCCAGCAGATCGGCCAGTGGGGCGTCTTGCTTGCCGCGCTCGGCTGGCACACCGACCAGGTCGGGCTCGATCAGCGCGCTGCGCAGCGCATCGATGCCGAGGATGCGCAGCGCGCTGGCCCGCGCGCGGCCCGGGCTCGCCGCGCGCGCCGTTGCATCGTCCACGGTCGCGTCGACCTCCAGCAACGGCGCCGCGAACGCGACTGCGGAGTCGGTCGCGATGCGCTGGTACCAGGTTTCGTCGAAACCCTCGGGCGGCCCGATCACCGACAGGTCGGCCGAACCGGTTAGGCTGCGCTCGGCGGCCGAAAACTCGGCCAGTGCGGAGGAATTGATCAGGTTGACCGAGAATCCGAGCGCCACCCCGGTGGCGATCGCCGCCACCTGGATCAGCGCGCGCCAAGGTTGGGCGCGCGCATAGCCGCCCACAAAATGCCTCAGCAACCAGGATGAGGGCGCGGATTTCACGGCAGGGGAGCGCTGCGCGCGCTTCTGACCACCAGTTGCCCGTGCGTGAGGCGCAGTACCCGATCGGCCGTGCGCGCGGCGTTCTCAGAATGGGTGACCACAATCGTCGCAGCGTTGCTGGCGCGCGCGCTGGCGGCCAGCAGCGCCAGCACGGAGTGCGCGGTGTCGGGATCCAGGTTGCCGGTCGGCTCGTCGGCCAGCACCAACGCGGGTCGATGGACCAGTGCGCGCGCGATCGCGATCCGTTGCAGTTCGCCGCCGGAGAGCTCGCGCGGCATCGCCTGCGCGCGGTCGCCCAGTCCGACCGCTGCCAGCATGCCGCTCGCGCGCTCGACGCGCTCACGCGGCCCCACGCCCTGCAACACCAACGGCAGGACAATGTTCTCGAGCGCCGTCAGATGCGGAACGATGTGGAACGCCTGGAACACAAATCCGATCGTATTGCGGCGTAACCGTGTGCGCGCATCATCGTCCAGCGTCGCCAGGTCGTTGCCGCCCAGTTCGATGCGGCCGGCGTCCGGTGTCTCGAGCCCCGCAATGAGGTTGAGCAGCGTCGATTTTCCGGAGCCTGATTCGCCGACCACTGCGACAAACGCTCCGGGTTCGAGCGCCAGCGACAGCCCGTCCAGAATCGTGCGCGCGCCGTACCGCTTGACGAGTCCGCTGATCGACAGCATGCGGGCATTGTAGAGTTCGAGCGCGGATGCGTTACGCTGGCGATGTCTACGGGCACGGGCTGTGGTACGCGGCTGTGCTAGAAAAATCCACGGAAGCTTCGACGAGCCATTGATTTGAAAGGAAAATCGAACGGGTAAACGGAGATTTTTCCATTCAATGAAGGACGGGAAATCGGTGACTTCGCGTTTGCGGTGGACAATTCCGCTGCTTCGCACTAGCGAGGCGCGCTGCGCTCGCGAAGGTTCTGCTCCGTTTGGACTTTCGTGCGTTTTGCTGCTCCGAGAGCAGGACCCGACCCGCACGGCGG
>OMSW01000007.1 GCA_900290295.1 Burkholderiales bacterium
TCCGTCCTGCCTGGGGGAGTTTGACTGGCCACAGGTGGGGGAATTTGAAGTGGCCATCGGGGCCTGGTTGAAGTTACGGGTGGCGCAAGGCAAACCGGTTCCGACCGGCGAGATGCCACGTACCGAACAGTTGATCGGCAGCGGCGCCGCGAAATTGAGCTTTCCGCGGGGTCCCATCACGCGCCGCAGGGCCTCTTTTCGAGGGTATGCACCGCCTTTGGCGGCTCAAGTCGATGTGCACTTGGCCGATACAAATGCACTGGGCCGATAGAAAAGATCGCCGGCACCGCTTGCCGGAACTATTCAACCTATTGCAAGCGCGCCCCCGCGGCAAGCCATGACTGACTCGCGTTCCAGCTGGATGCAATCTCGCGTGGCCCAGGCCTTGCTGCTAGGGCTTGTCTACTTCCTCGTCGCTCGTTCGAGTTTGGGCCTGTCGTTTTTCTCGACGAATGCCTCGCCGGTATGGCCTCCCTCGGGCATCGCGCTGGCCGCGCTTTTGCTTTTCGGTTTAAGGCTCGGGCCGGCGGTGCTCATCGGCGCGTTCGCCGCCAACATGGTGACCTTTGTTGGCAATGGCGCTGCCTCTTGGGGTGTGGCGTCCGTCGCCTCGGCAGCAATCGGCGTCGGCAACCTCGCCGAAGCCCTCATCGCGGCTTCGCTATTGCGGCGCTTCACAAGCGGGATGCCGACGGCAACGCCCTTGAGTGTCTTCGTGTTCACCGCTATTACGCTTGCCGCAGGCGCGGTGTCGGCCGCCTGTGGTACTGGCACGCTTGTAAGCTTGGGGATCGTACCAACGAATCTTGCCTCCACCGTGTGCTTGACCTGGTGGTTGGGCGACGTGACGGGCATGCTGGTGGTCACACCGCTGCTGCTGCAGTTGCATAGCGGCGGGCTGCGTCTGCCGGCGCTGCGCCCGCTAATGACCACGGTCCTGCTTTTCCTCGTCACCGGGGGATTGGTCTTCGGCGGGGCGTTCTCCTTCGAACATATCGACCGCCTCTTGACCTTCGGTCTTGTGGCCTTTATCGCATGGGCGGCCTATCGGCACGGCCGCCCTGGCGCCGCGGTAGCGACGCTCGGTGTCGCGAGCTTGTCCATCGCGGCTACGATCAATGGCGACGGGCCCTTCTGTAAGTCCACCGTCAACGATTCGCTCATATCGTTGGACGGGTTTCTGGCGCTGTGCGCGGTCACGGGAATGGTGCTGGCCGCTTCGCTGCACCGTCCCGATACCAAATCGGCCGACCTGGATGCGTCGGCACTGCGTGCTTGGAAGATGCCCACCGCGATACTTCTTGCCTGCCTTGCCGGCACGGTGCTGGCGTGGCACTTCGTCGCGGTGGACACCGAGCGGCGTGCCGCATACCGATTCTCCAATATCGCCAACGATATCCAGGGCCGAATCATGGATCGCATGCGCGCCTACGAACAGGTCCTGTTCGGCGCACGGGGACTGTTCGATGCTGCGGGCAGTGTCGATCGGAACCAATGGCATCGGTACGTCGAGTCGCTGGCGATCGGCGAGACCTATCCGGGCATCCAAGGGATAGGGTTTGCCGCGCGGATCCCGGCCGCCGACAAGAGGCGGCACGTCGAACGTGTTCGTGCCGACGGATTGGCCGACTACGACATCCGTCCCCCCGGCGAACGATCCGAATATACGGGGATCGTCTACCTCGAGCCCTTGGACCAGCGCAACCGCCGGGCGATCGGCTACGACATGTTCTCAGAACCGGTACGGCGGGCCGCGATGATGCAGGCGCGCGACAGCGGTGAAACAACCATTTCGGGCAAGGTCACCCTGGTCCAGGAAATGGAAACCAAGGTACAGGCAGGCTTTCTGATGTACGTGCCAGTCTACCGGCAGGGCACGTCCGTGCTAACTCCCCAGGAGCGGCAGGCCGCACTGATCGGATACGTCTACAGCGCGTTCCGCATGGACGACCTGATGCAAGGCGTTCTCGACGGGGTCGATCTCTCAAGCGCGTCCCTTACGATTTTCGACGGCACCCAGCCTTCGAGCGCAGGTCTGCTGTACAAGAACCGCGCGATAGGCTACGGCAGTTATCCCGACCAGTCCTCCCTTTCCCTGCCGCTGCGCATCGGCGCTCACGATTGGACGGCCAAGGTGACCTCGACCCCCGACTTTGAGGCCTCGGTCGATACCCAGAAAGCCCAGATCACCCTCGTGTCCGGGACCATCATCAGCCTGCTCATCTTCGCCATGGTGCGCGGGCTCGCCGTTCGGCGCGAGGACGCATTGGCCCTTGCAGAGCAGATGAGCGCGGCCCGGATCGAGGCGGAGAATCGCTTCCAGTCCCTGGCCGAATCCGCCAGCGAGGGGATCGTCGTGCTCGACGAGCGCGCCAAAGTCGAATTCTGCAACCGCGCAGGTGGTCTGCTGTTCGGGAATGCGCCCGGCGACCTGACGGGCATCGATCTGCAAGCCCTGCTAGAGGCGCCACCCGCCTTTGCGACGTGGCAGGAATGCTTCGCCGCAGGTTTGCCCTTGGAGCCCATTGAGACCATCGCGCGGGGCAAGGACGGCGCCCGTGTGCCGGTCCAGGTTTCCTTCGGGACCTGGAGCGCCAAAGCCGGACGGTATTTCAGCGCAATCGTGCACGACATCTCGGAGCGCAAGGCGGCCGATGCGCAGTTGCGCCAGGCCAAGGCGAACCTGCACAGCATCGTGGACAACATGCCGGCGATGGTCGGCTCCTGGGATGCCCAGTTGCACAACCGGTTCTGCAACAGTGCCTACAAGGACTGGTTTGGCATTTACCCGGAGGCCGTAACGGGCAAACACATTCGCGAGGTGCTCGGAGAAAAGCTCTACCAGATGAACCTGCCGCGCATCAATAGCGTGCTGCGGGGGAAGAAACAATCGTTCGAGCAGGTCAACACCAGCCCCGACGGCAGGACCCGCCATTCCCAGGCCTTTTACATCCCCGATTTCCAGGACGGTGCAATACAGGGATTCTTCGTGATGGAATTCGATATCACCAAACAGAAGGAGATCGAGCTCGCCCTGGAGCACGGATTGCGTCTGCACGACGTCATATTCACCCACGCCGGTGTCGGCATTGCGTGCGTGCACGACGGGAGGTTCGAGCGCGTGAGCCGGCGTTGCACCGAACTGCTCGGCTTCGAAGAAAATGAACTCGATGACCTGCCGGCGTCGGTCGTTTTCCCCGATGAAGACTCCTTCAAGCGGATCGGCGAAATGGCACGCGAATTGCTGCCGACCGGAAGGACGTTCGACCATGAACTGTTCTTGCGTCGCAAGGACGGAAGCAGCGTCTGGTGCCGGTTGATGGAACGCGCGGTGGAACCGGCGGACCCGAGTCAGGGAACGGTCTGGATCGTCGACGACTTCAGCGACCGCAAGCAGCGCGAGACCTTGCTGGAAGCGGCACGGACCGCGGCCGAAAGCGCTGCCGGCCTCAAGTCCGAATTCCTCGCCAACATGAGCCACGAAATCCGCACGCCGATGAACGCGATCATCGGCATGACGCGCCTTACTCTGGATACGGAGCTGGACGACGCGCAGCGCGAGAATCTGCTGATGGTGCAGGACTCGGCGGCCGCGTTGCTGCGCCTGCTCGACGACATACTGGACTTCTCGAAAATGGAAGCCGGCAAGATGCAGCTTGCCGCGGGGGAATTCGATTTGCGGGATCATCTTGCAACCACGCTCCAGCGTTTCATACCCCAGGCAACTGCCAAGGGCCTGGAGCTCGTGCTCGACGTTGCCCCCGAGGTTCCCGAGCGCCTTTGGGGAGACTCGGGGCGCTTGATGCAGGTCGTGACGAACCTTTGCGGTAATGCCGTCAAATTCACGGCCAAGGGCCAGATCGTCTGCCGCGTCGACCTGTCTGCCGCGTCAGAGGAGGACGTTACGCTCGCGTTCTCCGTCATCGATACGGGAATCGGCATACCGGCCTCTGCCCGTGAACGCATTTTTGAATCCTTCGTCCAGGCCGACAGTTCCGTCACCCGCCAGTACGGCGGCACCGGCCTAGGACTGGCCATTTGCTCGCAGATCGTCGATCTCATGCACGGCCGCATTCAGGTCGAAAGCGAGCCGGGCGCCGGCTCGACGTTTTGCTTTACCGTAACGCTGGGCTGCCGCTCGGCGCCACCGGCGCTTTCCCCCGGCGAGATGGACCTTTTCGCTGGGCGTTCCGTGCCGGTAGCGATCGTCAACGAGGCGGCACGCTTGGCTACGGCGCGACTGCTGCGGAGCTGGCAGCTGCAGCCGATCGAGTTTGCATCCGCCAATGCCGCCGTCGCAGCGGCGGCCCTGGCTGCCAAGCACGGTGCCGCGTATCCAGTGATGGTGATGGATGCCGCACTGTGGGACGCAGCCGGGCTAGACCAGCGCGCCCGGCTGCACGGCCTGCCGCAAGCACCATCGCTCATCCTGCTCGGAACCGAGCGAGGCAAGGCGGTGGAGCAGGGCGCATTCGTGCGCAAGCCGCTGCGCTACACCGATCTTCGTGCCGCCCTGGGCGCGGCCTTGGGCGCGTCGCCCGCGACTCCCGTGCAGCGTCCATCGGCGCGCAACGGTGTAGCGCCCGAGGCAAAGCGGGGGCTGCGCGTCCTGGTGGCGGAGGACCATCCGCTGAACCAGAAGCTCGCACAGCGTATTCTTGAGCGCCGGGGCCACGTCGTCACCGTGGTCGCGGACGGAGCGAAGGCGGTGGCCGCGACGCTCGAAGCTTGCTTCGACGTGATCCTGATGGACGTGCAAATGCCGGAAATGGACGGCGTGGCCGCAACTCGCGCGATACGGCTGGCTGAACGAGCGTCCGGAAGACACATTCCCATCATCGCGCTTACCGCACATGCGCTCAAGGGCGAGCGCGAGCGCCTGGTGGCCGCGGGCATGGACGATTATCTGTCCAAGCCCTACGATCCGCAAAAGCTGGTTCTCACGATCGAGCGGGTCACGGCGCGTCCCGGCCAGGAGGCCGACGTGGGCAGCCAGACCCGCGGCGCGCCCGTCGACGGCGAATTGTGCATCTTCGACCGCGACAAGGCACTGGAAGGCGCCTTGGGAGACGAGGCATTCCTGAAGGAAATGGCGAAGATGCTGGCCTCCGATCTGCCCGCTTCGCTGGATGAAATGAAGAAAATGCTCGACACGGGGGACCTGCCTGCGGCGGGGCAGGCCGCGCACCGGTTAAAGGGCGCCGTCGGAAACCTTCACGCCAACGCTACGGCCAAGGCGGCCGCTGAGCTGGAAGCCGCGTGCCGAAGCGTTGACGCGAGTGCCGCTGCCAGCGCGTTGTGGCGCGTGCAAAGCGAGACGGAGCGGCTGCTGCGTGCGCTAGAAGAGGTATTGACCGGGGAAGCCGCTTGAAGATCCTGGTCGCGGAGGACGAGCCCATTTCGCGCATGCGGCTGGCGCGTGCCCTTCAGGCCTGGGGCTACGCAGTGGAGGTCGCCAAGGACGGCAATGAGGCATGGCGAATCCTGGGCGAAAGCACTGGCCCGATGCTCCTGATCTTCGATTGGATGATGCCAGGCATGGACGGCCTGGAGCTGTGCCGCAGGGTGAAAGGTGACACCGACAAGCGCTTTCATTACGTGATCGTCTTGACCGCGCGCACCGATATGCAGGACATCGTTTCGGCGATCGAGTCGGGCGCGGATGACTTCATGACCAAGCCCTATCACCCCGACGAGCTGAAGGTCCGAGTGCGCGCCGGCGTGCGAATTCTGCAGTTGCAGACCGAACTGCAGCTAAAGGCGAGTCACGACGAATTGACCTCCGTGCTGAGCCGGCGCATGGTGCTGGAAATGCTCGACCGGGAAGTCGAGCGCGCCCGCCGGCACGCGCAGCCGTTGGCGGTCGCCATAGCGGACATCGACCACTTCAAGGTGGTCAACGACACCTACGGTCATCCGATCGGGGACGAGGTGTTGCGCCAGACCGCCTCGCGCATCGGGGGCTCCTTGCGCAAGAACGATTCGCTGGGCCGTTACGGGGGAGAGGAGTTCCTGGTAGTGCTGCCGTCCTGTGAGGAACTGGCTGCGACTGAGGTGGCCGAGCGGATCCGGTCTGCCGTATCGGCGCAGCCGATCGTGACGGCGAAGGCGTCGATCCACGTCACCGTCAGCGTCGGACTGGCGACAGCCCCGGGAGCCGGCGAACTGGGTCGCGATGCCCTGATCTTGGCAGCTGATCACGCGCTGTACCGCGCCAAAACTGCCGGGCGCGATCGCGTCGGAGTTGGGACGAAGGACGATTCCTGACGCGGATTCGGCCCAGGCCGCCTAGTGCCAGCGCTTGCGGCACCGTAGGAGCCTGGCAAACGCCCTAGCGACGCACGATCCGGACCCGGGGATGCAAGCCTCTTGTGGGGCGACATTGCTGCGGTACAGCAGGGTACGAGCGGTGCATTGTCGCGAGCGGCGGAGGCGACGGGATTCGCCCGTGCTGGGGCCCCCTTGAGGGGGAGTTTTCCTTGGTGGCAGGCGCGCTTTTACCCTCAAATTTGACCGAATAATCGTCTGGCCTCTATCGGATACTGGCAGAGATTCTTGCCGAACTCCGAGGCGTAGGCGCATCGTGAAAGTGCAACAAATCCGATTGACGGCTTCCGTGCCGGAGCGCATGGACGGGTTTCTTTCGCGCATTGAGCCGCAGCTTGTGACGGTCTTTGGGGTGACCACCTTTTTTTCGGATCGCCGGTTTGTGGATGCGCTGCGCGATAGGTTTCCAAATGCGCGCTTTTTGGGTTGCTCGACAGCCGGCGAAATCAGCAGCGTAGGCGTTACCGAGGAAAGCTGCATCGTTACCGGTGTGGAATTTGACACGACCCAAGTGACGGAGGCATCGACTCGGCTTGCATGCATGGAAGACTCGTTCGATGCCGGAGCGCGAATCGGCTCGCAACTGGCGACGCCGGACGTCAAGGCCATCATGGTTTTCGCGCCGGGGATTTCGATCAACGGCAGCGCGCTCGTGGCGGGAATGGTCAGCCGTGTCGGGCCCAAGGTGCCCATCACCGGTGGCTTGGCAGGAGATTGCGGCGCTTTCGCCCGCACGTGGACGCTCAATTCACAAGGCGCAAGCACCGATGAAATCGTGGCGATTGGCCTGCAGGGAGAGGCCATCGAGTTTGCGCACGGCTCCTTCGGGGGTTGGAAGCCGTTTGGCCCGGTGCGCAGGATCACGCGCTGCGAGGGCAACGTTTTGTACGAGATCAACGGCGAGCCCGCGCTCGAGGTCTACAAGCGCTATCTGGGTCACCAGGCAAGCGACCTGCCGGCGTCGGGACTGCTGTTCCCCTTTGCGATATTCGACCCCGAGGGCAAGGAGGCCGGGCCGATTCGCACCATACTTGGCGTCGACCGAAGTATGGGAAGTCTCACCTTGGCCGGCTCGGTTGAAACGGGCGGCTATCTCAAACTGATGCACGCCGACACAGATGGCCTGGTAAGTGGGGCCAAGGCGGCAGCGGACGCGGCGCGAAGGATGCATACGACGTCGGGCAACAGCCTCGCGATCCTGGTGAGTTGCGTTGGCCGCAAGTTGGTCATGGGCAATAGGACGGACGAGGAAGTCGAGGCGGTCAGTCGCGTATTTGGCAGCCGCGCGACGCTTACCGGCTTTTATTCGTACGGGGAAATCAGCCCGTTCACTTCAGGCGCCGCATGCCAATTGCACAACCAGACGATGACGATAAGCTGGCTGGGCGAACATTGATGCGCGCAGCCCGAGATTGACTTGAAACGCGCGTTTTCCGAAGAACTCGAACCCGCAACTGGCATAAACCCATATTCGAGGGCGGTGGAAGTTACTGCGGACGAGGCAGGGTCAAGGGCATACGAGACCGAGACGGCCGAGTCCGCCGGCCAGAAAGCGCGGTCCCTGCCGTTCGAGCAGGTCCTTGGCCTAGTACCGGAATCATCAAGAATCACGTCCGAGATCGTGCGGCAGCTGTTTTCCGCCAGTCCGGTCGGGATCGGGGCGGCGGTCCTGTGCGCGCTGATCTGCACCTACGTCGAGCGCGCCGCAGTTCCGTTGGGAGACCTGCTGGCGTGGGTCATTCTCTTCCTGTCGGTCGCGCTTGCGCGGGTCGGCCTCGTGATCGCATACCAGCGTTCCTATTCTCGGGAATCGCCCTCATGCCACGACTGGCTGCGATGGCTGCGCATGACCGCGATGGGCACCGGGTTGACGTGGGGTCTGGCCGCAATTCTCCTGTTTCCGCCCGACGACTTGCCGCGTCAGATGATTCTGACGGCCTTTCTGGCGGGTGCGGCGGCGGCGGGGGCGCTCTCCAATTCGGCCGATGCGGTGGGCGCGAGCGGATTTGCCATTTGCGTCATCGCGCCGTTCGTCACGCACATGCTTGTGCGGGAGGGGGATTTTTACAAGGTACAGGGAGTGTTCGGCCTTTTGTATCTGGGATACATCATCGCAATGATCCGCGAGGTCTCGCGGCGAACGCGTGAGAACCTCGTCTTGCGCTTCGAAGCCGCGCATCGCGAGGAAACGCTGCAACTGAGCACGGAACAGTACCGCCTCTTGCTCAATCACTTGGCGGTTGGCGTCCTGCATTACGGCACCGACTATCGCATCTCGTATTGCAATGAGCGACTGCCGGGGATACTGCGAACCTCGATGGAAAGCCTGATCGGCAGGGATGTGCGGCGTCTGAGTGACCGTATGATTCTATCGACGCTGGAAAGGGCGATGAAGGAAGGCGTGAGCGTACGGTATGAGGGCTACCATCACGCCACCCTGGGCGAGTTCTGCGGTTGGATTTCCCTGGTGGCCACGCCCTCGCGCGACGGCCGCGGCAACATCATTGGCGGCGTTGCCATCGTCGAGGACATCACCGAGCACCATACGAGCCAGGATGAGATTCGGCGCCTCGTGTTCTCCGACATGCTCACCGGACTGCCGAACCGGCGGATGTTGCTGGATCGGCTCAAGCAGGCACTGATCACCTGTGGCCGAACCGGGAATTACAGTGCGCTGCTGTTTGTCGACCTGGACAACTTCAAGACGCTCAACGATACACGTGGCCACGACGTCGGCGACCAATTGCTCAAGCAGGTCGCCGTTCGCCTGACCGATTGTGTCCGTCCATCCGATAGCGTTGCGCGCTTTGGCGGCGACGAGTTTCTCGTGCTGCTCGACGATCTGCGGGGAGACGCGGAACAGGCGGCCGCCCGGGCAAGGAAGGTCGGGGAGAAGATTCTCGCCGCCCTGAATCAAACCTATATGCTCAGCTTGTCCGAGCACTACTGCACGGCCTCCATTGGCGCGACGATCTTCGGCGACCGGCCCGTGAACGAGGAAGAACTTCTCAAGCAGGCCGACCTGGCCATGTACCAGGCCAAGGCGGGCGGGCGCAACACCCTGCGCTTTTTCGACCCGATGACGCAATCCGCGATCGCTGCGCAATCGGCGCTGGAGGCCGATCTGCGCGTGGCAATTCGGGACCGGCAGCTCGTCCTTCACTACCAGCCGGTGGTGGACAGCTCGCGCCAGGTGATCGGGGCCGAGGCCCTGGTGCGCTGGAACCACCCGGCGCGTGGCCTGATCACGCCCAACGATTTCATCGGAGTGGCGGAGCTCAGCGGCCTGATCATTCCCCTGGGGCGTTGGGTGCTGCAAACCGCGTGTGCCCAGCTTGCAAGTTGGGCATGCCGGCCGGAACGGGCCGACCTCACTCTGGCGGTCAATATCAGCGCCCTACAAATCCGTCAGGCGGATTTCGTGCCGGAAGTGCTCGCGATCGTGCAGCAATGTGGCGCCGACCCGAAACGGCTCAAGCTCGAACTGACAGAGAGCCTGTTTGTAGACGACGTGGAAGACACCATCGCCAAGATGACGGCGCTTGCCGCCAAGGGCATCGGATTTTCGCTCGATGACTTCGGCACCGGTTACTCCTCGCTGTCCTACCTCAAGCGGCTTCCCCTGGACCAATTAAAGATCGACAGATCCTTTGTCAGCGGCCTGGAATCGGACGATAGCGACGCATCCATCTGCGCCGCGACGATAGGTCTAGCGCATAACCTCGGACTCAAGGTCGTTGCCGAGGGCGTGGAGACCGATGTGCAGTGCTACTTCCTGAACACGGTGCACCGCTGCGATTTCCTGCAAGGCTATTTCTTTGGCAAACCACTGCCCTTGGACGAATTCGAACAGCACTTGAACCAGGTGTGACGGCGCGTTTCCCCGCTCGACGCCCAACCCGAGCGCGTCGCCCAATAACCGGGAGAGGTCGTTCCATCGGATCGTCCAAGTTGCCGCTCATTGCGTTTATGCAGGCGTGCTCCTAGAGGCTTGCACCGCGAGCGGCAAGGTCCCGAACATTTTCTCGGGCCGCATTCGAAATTCCAGCACGACGCCCAAGCCCACAGGATCATGCTGCCGACGAATGGCATTTCCCCGTTGCCAAACCTCTCAATAATCACGCAGGACAGCACCGGCCTTATGTTGGCCGCCAGGGCCGAGCCGGTGTTCATCATGCCGCTGGCCAGGCCGGCATTTGAAGCACTGCCACCGGTCTCTTATCCGCGTGCGGGCGATTCCGCCACCGGTTCAAGACGCCGCCCGTGACGACGTCTGCCCCCAAGTGCCAGGTGCTTTTGGTGGATGCGGACCTTACATGCCGATGCAGACGTACTTGACCGTCAGGTACTCGTCGATGCCGAGGTGCGAGCCTTCGCGGCCATAGCCCGATTGCTTGACCCCGCCAAAGGGTGCAACCTCGGTTGTCATGAGCCCGACATTGACGCCCACCATGCCGTACTCGAGCCGCTCGGCGTAACGCAAAACGCGGCCTACGTCGCGCGCATAGAAGTACGCTGCCAGCCCGGATTCGACGGAATTGGCGGCGGCTATCGCCTCGTCGTCGCTGCGAAAGGAAAATACCGGTGCGACCGGGCCGAAGGTTTCTTCCTGCGCCACCCGCATGGTATCGCGCACGCCGGAGAGCACCGTGGGCTCGAAAAACGTTCCGCCCAGGCGATGCCGGCGGCCACCGGTTTCGATCTTGGCGCCCTTGGCGAGTGCGTCGGCTACGTGCGCTTCGACTTTTTCGAGGGCGGCCGCATCGATGAGCGGGCCTTGCTGCACGCCGGCCTCCAGTCCTGGACCCACCTTGAGTTCGGACGCGCGGGCCGCGAGCTTGGCGACAAACGGTTCATAGATTTTTTCATGCGCGAAGAAGCGGTTCGTGCAAACGCAGGTCTGGCCGGTATTGCGGTACTTGGAAGCCAGCGCACCTTCGACCGCGGCATCGATATCCGCATCCTCAAAGACAATGAACGGGGCGTTGCCGCCAAGCTCCAGGGAGAGCTTCTTTAGCGTCGGCGAGCACTGCTGCATCAGGATGCGCCCGACCGCGGTAGAACCGGTGAACGAGAGCTTGCGCACGACGGGCGAGTCGCACAGGGCCTTGCCGACCACGATGCTTTGGTCCGCATCGGCCGTCACTACGTTGATGACGCCGGGCGGAAAGCCTGCGCGCAGCGCCAACTCGGCCAGGGCGAGCGCCGAGAGCGGCGTTTGCTCGGCCGGCTTGACCACTACGGTGCAACCGGCCGCCAGCGCCGGGGCGATCTTGCGCGTGATCATCCCGCTGGGAAAGTTCCATGGCGTGATCGCGGCACAGACGCCGATCGGCTCGCGCAATGCCAGCAGCCGCCGGTCGGGCCATGGCGAGGGGATCGTCTCGCCGTACACGCGCCGGGCCTCCTCGGCAAACCACTCCACAAAGCTCATGCCGTAGGCGATCTCGCCGCGCGCCTCGACCAGGGGCTTGCCCTGCTCCACGGTGAGGATCTTTGCCAGGTCCTCCGCGGCCGCCAGTGCAAGATCGTTCCACCGGCGTAGCAGAACCGAACGCTCCTTTGCGGTCTTGGCGCGCCACGCCGGGTAGGCGCGCTCGGCCGCGGCAATGGCTTGCTGCGTTTGCGCTGCATCGCAGTTGGCAACCTGGGCGATCGGCTTGCCGTCCGCCGGGTTTACCACGGCAAAGTGCCCATTCGATCCGTCCACCCAGGCACCGTCAATAAACGCCTGGCTCTTGAGCAGGCCACCATCATCGAGCGGCGGCATCGGGCTTATGCGTTGCAACATGTTCGGCTCCGATTTCCAAACTGCCGGTACCGGCAGCGTATAGAGCGGGAAGCAGAAGAATAGCGCAGCTCGCGAAGTGGTTTGCCCGTCTCGCTGCAAGAGCGCTTGTCTATGGAAACCGTCGAGGCCAAGCACCAGGGCCTGCAAACGACTGCGTGGGTCGCGCGCAACCCTGTGCGCGAGCCTCTGGGTGGCCCTATGCCGATCGCCTTACGAAACCAACTGCGGCAGCAGATTCCGGCAAAAACCCCTGTTCGCGTCATTGCAATAGCAATCGTTTGCAATTGCATCTGTGCGCCCGGGTGGATATTCGGCTAATGTTCGCGGTTTGCGACCGTCGACGAGCCCGGAGTCAGGCAAAGAAGCGCGCGCGACGGTGCAGAAGATGCGGTTACGGGACCTAGCGTTCGGGAGGCATGTGGGATGGACTATGCGCAGCAGCAGCGCGACCCGGCACGGCACGTGATTGGTTTTTTGCTGGTGGTCCTATTGCACGTGATTGTCATTTACGCCTTGGTCAATGGACTGGCGCGCAAGGTCATCGATGTGATTAAGAAGCCGATCGAGACCAAGATCGTGGAGGAGCGCAAGGCCCCGCCGCCGCCGGAGGCCCCGCCGCCGCCCCCTCCTAAGATCACGGTGCCGCCGCCGCCGTTCATTCCGCCGCCGGAGATCCAGATTGCGGTTCCCCCGCCGGTGCAAAACACGATCACGGCCGTCACGACCAAAACGCCGCCGCCGATGTCGGCGCCGATGACGCCGATCAGCAAGCCGGGGCCGTCGACGCGGCCGTCCACGCCGGCCTCGCTCGATCGCGGTAAATGCCCAACGCCCGAGCCGCAATACCCGATGGCCTCGCGGCGCAATCAGGAATCGGGAACCCTGGTATTGCACGTTCAGGTCGATGCCAACGGGACGGCCAGCAAGGTGGAGGTTTCGCGTTCGAGCGGATATGCGAGGCTGGACGAATCGGCCAAGAGCTGGATTTTGACTTGCCCATTCAAGCCCTCGATTGTTGACGGGCACCCGCAGGCCAGCTGGACTAGCCAGGCGTACACATTTACTTTGCGGGACTAGGTTTTCTTGGGAACGGGACCGTACATGTTCGAAGGAGGGGGTATGTTGTTTGGCAAACGTTGGATCGCCGTACTGGCGACGGTGATGATTGGCGCCGGCACCGCGGCGGGCCTTGGCGCATTGGCGCAAACGGCGTTGGCGCAGTCGACCGAGCCGGCCAAGGACGCGGCCGCGGTCCCGGTGGCCCCGCCCCCGGTTGCCGAAACTAGCAAGGAAGTGGTCGAGAACCCGTACGGCCTGGATGCGCTGTGGAAGGGTGGCGACTTTGTATCCAAGGGCACCTTGATCATCCTGGTGCTGATGTCGCTGGGGAGCTGGTACATCATGTTTACCAAGTTCTTCGAGCAGTTCAAGCTCATGGGGCAGGCCGGCAAGGCGCGCAAGAGCTTCTGGTCGGCGGGCACAGTGTCGGACGGCATCGCTACGCTGGCCGAGGGCAGTCCGTTTCGCTACATCGCCGAGACGGGCCTGGGCTCCACCGGCAAGCATGTGGGGGCGCTGCCCGAGCGCATCGACCTCAATACCTGGATCTTGATGTCGATTCAGCGTGCGATGGACAACATCCAGAGCCGGCTGCAGGACGGGCTGGCGTTTTTGGCCACGGTCGGCTCGACGGCGCCCTTTGTTGGCCTGTTTGGAACGGTGTGGGGCATCTACCACGCGTTGACGGCCATCGGCATTGCCGGGCAGGCCTCCATTGACAAGGTTGCGGGCCCGGTCGGCGAGGCGCTGATCATGACCGCATTCGGTCTGGCGGTGGCGGTGCCGGCGGTGCTGGGTTACAACTTCCTAGTACGGCGCAACAAGGTGGCGATGGAGAACGTGCGCTCCTTTGGCGCGGACCTGCACCTAGTGTTGCTGGGCCAGCCCGGCAAGGCCGGTGGCTAAGCGCAACAGGCGCACGGGGAGTCGATCATGGCGATGAATGTTGGCCAGGAGAGCTCGGACGAGGACGAAGTCGTCTCGACGATTAACACGACGCCGCTGGTCGATGTGATGCTGGTCTTGCTGATCATTTTCCTGATCACGATCCCGGTGGTTTTGCACGACATCGCGGTGAATCTACCCAAGGAGCGCAATCAGCCTCGCAAGACCAAGCCGGAAAACATCACGATCTCGGTGAACAAGGAGGGTGATGTCTTCTGGGGCCAGGAGCTCATTACGGACAACGAGAAGCTGGTCGCGCGCCTGAAGAAGGAGGCGGTCAAGGATCCGCAGCCGGAGGTACACATCCGCGGCGATCTGGGCGCTCGCTATGAGTCGATCGGCCGTGTCGTCTTTGATTGCCAGCGCGCCAGCATCGTCAAGGTCGGATTCATCCTGGAGCCGCCGGCCAATAATGCCGGCGGCTAAGGGCCGCAGATAGCGTACGGAACGGAAGGAAGCATTCATGGCAATGCAAGTCGGTACTGGGGGCAATCCCAACGATCCGGACGTGATGGTCGATATCAACACCACGCCGCTGATCGATGTGATGCTGGTGCTGCTCATCATGCTGATCATCACGATCCCGATCCAGCTGCACTCGGTCAATCTGAACATGCCGGTTGGCCACCCCCCGCCGCCGCCAGCGCCGCCGGTGGTGGTGTCGATCGACGTTGACTTTGACGGCACGGTCTACTGGGATGGGGAGTTGGTTCCCAACCGCGCGAGCCTGGAGGAGCACCTGCGCTCGGTGGCCGAGCAGCCCGACCAGCCCGAGGTTCACCTGCGCCCGAACAAGCTGGCGACCTACAAGTACGTGGCCGAGGTCATGGCATCGGCGCAGCGCATCGGCGTCCAGAAAATTGGCCTGGTGGGCAACGAACAGTTCCTATAGTGGAAAGGTCTGTTATGCGCTTTCGTGTGCAATCGGTGCGCGCCGCCGGGCCGCTGGTGCTCTTGCTCGTGCTCAGCCTGGGACTGGGAATGCAGGAGGTCCGCGCCGACGATGCCCCGGCCACGGGCGCTGCGCCCAAGGAGACGGTACGCGAGGAAGTGGGCAAGCCGCTGCAGGCCGCCCAGGACCTGATGAAGGAGAAAAAATTCAAAGAGGCGCTGGCTAAGATCCACGAGGCCGAGGCAGTTCCCAACCGTACCGCCTACGAGAATTACATCATCGACCGCATGCGCGGCTCGGCGGCGGCCAACGATGGTGACGATCAACTGGCGGCGACCTCCTTTGAAGCGGTGGTTGCCAGCGGGCGCGTGCCCGCGGCCGAGCAGCTGCGGATCATCCAGGCCATCGCCGGAACGTACTTCAAGCTCAAAAACTACGCCAAGTCGGCAAGCTGGGCGGCCCGTTACATCAAGGATGGTGGCACGGACCCCACCGTTCAGGACCTGCTGATTAATTCGTACTACCTGAACAATGAGTTCAGCGCGGCGGCCACGGAGCTCAAGGCGCTCATCGAGGCCGACGAGAAGGCTGGGCGCACGACCAGCGAAGTACACCTGCAGCTGTTGCTGACCTGCTATCAGAAGCTGGGCAATGCGGCGGGCTCGAGCGCAATGCTCGAAAAGCTCCTGGTCTCGTATCCGAAGAAGGAGTACTGGGAGCTGGCCATCAGCCACCTGGTGCACCGAAATGGCTTCCCGGAGCGCCTGGAACTCGATTTGCTGCGCCTGCAGCTGGCGCTGGGGGAACTGAAGCGCGAATCCGATTTCATGGAAATGGGACAGTTGGCGCTGGAGGCCGGGTTTCCGGCCGAGGCCAAGAAGGTGGTCGACCAGGGGTACGCGGCCGGCATCCTTGGCAAGGGTGCGGAGGCCGAGCGCCACAAGCGGCTGCAGATCAAGGTCAACCACGATGCGGCGGAGGACCTCAAGGCGCTGGGGCAGGCCGACGTGGAAGCAGAAAAGGCCAAGAGCGGCGATGGCTTGGTCAACGAAGGCTACAACTACGTGCTAAACGGCAAGTTCGATCGCGGCCTGTCATTGATGGAGCAGGGCCTGCGCAAGGGCGGACTCAAGCATCCGGAGGATGCCAAGCTGCTTCTGGGGATCGCCTACTACCTGGCCGGGGAAAAGGCCAAGGCCGTCCAGATGCTGCGCACCGTGCAGGGCAACGACGGCACCGCCGACCTGGCACACCTCTGGGCCGTATACGCCGGCAGAACGTAGGCGGCCGGAAAAACCGCCGTCCCCCCGCATCAGAAGGCCCAGAAGGGCCCGAAGTAGGTATTAGGGGAAACGGTCAGTTGCGTCGTTTCCAGCGCGACGTATATGGGCCTGCCAAAGAAGAACGGAAGACCCCAATCGATACCCGTGGTGGAGGTGTTTGCCGGCTGGGAGCCACTGACGGTTGTGTCACAAGTCCCGCCGCTCGGGCCGCCCAGATTGTTGAACGCCGTATTGGCGCCACCATTTGCCGGGAACAGAACGGTGTCGGCATTGGCAATGCTGAACGCAATCGTGGTTTGCGGTGTCCCCGGAATGGTGGTGGTGTTTGCACTGCTGATGCCCGCCGTAAGGTTCACGGTTCCCGACGGAGTGAACCAGCCGATGTTCGGAGTCGGATTTGGATCGAAGGGAATATTCACCGAGCTTGTTGGAATGAAAAAGCCATTCGAACCGCTGTCGATGAAGCTGTTGGAACATATCGTGGCCGTAGCGGTGTACCCGTCGTTCGCACTCGTAATGGCGCTGTAGAAGTCGCCGTAGCCGTCGGCAAAGTAGATCTGTGTGGGTGAAGTGGAAATATCCGTGGTACCAGCGCTCACATCGAGGAAGACCAGCGTTCCGTAGACGTTCTGCTCGCCGGACGCAACGGTCACGGCGGGTAAATTCATAACTTCCCCGGTATTGTCCGCCGCAAACGAGGCCACCGGATTGGACACCTGCTGGGTGACAGCAGCATCGTAGGAAGCGCAGCCGGAATTCGCAGTGCACTCGTAGTACAAGGGGGAAAGCAAATCGGCCTCAATGCAGGCGGTCGTCGTGGAACAATCGTTGACGAACAGTCCGACCCCCAGAATACCGTTGGCACCGAAGGAAGCAACGTCGTTCAGGGCGTTCCCGGTGCCGGAACAGGCGCCCGGCGTTGTATAGGCGCTCGCATCACCGATGACCTGCACGTTGACGTTGTTCGCCGTTTCCCCGGTAAAAAAACCACTGGCATTCGGCGGTCCCCCGATCGAAACGTTCGCTGTTCGCACCGATCCCCAGGTATAGCCGTCGGCGAATTGCCCGCATTCGATGAGCGGTTCACCGGCGTTTGTCACTGGCGGCAGCGACATGTTGGAATTCAGGGTCGAGGACATGATGCGCAGTCCGGAGGATCCGGTATCGACCATGATGTGATCGATTGTCTGGCAGGTGCTGGTTCCCGGAATGCAGACGGTCACGCTGGTGAAGGCGATATTGACCGACCCAATGGTGGACGCGGTCCCGGTCGAAGTGTTGTAGGCGCAGGGGCCCTTATCGACGACGATCGATGCCTCGTTGCTGGCCAATCCCGTCGTATTCAGTTGGGGAAGACGGGCTTCGCAGGCCGCTACGGCCGCGCCGGGATCGCTGCTGCCACCGATGCTGCCGGAACCGGACCCGGACCCACCGCTGCCGCCACAAGAGACGACCAGCGCGCTTAGCGTAAGCGCCGCAAGAACCGCGATCAAGCCTCCACGCAGCATCATGGAAGATTCCGATTTACTTGATGTCATCAACGCTGACTCCGGTCGGTAGGGCATCGGTCAGATAAGCACGGCCATGGAACGAGCGCATATGGCCACTGGATTCGACAAACAGCTTGCCCTCGCGCACAACCAGGTGCCCGCGTCCGCCCTCCTGGCGATTCGGTGAGCTGGTAAAGGTGTCGAAGTGCGCGCCCAGGAGCTGGCGCAGGTTCGGCAGGGAGCGGCCGCCCCAGGACACGCCGAAGACCACGCCGGCAGGGGAAATGTATTCGTGCACGATCGCGCCGCCGGGCGACTGCAGATCATGGACCGTGAACTTGGAAAGAGTCCTGACCTGCGCGGCCGCGCGCACCTGCTGACGGTCGACCTCCACGGTCTTGACATCCTCGCCCAGCGTGGCGCGGGCCGGGACCGCGGTCAGCGCCGCCATCGCGCCCAGCGCCAGAGTTGCCGCGAACAAAGCGTGGTCGGATACCAGTGGCGAGCGCGGCCTGTGCGAGGACGTGCGGCGAAGAAGCACCGGGCGCCAGGCCGGCAACGTGGAGAGCAGGCGAGAAATATTCAACGCGCAACCTTTCCGGAATCGTTCACGAGCGCCGCATCATGCCGGAAAAAACCGCAGGCGTGACGGGGGAACTGTGGGGCTCAGGACGCCGATACTAAGGGCTACGCGCGGCAAACGCAGGCGATCGCGTGGTATTTATTGGAAAATATTTGCAAGATCGTGTAACCGGATTAGCGTCTCCTGGCGTCATCCGGCACAGCAAGCGCGAGATCAGTGGCGAATTCGTCGAATGCGCGGTGTCCAACTGCGGATTTGCGCCTCGCTCCGGGGGCCAACGCGCAACGGGCGCCGCGGGCCGGTGCGCTCGCGGCGGGCAAGACTACAATCGTGCTTCACGAGAAAAATCGGGTAGTCCGGCCCGGCCGCGCGAAGCGCGGGAGCGCGTCCGGCAGCCCGCCAGGGAGGCAGCATGAAACGCGAATCCCCCGTCACCGGAGCCCAAAGCAGCAATGCGGCCTTGATGGCGCGCCGCCGGGCGGCGATGCCCCGTGGTTCGGGACAGGTGCACGAGATATTCGTCGATCGTGCACTCAATGCGGAGGTCTGGGACGTAGAAGGTCGGCGTTACATCGACTTTGCCGGCGGGATCGCCGTGCTCAACACCGGCCACCGCCACCCGCAGATCGTAGCAGCGGTCAAGGCGCAGCTCGATCGCGTGACGCACACCTGTTTCCAGGTGCTGGCGTACGAGCCCCTGGTGGAATTGGCCGAGCGCCTCAACGCCCTGGCGCCCGGACCGGCGCCGAAGAAATCGTACTTTCTTTCGACCGGCGCCGAGGCCGTGGAAAATGCGATCAAGATCGCGCGTGCACACACCAAGCGCTCGGGCGTGATCGCGTTCGGGGGCGCCTTCCACGGGCGCACCATGATGACCTTGTCGCTTACCGGCAAGGTCGCGCCCTACAAGACGGGATTCGGACCCTTTCCGGCCGAGGTCTTCCACGCGCGCTTTCCCAATGCTTTGTTCGGCGTCAGCATTGCCGATGCGCTGGCCTCGATCGAGCAACTGTTCAAGAACGATATTGAGCCCGAACGCGTTGCCGCCATCATCGTCGAGCCGGTGCAGGGGGAGGGAGGCTTTTACATCGCCCCGTTCGAGTTCCTGCACGCCTTGCGCGCCCTGTGCGATCGCCACGGCATCGTGCTCATCGCCGACGAGATCCAGAGCGGTGCGGGACGCACCGGGACGTGGTTCGCGATCGAGCATTCCGGAGTGGTTCCGGACCTCATCACCATGGCCAAGTCCATGGCCGGTGGCTTCCCGATTTCCGCCGTGATCGGCCGCGCCGACATCATGGATGCCCCGAACCCCGGTGGCCTGGGCGGCACCTTTGGGGGCAATCCGCTGTCGGCCGTCGCGGCGCTGGAAGTCCTCAAGGTCTTCGAGAAGGAAAAGCTGTTGCCACGCGCCCGCGCGGTCGGCGCGCGGTTGCGCGCGGGCCTGGAGGCGATCGCGCGCAAGCACGACTCGGTCGGCGACGTGCGCGGGCTCGGCGCCATGGTGGCGATGGAATTGTTCGAGAACGGCAGGCTCGATGCACCGGATGCGGAACTCGCAAAGCGCCTGGTTGGCGAAGCTGCGCGCCGCGGCCTGATCCTGCTCCCCTGCGGTCCGTACAACAACATCATCCGCGTGCTCGTTCCGTTGACGGCATCGGACGAAATCCTCGATGAGGGAATGCGTATTCTCGGGGACTCGTTCGACGCGGTCGCGAAGGCGTAAACGCCGGGTCGGCCTCGGGGCGTGATCGGATCGGCGCAAGGCCGACGGCGTGGGCTGGCGCGATTTTCGGCTCCGGGGTGCTGTGCGGATGTAATGTTTGCGCCCGATCCGCGACTAATGCTCCACAAGACGTGTTCGAGACCGTGACGGCAGGGCGATCATCGGCCGTCAAACGATCAACGGGACGTCACTTCGGAGATGGTGATGATCATGGGAAGACGGCATTGGTTTGTGGCAGGCTCGAGTGTTCTTGCCGCATTGGGTCTGGGCCGCCTTGTGCGTGGACAGACGCTGTCCCGGCCGGCGTCCACGACGAGCCACTTTGAGGTGGAGCACACCGACGAGCAATGGCGCGCGCTGCTGACGCAGCAGCAGTACGCGATATTGCGCCAGGAAGGAACCGAGCGGGCCTTTACGAGTCCGCTCAATCACGAGAAGCGCCGCGGCACTTTCTCCTGTGCCGGCTGCGCGCTGGCGCTGTTTTCGTCGACCACGAAATTCGACAGCGGCACGGGTTGGCCGAGTTTCTGGCAGCCGCTCGAGAACGCGGTAGCAACCACCGAGGACAGCACGCTGGGGATGGTACGCACGGAGGTGCACTGCCGGCGCTGCGGCGGGCACCTGGGGCACGTCTTCGATGACGGTCCGCCGCCCACGGGCTTGCGGTATTGCATGAACGGTCTAGCGCTGACATTCCAACCCGCGGGAGGGCAATCATGAACGCTTCTTTGTTTGGTGCAAGGAACGTGCGCGTCGGGCCAGCCGCTGGCGCGCGGCCCTATGCAGTCACGCTACTGGCCACGGTGCTGGCCGCACTGACACCGGTCGTGGCCTCGTGCGCCGAGTCGGCGACCCCGATACCGGCACCGGTGGTCGACGAAGCCGTTGCGCCGACACACGCGTCAGAGACGGCGGTGCTGGCCGGTGGATGCTTCTGGGGCGTGCAAAAGGTATTCCAGCATGTCAAGGGCGTGCAGCGCGCGGTATCGGGGTACGCGGGCGGAGCACAATCGACCGCCGAATACGAGACCGTCAGTACGGGCCGAACCGGCCACGCCGAGTCCGTGCAGATCACCTTCGATCCGAGCGTCGTGAGCTACGGCACCATATTGCGCATCTTTTTTTCGGTGGCGCATGATCCGACGCAGATCGATCGCCAGGGTCCGGACTTCGGTACGCAATACCGCTCCGAGATCTTTACGCTCAACGACGAGCAAAAGCGTATTGCCGAGGGCTATGTCCGTCAGCTCGACCAGGCGGGCGTTTTCGGGCGCAAGATCGCCACGCGCATCGATCCGCTGCAAGGTTTTTATTCTGCCGAGGCATACCACCAGGACTTTGCGACGCTGCACCCGGACAACAGCTATATCGCGCACTATGACCTGCCCAAGGTGCGCAGCCTGGAGCAACTGTACCCGGAGCATTACCGAACCGACCCCGTACTGGTATCGGCAGCAGGCGCAGGGACGAACGCTAGCACTATGCGCTGATTATTGCCGCGCATGTTGTCGGCCGCGGTGCGGAAATGCGTGATATGCATCAAAGTTGGTGATCCCGATCATTGACGTGTGCAATCGAGCGTGCATAAAATGATTTCGAAGCCGGTACCTACCGGTTGATGACTGGCGTTTCTTCCGATGCGCCAGAGACCCGAGTGAGCAGGCGCCAAACAGATCTGTGCTCGCCGGAGGCTCGGAAAGGCCCCGCAAGCGGGGCCTTTTCAATTCCTTGCGCCGGCTCGCGATGAGAGCGCAAGCGCTGCAAGCCCTTTCGAGTTCGCCAAACTCATGATCGCGAAGATTCGCGGTGTCGCGCCGGGCAGAGTCGTGTTGGTGGAACATGTCTCCCGGATCCTCGCGGACAATCCGCTCGGCGATCCGCACGTGCGCCGATTCCCGGTCTGGTTGCCGCCACAGTACGACAGCTCCACTACCCGCGGGCTGGGCCGGCGCTTCCCGGTGCTCTTTGACCTGGTCGGGTACACGACTGCCGGCACGGCCCACGTCAACTGGCGCGCCTTCGAGGAAAACGTCGCCGAAAAGGCCGAGCGCCTGGTGCATGAAAAGCGCATGGGTCCTGCGATCATCGTGTTTCCCGATTGCTTCACGCGGCTGGGTGGCAACCAGTACGTCAACTCCTCGGCGATCGGTAATTACGCCGATTACCTGACGCGCGAGCTCATTGGCTTCATCGATCGTGAGTTCCGCAGCTTGGCCGCACGCGAGCATCGCGGCTGTTTCGGCAAGTCCTCTGGCGGCTACGGGGCGATCATTCATGGCATGAAGTACGCGCGCTACTGGGGCGCGGTCGCCGACCACTCGGGCGATTGCTACTTTGACTTCGTCTACCATGCCGACTGGCCCAACACGCTCGACGAACTTGCCCGCTATCGCAAGCCTGCCCGCAAGCCCGGGCCGACCGACGTGCGCCGCAACGAGCGCGGGGTCGAGGCGGGCATCGACGACGGGCGGGTGCGGCGGTTTGTCGATGCCTTTCACGCCAAGGACAGACCTTCGCCGGCCGAAGTCCATTGTCTGATGAATTTATGCATGGCCGCCACCTACGATCCAGACCCCAAGGTCGCCAACGGATTTCGCATCCCTTTCAACATGGAAACCGGCGAACTGCTCGCTGCCCGCTGGGAGCGCTGGCGCAAGAGCGACCCGATATTCCTGGTGCGCCAGCACGCCGATGCGTTACGTACCTTAAAAGGGATCTACATCGATTGCGGCTGGCGTGACCAGTACCACCTGCATTACGGCGCCCGCATCCTGTCCAAGCGCCTGGCGCAACACCGCATCGCCCACCGCTACGAGGAATTCAATGACACCCACTCGGGCATCGATTACCGGATGGACCTGAGCCTGCCGTTCCTCTATCGCGCCCTCAAGCCCTGAGAGTCAGAGTACGTGGTCCCGGCGGCACCCCGTGAGCGCCACGCGCCAGCTCTATCTGCTGCACGGCCGGCGGAAGTTCCGTACCGCTTTGACGGCTTATTGCCCCACGACAAACAAAAGGTTCAAGCGCGCTCGTATGATCGTCGACGCACGCGATGAGGCTGGGCAGGCTGCTCGATCCTCGCCGAGGGTACCGGACGCCAATATCGGGCGTGGAACCGGATTTATGCCCAAGCGTCGGAGGACCCGTCGAGCTGGATTTGGACGTCCATTGCCTGGAACATAGGCAATGCGTAAATAATTAAGAAAAGCTGAACCATTTATTCAAAATTGTTTAATTGTGCTTATCAATTAAGTCCCCTACAGTGCAGGCCAGACTAACTCCCAACGAACGAAGGAACTTTCATGGACCAGTCCAACCGTTATTCCGACCTTAGCCTGCGTGAAGACGAACTCGTCCGCGGCGGTCGGCACATCCTCGTTGCCTACAAGATGAAACCGAAGGCGGGTACCGGCTACTTGGAAGCGGCCGCTCACTTTGCGGCCGAATCCTCCACTGGCACGAACGTCGAGGTTTCAACCACCGATGAGTTCACCAAGGGGGTCGACGCGCTCGTGTATCAGATCGACGAGGCCACCGAGGAGATGCGAATTGCCTACCCAATCGACTTGTTCGATCGCAACATCATCGACGGCCGAATGATGATGGTCTCGTTCCTGACGCTAGCGATCGGCAACAACCAGGGCATGGGCGACATCCAGCACGCCAAGATGTACGACTTTTATGTGCCGCCACGCGCACTGCAACTGTTTGACGGGCCGAGCAAGGACATCACGGACCTCTGGCGCATTCTTGGCCGGCCGGTGACGAACGGCGGATACATCTCCGGCACCATCATCAAACCCAAGCTGGGCCTGCGGCCGGAGCCGTTTGCCCGGGCGGCCTACGAGTTCTGGCTGGGCGGCGATTTCATCAAGAATGACGAGCCCCAGGGCAACCAGGTCTTCTCGCCGATGAATAAGACCATTCCGCTCGTCTACGACGCGATGAAGCGCGCGATGGACGAGACCGGTGAGGCCAAGATCTTTTCGGCAAACATCACGGCCGACGACCATTACGAGATGCTGGCACGCGGCGAATACATCCTCTCGGAGTTCGGGCCCGACGCGGACAAGGTGGCCTTCCTGGTCGACGGTTACGTGGGCGGTCCCGGCATGATCACCACGGCGCGGCGCAGCTTCCCCAACCAGTATCTGCACTACCACCGTGCAGGCCACGGCGCGATCACCTCTCCGAGCGCCAAGCGCGGCTACACGGCCTACGTGCTGGCCAAGATGAGCCGGCTGCAGGGCGCCTCGGGTATTCACGTCGGGACGATGGGATACGGCAAGATGGAAGGCGAGAAGGACGACCGCGCAATCGCCTACATCATCGAGCGCGACAGTTACGACGGTCCTGCCTACCACCAGGAATGGCTGGGCATGAAACCGACGACCCCCATCATTTCCGGCGGCATGAACGCGCTGCGCCTGCCCGGTTTCTTCGAGAACCTGGGTCACGGCAACGTCATCAATACGGCAGGTGGGGGCTCGTACGGCCACATCGACTCGCCGGGCGACGGTGCGAAGTCGCTGCGCCAGGCATACGATTGCTGGAAGGCCAAGGCCGACCCCATCGAATGGGCAAAGGAGCATCGCGAATTCGCGCGCGCTTTCGACTCGTTCCCCAAGGATGCCGACGGCCTGTTCCCCGGCTGGCGCGACAAGCTGCGCGGCCGGCATCGCTAAGCCTGTCCGAATCGCAAGGCCATACCCGGCCCCCGTTGCGGGGGCCGGGATGGGCACGACGTATCGGACGAACCGGGGGTGCTCATGAGTTCACTTGACGATTGGCGTATTACGGAAGAGCCGTACTACGCGCCGCAGGCCGACGAGGTCGCGCTGTTCGTGGCCGCATATGCCGCGCGCCTGCCGGTGATGGTGAAGGGACCCACCGGCTGCGGCAAGTCGCGCTTTATCGAGTACGCGGCCTGGAAGCTTGGTCGACCGCTCGTCACGGTCGCTTGCAATGAGGACATGACGGCGGCCGATCTGGTCGGCCGTTTCCTGCTCGAGCCTGGCGGCACGCGCTGGCAGGACGGCCCGCTCACGATGGCGGCGCGTCACGGTGCGATCTGCTACCTTGACGAGATCGTGGAGGCGCGGCAGGACACAACGGTTGTCATCCACCCGCTCACGGACTATCGCCGTACGCTGCCGCTGGATAAAAAGGGCGAGCTGGTGCGCGCACACCCGGACTTCCAGCTGGTCATCTCGTACAACCCCGGCTACCAGAGCCTGATGAAGGATCTGAAAACCTCGACACGGCAGCGCTTTGTCGCGCTCGACTTCGACTACCCGACGGCCGCGCTGGAAGCGCAGATCGTCGTGCGCGAGACCGGCATCGGGAGCGATCAGGCTGGCGCGCTGGTGCAGGTGGCCGCGGCAGCACGTCGGCTCAAGGGTCACGGTCTGGACGAAGGCGTCTCGACCCGTCTTATTGTCTATGCCGGCAACCTCGTGCGCCAGGGCGTTGCCCTGCGTGACGCCTGCCGGATGGCTATGGTGCGTCCTATCACCGACGATGCCGAGATCCGCGAGACTCTGGAGCACACCATCGACGCCGTTCTCGTCTGACCTCGGGTGCTTGTGACGTGAGTGCACCGGCCACGCCCTTTGCAACGTACGGCACCAGGCCGGGAACGGCGCGCGCCGAACGTGCGCCGCTGCGCCACCAGAAGCTGCGCGACCGGCTCGATTGCCGCTTCGACGCCGTTGACGATGTCTTCGATGAATGCATGGACGAAGCCCAGCGCAAGCTGAGCGCGACCGGCCTGGATGCCTACCTTGCGCAGGCAAGCAGGCTGGGCAAACTCGGTCGTGGGGTCGAGCCGCTGCTGGTGTTCCTGGAGATCTGGCCAAGCGTCGCGGGCCGGGCTGGCGAGGCTTCGCTCGCGCCCCTGGATCGGGCGATACAAGCCTTTCAGAAGTCGCCCAATGGCCCGGCCATCGTGCCCCTGCTGCAAAGCCTGGGCGCCGTGGCGCGGCGCCTTCCCTCGCCCGAACTACTGACGCAGTACCTCGCGATTGCGGTCCAGCTGATGGAACGCACCAGTATCTCGATTCACGGGGGCCATACCACGGAGCCCAGTCCCAGCTTGCCCACCTTCCTGCGACAAGCGCCGACCCTGGTCGGCATGGTGCCAGTTGAGGGCCTGCGGCGCTGGGTGTCCGAGGGCATTCGCCTGTACGGCCAGCATCCCCAGCGCCAGATCGATTTCTTCGCCCTGGCTACGCCCGACAGTCGTGCGCTGTTGCAGCGCGAGCGCCACGGCACCCTGCTGGTCGATGTCGAGCGGCGCCTGGAGCTCACGCTGCGCTGTCTGTGGAATGAGCACGTCGCACTGATTCCGTATCCCGTGACGGATGGGGGCGACGGGGATGCTGCGATCACGCTGCCGTACGCGCAGCCCGACGGGTTTCGACTTCCCGAGGTGCTCGAAGATTGGCAAGGTTCCCCGCCGGCAACTGCGCGGACCGCTGAGATTCGTGTGGGCAGTGACGGCGCAATGCCGCAGCCGGGGACTCGGCTTAGCGGGCTCGAGCGCTACCGCGCCATCCTTGCCCACCTGGCGGCGCATCGACGCTGGAGCCTTCCTCTGGTGGCCGACAACCTGAGCCCGCTGCAGCGCCTGGCCGTGGAAAGTTTCGAGGACTGTCGCGTCGACCACCTGGCGTTGCGCTGCTATCCGGGATTGCGCCGCGCCTTCCTTGCGATGCACCCGGCGCCGGCCGAGGGTGCCTGCGACCCGCAGCGCGAGTCCTGCCTTCGGCACCGGCTGGTTTGCATGTCGCGTGCCCTGCTCGATGCGGCGCACCCCTACCGCGATCCGGTCTTGCTGGAGTTTCGCGGGCGCTTTCTCGACCTGTTGCACGAGGGCGAATCGTCCAGTCGGGACGTGGCGGCGTTGGCGCTGCAGTGGGCTGCCCGTACGCGGCGTCAAGACGACCAGCAGGCCAGAATGCGCTTTGAGGACACGGTGGTGCACTATCGCGACGACAATCGCCACCTTTGGACGTACATCGAGGCGGGCGACGAGGAGGACCAATTCGAGGATCGACGCTCGAGTCCCAGGATGGAGGATTCGGCGCTGCCGCCGCGCCATTACCCCGAATGGGACGAGGCCACGCGCGGCTACCGGCCCGACTGGGTCAGCGTGTACGACACGTTGCAGCCGGCCGGCGATCCGGCCGACATCGACACACTGCTCGGCCGCCATGCGCCCGTGGCCAAGCACCTCAAGCGCGTGCTCGACCTGATCAAGCCGCAGGACCGTACGCGGTTGCGCTACCAGGAGGAGGGTACGGAACTCGACCTCGACGTGGCCGTGCGCGCGATTACCGACTGGCGCGCAGGCGCCCAGCCGGACCCGCGCATTCACATGAGCACGCGCACCGACGGACGCGACATCGCCGTACTGCTGCTGGTGGATCTCTCGGACTCGGTCAACGATGCCGTAGCCGGCACGGACGAGACCGTGCTCAGTATCAGTCGTGCCGCGGTGGCGTTGCTGGCCTGGGCCATCAGCCAGATGGGCGACGAGCTGGCTATCGCGGGCTTTCACTCCAATACCCGGCATGAGGTGCGCTACCTCCACATCAAGGGCTTTGCCGAATCCTGGGACGCCACGCCGAAGGCGCGCCTGGCGGCAACGCTTGGCGCATACTCCACCCGTATGGGTGCGGCGCTGCGTCATGCGGGCCATCTGCTGAGTGGCCGTCGGGCCGACAAGAAGCTGCTTCTGGTGCTCACCGACGGCCAGCCGGCCGACGTGGACGTTGACGATCCGCTGTACCTGCACGCCGATGCCGCCTGCGCCGTCCGTGAACTCGATACCTTGGGGCTGCATACGCACTGCATCAGTCTTGACGCGAAGGCCGACGACTACGTCGGGCGCATCTTCGGCACCCGCTGGACCGTGATCGACCATGTGGAACAATTGCCCCGTCGGCTCCCGGAGCTGTTTCTCTCGCTCACGCGTTGACGCACGACGATTCCGCCCACCCGCCGCACGCTAACGCCACTTTCGTTGCTGCACCATTGGGAGTATCCCGTGAAGCCCACAACCATGCGCGCCCTGCTCTTCGACGTCGACGGTACGCTTGCCGACACCGAGAGTGCCCATCGCGTCGCTTTTAACCGCGCCTTTGCCGAAGCCGGACTCGACTGGCACTGGGATGAACCGCTCTACACGAGGCTACTGGAGGTCTCCGGTGGCAAGGAGCGCATCATGCATTTCTGGCGTGAGATGCGTGGCGACACCAAGGCAATCGACACCGACGCGCAGGCCGACATGGTGCAGCGCTTGCACCACCTCAAGACCACGTACTACGAGCGTCTGGTCAAGGACGGGGCCGTGCAGATGCGACCCGGCGTGCTGCGGTTGATCGAGTCGGCCAAAAAAGAGGGGTTGAGCCTGGCCATTGTAACCACCACCTCGCCGGCCAACATCGAAGCCTTGATGCGATCGGCGATCGGGCCCGATTGGCGGCACACGTTCCCGGTAGTCGAGGACGCCGTCACGGCGCCCCGGAAGAAGCCCCATCCGCAGGCGTACCTGCAGGCGCTTCAGAGAATGGGTCGGGCTGCCGTTGACTGCCTGGCCTTTGAGGATTCGGCCAACGGTCTGCAATCGGCCAGGGCGGCTGACTTGCCGACGATCGTGACGCCCAACGCGTTCACAGCGCACCACGATTTCACGGGCGCGCTGCGCATCGTTCCAAGCCTGGAAGGCGTGACAGTGGCCGACCTGCGTGCTTGGCATGCGGCCACCGCGCAATAACCCAGCTTCGCACTGGTCCGCGCAGCGGCAAATTGCCGCGTTTGCGCCTGAAAAGGGGATATGCGCTGCGCCGGCAAGAATGGCGCGACGTACTTCGGCCAGGCCTCGTCTCAGTAGGAACCCTGGGGTTCGACGCCTTCCTGCGCCTTGACCGTGGCATGCCAATCCCGCACCGCTCTTAGGGTGTTCTCCACGTGATTGTCCGGGCTCAGGCTCGAATACACATAGATCACCCTGCCCTCGGGACTGATCACGTAGGAGATGCGGTCGGCCGTGTTGGGCAGCAGCGTCAGCGCCGCATCGTATTGCTTCATGATGTGCGCGCCCGCGTCGGCGGCCACGGCAAACTTGTTGCGGCATTCCTTGACGGAGAACTCCTTGAGCGTCTCGATGTCGTCATTGGACATGCCGATCAGGGTTGCACCAAGTGCCGCGAATTTTTCGCTCGCCTCCGCGAAGTTGTGTGCTTCGATCGTGCAGCCCTTGGTAAATGCCTTGGGATAGAAGTACAGGACGACCGGTCCTTTCTTTAGCGCTTGCGCCAGGGAAAACGTGAAGGCCTTGCCACCGAGCGCGGCTTGCGCGGTGAAATCCGGCGCGTCCGCCCCGACGGCAAGAGCGGCTATCGCGGCAACGGGCGCCGTACCGAGCACGGGCGCAAGCAACAGTGGCAAGGCGCGACGAAGAAGGGAAGCGTCAATCTTCATTTCTGGACTCCTTGCGGAAAAGCACGATTCTGAACCTTCGGCGCGGCTATGGCAGCGGGTGTCCGGCCCTTTGCCCGGTGCCGATCATGGTCTCCGGGACAATCGTCCGCGGCAACGCTGTGCGCCAGCAATTGGGCAGGATGCTTGCAGGCGGGGGATTGTGTGCGGGCTACAGACGAGTAAAGTACCCATTGCCTGCGCAGATGGCGAAGCCGGGCAAAGGAGCCTCGCATGAAACCGTCCTTGCTGATCGTGTTCAGTGTGCTGCTCGCAACCGGGTGCGCGCAGCCTGGGCCGCGCCCATCGAGCCCCCCGAGTGTCGCGATGGTAGCCGTGACCGACGAGGCGTACGTCAATCGTGTCGAACGGCTCGCGCGCTTGCGCGGCGTCGACATCTACTGGGTCAATCCACCGCTCAAGCTGGTCGCGAAGGCCAATTAAGGCGTGACCGGCCGCAAGGGCCGGCCCGCCGGATCGGGCATTCCCGGAAATTGTGACCGTCACGCCTTGCGGCGTGGCGGCCGTTTGTCGGATCCGTCTGCGCACTTGACCGATTCCGCGGGTGGGGCGATTTCGCGCCGCCTGCTAATTGCCTGCGACTCCTGGGCCCTGTCCGGTGCAATTGCCGAATCGTGCGATTATCGGCAGGGCAAATCCCGGAAATAAATTGCGGAGAAAAATGCAACGCCGGTCAGCATTCGCCCAGGTCCGATTGTTGCTTGCCGCGCCCTTGGTGATGGCAACCGTTTGCGGCGCAGGCGCTGAAGGAGCCCGTGCCAGGGGAGCCGAGGTAGCGGCGGCACATTTGCGAGCCGATCTCCCGCATTGGGACGTCGCTGTTGCCGGCAGCGTCGATGGCAACGGGGCCGCAGCAAGCTTTAATGCCCCGTACGGCATTGCCGTCGGCAGCGCCGGTGATGTTTATGTCGCCGATATGCGCAACAGCACCATCCGCAGAATCACGCCGGCCGGTGCGGTGAGCACGGTGGCGGGCACGGCCGAGAGCACAGGGAGCACCGACGATACCGGAGCTGCCGCGCGCTTTAATTGGCCGCATGCTGTTGCTTTGGATGGCGCGGGCAACGTGTTGGTTGCCGATACCAGCAACAGCACCATCCGCAGGATTTCGCCGGCCGGAGTCGTGAGCACGCTGGCCGGTACGGCAGAGGCCTTTGGAAGCGCCGACGGTGCCGGTGCCGAGGCGAGCTTTAACACTCCCAAGGGTGTCGCCATCGACCGCGCGGGCAATGTCTATGTAGCTGACAGCGGCAATAACACCATCCGCAAGATTTCGCCGACAGGCGTCGTGAGCACGCTTGCCGGCGTTGCCGGGATTTTCGGCAGCACCGACGGGTTCGGCGCGGTGGCGCAATTCCACGGTCCGACGGGCATTGCCGTTGACCGAGCAGGCAATGTTTATGTGGTCGATTCCGATGACAGCATCGTACGCAAGATCACGCCGGCGGGGATGGTGAGCACGCTGGCGGGGACGCCGGGAGCCATAGGAAGCTCGGACGGGGCCGGTATGACGGCGCGCTTTAACGAACCGACCGGCATCGCCACGGACAGCGCGGGCAATGTATTCATTGCCGACAGCGGCAACGACACCATCCGCAAGATCACGCCTGCGGGGGCGGTGAGCACGCTCGCGGGCACCGCGGGGGTAAACGGAAGTGCCGACGGGACCGGGCCGGCGGCCCGCTTCGACGGCCCCAGCGCCGTCGCCACGGATAGCGCCGGCGATCTCTACGTTACCGATACCAACAACAACACTATCCGGAAGATCAGCCCGGCCGGCGTGGTGAGCACGATTGCCGGGGCAGCGGGCCCGGCCGACGAAGCCAAGCGCTCAGTACCGCTTCTCGAGCACCAGCAGATCGTTCTCTTGCTTCATCCGGAAGCGCTCCAGGAAACTGTTACCCAGCAGCACGACCGGCGTGTTCGCGGGCACGACCGTCGCCGCAACGTTGAAGACTTCCACCTCGCCGATGCGGACGGAGTCCAACTGGGTCCGGTAGGCGAGCGTCACGCCATTGGCGGTGGTGACCTGGTCCCGCGGTCCGGAGCGGTAATTGAGCCCGATCGCCTCCGCCTGGGCGGCACCCATCACCACGTTCGACGCGCCGGTATCAACCATGAATCGCACCGTTACGCCGTTGATCTGGCCGGTGCCGAGGAAGTGGCCACCACTACCGGCATTTAGCACCAGCCGCGACGCATTGGCGCTGCCGTCCTTGCCACCGACGCTGACCGGGCTTTCACCGACACGCAGCGTTTGTCGCTGGCCGTGAATATCGATCACCGCGGTTTCGCCGCCGGCAGAAACCACGGTCACGCCATCGCGCGTCTCGCCCGGAGCCACTACCTCCGGCGCGGCGCCGTCGATGACGAGCAGGGCGCGCTCACCCATGATGCCGGTGAGCGCCACGGACTGCGCCGCCGCCGGAGCGCATGCAAGTGCGCACAGCAAGCCGGCGGCGAAAATGTAAAAGCGCGGCTTCAGCAAAGTGCGCCGCCCGGGCGATTAGCATCAGACACGGAAGCCCCTTTCACGCAATCTCGTATGGCTCATGGCCAATAATAGACTCGCCGCAGGGCGGCGTCACTCATTGCGGCGTCGGCGCGGCACGGGCTTCCTGTGCGCCAGGCGGGACAACGGTCGGGATCCGGCCGGAGCTTGCGTATGATTTGCGCCGAAAGCGGGCCCGGTGCCTTTACCGGTACCCCTTCACTGCTTGCCCTTGCAAGGGAGCTTTCTCTATGTCGATTAAAAGTACTCTATAGTGAGTAATTGTGCGTATGTCGGCTTTATACGGAGGCGCAGATTCGCGCCTTCATCGGCGTGCGGGCGGGAGCGGCAGAGCCGACGCGCATCGTCGTGTACTGCCGGGTCTGCAGCGCCGCGCAGAAGCCGGACCTAGTTAATCAACGGCGCGTGCTGGAAGACTTTGTAGTTGCAAGGGGACTAGCGAATGCGGAGTTTGTCGAGGAGGTCGGCGGCGGATTGAACTTCAAGCGCAAGAGATTTCTAGAGCTGACGGACGCGATCGGTCGACGCGAGATCAAAACGCTTGTCTTGGCGCATCGCGATCGCCTAACTCGGTTTGGCTTCGAGTGGTTCGAGCACTTGGCCGCCGCGAATGACTGCGAGCTGCTCGTGCTGAACCAAGAGCGCCTCTCGCCCGAGCAGGAGATGGTGCAGGACCTGATGACGATCGTGCATTGTTTTTCTTCGAGGCTGTACGGATTGCGGAACTATCGAAAAAAACTGGACGAGGCCCTGCGAATGGACAGGCAGCAGGCCTGGGCGAAAGCGAAGTCCTAGGCGTGCCATGCAGCTGACGCACAAAATTGCCCTCGTTTCGAAGTCCGCGCAGCGCGACTATTTCTGTCGTGCCGCCGGCACGAACCGCTTTACCTGGAACTGGGGGTTGGCCGAATGGAACCGGCAGCACGAAGCCGGGCGGAAGCCGTCGGCGATGCGTCTCAAAAAGCAGTTCAATGAGATCAAGTACGCGCAATTTCCGTGGCTCCTCGACATGCACCGCGACAGTCACGCGCAGGCCTTCGAGCATCTGGCCCGGGCATGGAACAAGTTCTTCGCGGACCTGAAGGCTGGCGCTCGGCGCGCGCCGGACAGCAAGGAAGAGCGTCGCCGGCTAAAGAAGATGGGCGTGCGTCTGGCCTAT
>OMSW01000091.1 GCA_900290295.1 Burkholderiales bacterium
AGCCATGACCGACTTTCAATGCCGTTGTGGCAAAGTCCACTTCGATATGCACAAGTCTGGCGCGCGCCTGGCTTGGGAGTATTTTCACCCGAATACGGACGTGCCGGAAATCATCCTCCGCGTCGAGGACCGTGACCTGTGGCGCTGGGACATGGACGGGTCCGCCGTTTACCTTGCTGCTCTCGATACGCGTGGCTTTAAGTTTGCCACGTGGCAACAAGTCATGAATTTTTCACCCTCGGAGCAGGCACACTTCGTGGCCGAAGGCCGCGCAATGAATGAAAAATTCCGGGCGCTGTGCCGCAACGTCGAAGCGGAAGCGGTGGAGTTTGAAATCGCTGGCGTCAAGGGTCTGGCGGTAAACGCCTCAAGGGACTTTAGCAGCGACGTCGGCAACAGGCTTGCAGTCCGCAGTGGCACCTTTGGCGCGGTATGGTATGTCGGAAAAGGTGGCCAAATCCGGTTTAGCTTGCGGTCAAATGCACCATTTGAGGTGCATCGCATTGATTCCGCGGCAAATATCCGCGGATTTGCGTAGCCACTAACACCCTCTCCATATTCCGCTCGACGCAATCGCATCACATGCAAAAACCCAATTGCTGCCACCCCGGCCAATCTATTTTCAAATGCCTTGAAGATATTTCGAGCGTACTTTCGGGCGATAAACGCGTTTTGCATTTCGAATGCAAGTTCAGACGCGGGAGACCTGCATCACATAACGCTTTGAAATTGAAGAAAGAAAATTCTGGAGGCGGGGTTCGGAATCGAACCGGCCTACACGGATTTGCAGTCCGCTGACACGACAGGAAAATCAATGCCTTAGCGAATTTGCCACCCTTTTTTTGGGTGGTCGCGCTGATTCAGTAACAAATATTTCGTAAAGCGGAATTTTTGAGGAGAACTGTTACAAAATCTGTGTGATAAGAATTTGGAGGTCTTGATTCGTAGCCAAGTCGTCCTGCCTAACGCGTTGACTTCATTAATATTTGTTCCGACCCAACGGTCCACTATTCCGCTCTGTACAGGACTGTGCATGACAGTACGAGTCCCTTCAAAGTCCCTCAACTGGAGAGCGGCCGTTCAATCGACCTGCTTCAAACTGACTGACCCGGTGCGGTCTTTCGCTACGACCGTAAGCAGTCTTTCCCAGTCAACGCAGCCTTGAATCGGCCCTTTGAAAATGCGGTAGCTCTCGTACGACGGACAATACAGCAACTGCTGTGGGTAATTTAGGCAGCGGGCACACCGCGTCTGGACGATTGGACGGACTTGCACTGCTCCCGCGTCACCTCAAAGGCGCCCGGTCCAATGAGCAATCATCGTCGTTGGAAGCCGACGTGCGTCGCACCAAGTAATAAGTCAAGGCCACCGCAATAACGGCGGCGGTAATGAGCCCGTACGTCCACGCCGACGATTCAAGATGGCCTGCACTTTCCACAGGGATGATAATGAGCTGCCGCAACAACGTAATGAGCGCCGCCTCGATGAACACGAGCACGGAGAAGTGCCCGGTACGCATGTAGCGCACCTCAGCCGAGATGAGCGATGACAGGACCCACAGGACGAACAGGTTGCCCAGCGCCCGCGCGAAACCCTGCGCCACCTGCCCCGAGTTGAGCGTCTGAATTACGTCGGCGACGAACTGCCAGACGAGGAGAAGACTGGCGACGAGCAGAGCCAGTGCCATGAACACGTGCAAAAGCCTGTTGGCTGCATCCATCGTCGATTCGAACCACTGCGATCGCATAGATCTCCCT
>OMSW01000029.1 GCA_900290295.1 Burkholderiales bacterium
AATCGGCGGATTAGCTCGTGCTCGGATGTCCGATATCAACGAATCTTTTCTACGTCCGGTCTTGGCCGCATGCGGCGAATTCTTGTCCCGATCCTGGAGCCCGTCCATAGGGCGGTTTGGGGCCCATAGCGGCCCTGAGAGCTACTCCCGGAGTTCGTCGTCGACGTCCCGTTCGTTGGGTAACTATCGAACGCCGAGGTGCTGGAAATCTTGCGACGATCGAATGACGATCTCCATGAGATCCACGTGACCGCCGGAACCCGAACGCGCTTTTGAGCGTATCCGAGTCGCAACGATCTGCTGGCCGACATCGCGGCGGCTATTGAAATTTGTTTGTCAGCGTCGCACCGCTGTGCTCGCTCCCCGCGCAAATCGCCAAGGCCGGCGCGCCGGCTCTTGCGCTGCGTGAGCGCGTGGCGGACCCTTGCCGGCGCTATTGCCAGCCGTAGCGCTGGATGTAGAGGCGCTTTACCACCTGCGTCAAGGCCACGTAGCCCAGAACGATCAGCGCTGCCCACGCGAAGTAGGACAGCGGCAGCGGGGCGAATTTGAACAGCGGCGCCGGGGGTCCCATGACCAGGACCATCCCGCAGATTACGACCATGACGGTCGTCACCAGCAGCGGCGTCGCGGCTCGGCTCTGCACGAAGGGCAGTTTGGCGGTGCGGATCATATGCACGATCAGCGTCTGGGTTGCCAGGCCTTCGACGAACCAGCCGGCCTGAAAGAGCGCCTGCTGGCTGTCCGTGGTGGCGCCATACACCCACCACATCAGGGCAAAAGTGCAAATGTCGAACACCGAGCTGACTGGGCCGAACACCACCATGAAGCGGCCCAGCTCCTGCGGACGCCAGCGCTGCGGCTGCTGCACGAGTTCGGGGTCAACGTTATCGAAGGGAATGGCGATCTGCGAGATGTCATACAGCAGGTTCTGCACCAGCAGCTGCAGCGGCAGCATTGGCAAGAACGGCAGGAAGGCACCGGCCACGAGTACCGAAAACACATTCCCGAAGTTCGAGCTCGCCGTCATCTTGATGTACTTGAGCATATTGGCAAAGGTGCGGCGTCCCTCGACAACGCCTTCTTCGAGCACCAGCAGGCTCTTCTCCAGCAAGATGATATCGGCGGCTTCTTTGGCGATGTCGACCGCGCTGTCGACCGATATGCCGATGTCGGCGGCGCGCAGGGCCGGCGCGTCGTTGATGCCGTCGCCCAGGAATCCGGTAACGTGGCCGCGGGTGCGCAGCGCGCGCACGATGCGCTCCTTGTGCGAGGGGGTAAGGCGGGCGAACACCTGACTGCGCTCGGCGGTGTGCGCCAGCTGAACCTCGTCCATGGCCTCGATCTGGGCGCCCAGGACGATGTTCTCGGCATCGATCCCGACCTCGCGGCAAATCTTGCGCGTGACCAGGTCGTTGTCACCGGTGAGGATCTTGACCGCGATCCCGTGGGAAGCGAGCGCGTCCAGCGCCGGCTTGGTCGATTCCTTGGGCGGATCGAGAAACGCGATGTAGCCGATCAGCGTCAGGTCGCGCTCATCGGCCAAGCCGTAGCTATCTTGGGCAGCGCTCGAATCGCGCGCAGCCACCGCCACCACGCGCAGGCCTTCGGAATTGAGATCCGCGGTTACCGCGCGCACGTGCGCCAGCAGCTCGGCGGTAAGCGGCTCCAATGCCGATCCGCGCTGCACCTGGGTGCAGACCGAGAGGATCTCCTCGACGGCGCCCTTGCAGATCAGGCGGTGGCTCGCGTCCTGTCCGGTGGGGCCCGGTGTGGCCACCACCACGGACATGCGCCGGCGGGTGAAGTCGAACGGGATCTCGTCGACCTTGCGGAACGTGGCGGCGACGGTGCCCTGGTTGCGCATCTCGGCGTGCTCGAGCACCGCGACATCGAGCAGGTTCTTCAGGCCGGTCTGGTGGTAGCTGTTGAGGTAGGCATACTCCAGGACGGCATCGGAGTCGATGCCGAAGGCATCGAGGTGGCGCGACAGGAAGATGCGGTCCTGCGTCAGCGTGCCGGTCTTGTCGGTACACAGTACGTCCATGGCGCCGAAGTTCTGAATCGCATCGAGGCGCTTGACGATGACCTTCTTGCGCGACAGGAACACGGCGCCCTTGGCCAGGGTCGAGGTCACGATCATCGGCAGCATTTCGGGTGTCAGGCCGATGGCCACCGAGAGCGAGAACAGGAACGCCTCCATCCAATTGCCCTTGGTGAGGCCGTTGATGAGCAGCACGATGGGTGTCATCACCAGCATGAAGCGGATCAGCAGCCAGCTCACCTGGTTGACCCCGGCTTGGAACGCGGTCGGGGTGCGATCGGTGGCGGTGACGCGCTGCGCCAAGGCCCCGAAATAGGTGCGATCGCCGGTGGTAACCACGGCCGCCAGCGCGGAGCCGCTGACGACATTGGTGCCCATGAAGGCAAGATTCTCGAGCTCGAGCGGATTGGCGCTCGCGCTAGCGCGCTGTTCGGCAAACTTTTCCACCGGCAGCGATTCACCGGTCATCGCCGCCTGGCTGATGAACAAATCCTTGGCACTGAGCAGGCGCACATCGGCCGGCAGCATGTCGCCGGCCGACAGGGCGATCACGTCGCCGGGCACAAGGCGTTTGATCGGAATCTCGATCCGGCGTGGCGGCTTGGGGTGCAATATCGCGTGGAAGTACTTGCGTGCTTCCTCGGCTGCGATCTCGGCCGGATCCCGCCGCAGCACGGTGGCGGTCGTGCTGACCATCTCCTTGAGCTTCTCGGCGGCCCGATTCGAGCGCGTCTCCTGGACAAAGCGGATCAAGGTCGAAAGCAGCACCATCGACCCGATCACGATCGTGGCCTTGATATCCTCCGTATAGTACGAGAGCCCTGCGAGCAGCGTGAGTAGCAGGTTGAACGGGTTGCGGTAGCACTGCCACAGGTGCACCCACCAGCGCAGCGGCTGCTCGTAGTCGATCTGGTTCCAGCCAACTACCGCGCGACGCTCCGATGCCTGCGCCTCGGTCAGGCCGTTGGGGTGCGATCCTAGCGCCTCGAGCAAGGCGGGGATGTCGCTACGCGAGGCCTCGGCCAGGGTCGCGACCATGTTGGTCGGCAGCTCGCGCGGGACGTTGCCGCGCAATAGCGTCTCGAGCAGCGGGAAACGGCGGAACTGGTGGGAAATGGCCCTGCCGCGCAAAAAGCCCGCGTACAGTTCACTTAGGAATCGAAGATTCATCGGCTTGGTTTTCGGGTACCGGATTTCGGTGCAGTAGGGACGTTGGGCTTCCGGTGTTGGCGTGCGCACGCCTGGGCCCACGCACCCGGGACCGCCTGGGCTTCTACCACGCGAACCCGTATATGTCGATGACATGCAGGTATTTTTTGGAGTGCCATGTCGTATCCATCCAATCGCCCGGATTCGCGTCTCGGCGCGCAAGCCCCGCCGGTAGAGGCGCCCTTCGCAGACCTGTCCCCGGACGCCATCCTCAATGCCATTGACGGCGTGATCGAGGGCACCGCGGCCGGCGGCGGCATGCGTACTTCGGGGCAGGTGCTGGCCCTGAACAGTTACGAGAACCGGGTCTTTCAGATCGGTCTTGAGACCGGCCAGGCGCAGGCGCCGGCCGCGCCCCTCATCGTGAAGTTCTACCGACCCGGTCGATGGACCGACGCGCAGATCCTCGAGGAACATGCTTTCCTCGAGGAACTGGCCGAAGCCGAGGTTCCGGCGGTGCCGCCGCTGCGTCTGGGCGGCCGGACGCTGTATGCGTCCGGGAAATTCCGGTTCGCGATTTTCGAACGACGCGGAGGCCGCACACCGGAGCTGTCGGATCCGGCGGTACGTGAGCGCATCGGCCGCTTCTTGGGGCGATTGCACGCGGTCGGGGCGCGCACGGACTTTGCTGTTCGACAACGGCTCGACGCCGATACCTTCGGCCGGCAGCCCAGCGCCTACCTGCTCGAGCACGGTTGGTTGCCGCCCGAGCTGGTGGCGGTTTACCGCGGCCTGGTCGACCAGGCACTGAAGGAAATCGGCCTCGCGTTCGAGCGCGCCGGTCCCGTCCGCCACCAGCGTGTGCACGGCGACTGCCACCCCGGCAACCTGCTGTGGAACGACTCCGGGGCCGAACCGGGTCCGCACTTCGTCGATTTCGACGACAGCACGATGGCCCCGGTCGTCCAGGACCTGTGGATGCTGCTGTCGGGCGATCGTAGCGAGATGACCCTGCAGCTTCGCGACGTGCTGCGCGGTTACGAAATGTTTGCGCAGTTCGATCCTCGCCAGTTGCCGCTGATCGAACCGCTGCGCACCCTGCGTCTGATCCATTACGCGGCCTGGATCGCGCGGCGCTGGTCGGACCCGGCGTTCCCGGCCGCGTTTCCCTGGTTCCCGGAGCCGCGGTATTGGGAGGCGCGGATCCTGGAGCTGCGCGAACAACTCGCTGCCATGCAGGAGCCGCCATTGGAGCCCTGACAGGGCCGATGGTGGTCCCAAGGGATCGTCCGCTGGCCGACGACCGCGGGTGCGCGCAAGGCTCGCCGGACAGCACGCCGCTTCGGTAAAGCCCATTTGCAGGGCGATCACTGGCCCGGAGCGCATTCTCCATCTTCCGAGGTATGACGAGGGAATCGGCCGCGGGCAGCGGATACACTGTCGATTCGGGCGCCGATGGGCGATGCTTCCCACAGCGCCGACATTGCCACTCATGAACGCGCCGCAGGATCCGAAATTCTTGTCCCGGAGTGAGGCCGGCCTGGAGCCGCCGGCCCGGCTTCGGGAGATCCCATACAACTACACCTCGTTCTCAGATCGGGAAATCGTCATCCGTCTGCTGGGCGAGGTTGCGTGGCAGACCTTAGATGCTCTGCGTGGCGAGCGCCGCACTGGACGCAGCGCCCGCATGCTCTACGAGATACTGGGCGAAATCTGGGTCGTGCAGCGCAACCCGTATCTGCAGGATGATCTGCTTGGCGACCCCAAGCGCAGGGCTTCCCTTATCGAAACGCTGCGGCATCGCCTGCACGAAATCGAAATTCGTCGTGAACCGTCCGACGCCGCCCGCGACGCCAAGGTGGGCGTACTGCTGGCCGCGGCGCGGGCTGCGGTGCAGGAATTTGACGCCACCTTTGCCCAGACCCGCGAGCTGCGCCGCCGCGCGCGCCGCCTGCTCGGGCGGCATACCCGTGCCGACAACATCCGGTTTGATGCTTTTGCGCGCGTCTCACACGTCACAGACGCCACCGACTGGCGCGTCGAGTATCCCTTTGTGGTGCTCAATCCCGATCGCGAAGACGAGATTCCGCGATTGGTGCGTGATTGCATCGAACTGGACCTGACGATCATCGCGCGTGGCGGCGGCACCGGCTATACCGGCGGCGCGGTCCCGCTGAGCGCCCGCACGGCGGTGATCAACACCGAGAAGCTCGAGCGCTGCAGCGAAGTCGAGCGCATCTCGCTGCCGGGCGTTGCCGGCGAAGTCGCAACGGTGCTCTCGGAGGCCGGTGTCGTGACGCGTCGCGTTGCCGATTCGGCCGAGCGCGCGGGATTCGTATTTGCCGTCGACCCGACCTCGGCCGATGCCTCGTGCATCGGCGGCAACATCGCGATGAACGCCGGCGGCAAGAAGGCCGTGCTCTGGGGCACCGCGGTCGACAATCTGGCCTGGTGGCGCATGGTCGATCCAATGGGTAATTGGCTGGAGGTTAGCCGGCTCGACCACAACCTGGGCAAAATCCACGAGCTCGAATCGGCACGCTTCGAGCTCGTGTGGAAGGACGGCACGCGTCCGCCGGAAGCGGCGCGCGAGCTGCGGCGCGAACGGCTGGAGATTCCCGGTGGTCGCTTTCGCAAGCTCGGCCTGGGCAAGGACGTCACCGACAAGTTCCTCGGCGGCCTGCCCGGCGTGCAGAAGGAGGGATGCGATGGCCTAATCACGAGTGCGCGCTGGATCGTGCACCGCATGCCCACGCACGTTCGCAGCTTTTGCCTCGAATTCTTCGGCCCGGTGCGCGAAGCCATCCCCAGTATCGTCGAGATCAAGTCCTTTCTTGACCAAGCCCCGGGCGCAGCCGTGCTTGCCGGGCTCGAGCACCTGGACGCCCGCTACCTGCGTGCCGTGGGCTATTCGACGCGCTCGCCGCGCGGCGGACTGCCGCGCATGATTCTGCTGGGCGATATCGTCGGCGATGACGAGGCCGCGGTCGCGCGCGCCGCCGCCCAGGTCGTGCGCCTGGCCAATGCGCGCGGCGGCGAGGGATTTGTCGCGGCCAGCGCCGAGGCCCGCAAGTCGCTCTGGGCCGATCGCTCGCGTACCGCTGCCATTGCGCGGCACACCAACGCCTTCAAGATCAACGAAGATGTCGTGATTCCCTTGGCGCGCATGGGCGAGTACACCGACGCAATCGAGCGCATCAACATTGAACTGTCGATTGCCAACAAGCTGCAGTTGCTCGACGCCCTGGAGCAATACCTGCGCTCGGATTTTGCGTTGGGTCGCAGCGAAGATGCGGATTCCCGGTCGCTGGCACGCGAGGAACTGCTGGGCGACCGGGTGACCCGCGCACTTGAACTGATCGCCGGCGCGCGCGCGCGCTGGGTGCTGCTGCGCGACCAGGCCGATTTTCACGAGCTGCAGGAAGGCACGCTGCGGGTGTCGTGGAAGGTCGAGGTGCGTGCGCCGCTGGCGCGGCTGTTCGGCGGCGCGATGTTCCTGCCGGTGCTAGAACAGTGCGACGCGATCCACGCACGCGTGCTCAAGGGCCGCGTGTTCGTCGCCCTGCACATGCACGCCGGCGACGGCAACGTGCATACCAATATTCCCGTCAATTCCGACGACTATGAAATGCTGCAGACCGCCGGGCGCGCAGTGGCGCGCATCATGGCCGTGGCGCGCGAGCTCGGCGGGGTGATCTCGGGCGAGCACGGTATCGGCATTACCAAGCTCGAGTTTCTGAAGGAGCAGGAGCTACAGGAGTTCCGCGACTTCAAGCAGCGCATCGACCCGCGGGGCCACTTCAATCGCGGCAAGCTGATGCCGGGCGCGGACCTCAGCCGGGCCTATACGCCCAGCTTCAACTTGCTCGGACACGAATCGCTGATACTGCAGCATAGCGATCTAAAGAGCGTCTCCGACGCCGTCAAGAACTGCCTGCGCTGCGGCAAGTGCAAGCCGGTGTGCGCAACCCACGTTCCGCGTGCCAACTTGCCGTACTCCCCGCGCAACAAGATCCTGGCGACCTCGCTGCTGGTCGAGGCGTTTCTCTACGAGGAACAGACCCGGCGCGGGGTTTCGCGGCGCCATTGGGACGAATTCAGCGATATCAGCGACCACTGCACCTTGTGCCACAAATGTGTGACGCCCTGCCCTGTCGACATCGACTTCGGCGATGTTTCCATGGTGATGCGCGATCTCGTGCGCCGTGCCGGACAGGCGCGATTGCATCCCGGCGCGCGCGCGGCGATGCTGTTCCTGAACACCACGCGGCCACAGACGATCAAGCTCTTGCGCGCGACCTTCATCCGCGGCGGATACGCGCTGCAACGGGTCGCGAACCGCGTGCTGGCCCTGGCCGGCCGGCGCCAGTCGCGCCACCCGCCGGCAACCACAGGACGCAGCCCGGCGGCGGCGCAGGTGGTCCATTTCGTCAACAAGCGTCTTCCCGGGGGCCTGCCCAGCCGCACCGCACGGGCCCTGCTGGGCATCGAGGACATGCGCACGGTTCCCATCTTGCGCGATCCCCGCCGCACGCGTGCCGATGCCGAGGCGGTGTTCTATTTTCCGGGTTGCGGCTCGGAGCGATTGTTTTCCCAGGTCGGGCTGGCCACCCAGGCGATGCTGTGGCATTGCGATGTGCAAACCGTCCTGCCGCCGGGCTATCTTTGCTGCGGTTATCCGCAACGCGGCAGCGGGCAGTTTGACCGGGCGCAGAAGATCATCACCGACAACCGCGTACTGTTGCATCGGGTCGCCAATACGCTCAACTACCTCGATATCAAGACGGTGGTCGTTAGCTGCGGTACCTGTTACGACCAACTGCTGGACTATGACTTCGGGGCAATCTTTCCCGGTTGCCGGATGGTCGATATCCACGAGTTCCTGCTCGCCAAGGGCGTGCGGGTCGAAGGCGTGGAGGGTGTTCGGTATGTCTATCACGACCCCTGCCACAGCCCGATGAAACAGCAGGACCCGCTCAAGACGGTCAATGCCTTGGTGCGTACGATCGATCAGGCGCGCATTGCCAAAAGCGATCGTTGCTGCGGAGAGGCCGGTACGCTGGCCGCTGCCCGCCCTGACATCGCCACGCAAGTGCGCTTTCGCAAACAGGAGGAACTGAGCAGCGATGCGGCGCGCTTGCGTGCCGACGGCTTTGCCGGCGATCTCAAGGTGCTGACGTCCTGCCCGGCCTGCCTGCAGGGGCTGCAGCGCTACCGCGACGATGTTGCACTGGAGGCCGAGTACATCGTTGTCGAGTTGGCGCGGCGCATCCTGGGCGAGAACTGGCTGCCCGACTTCGTCGCCCGCGCCAATGCGGGCGGCATCGAGCGCGTGCTGCTATGAGCGTGCCCGGTGCGGCGATCCCTGTCGAGGGCCTCGCACGGTCGGCTCTCGCGTGCGAGCTGTGCCAGGGCGCGGGCGGAGAAATGCTATGGCGCGACGAGCTGTTGCGCGTGGTGATGATCGACGATCCGGACTACCCGGGATTCCTGCGTGTGGTCTGGAACGCGCACGTGCGCGAAATGAGCGACCTGGATGCCCACGCCCGCGCACGCCTCATGAACGCCGTCGTTACCGTCGAGTCGGCGGTGCGGCAGGTGCTGGTTCCCGACAAGGTCAATCTTGCCAGCCTGGGCAACGTCGTTGCGCACCTGCACTGGCATGTGATTCCGCGGTACGCCCGCGACGCCCACTTTCCGCAACCCGTCTGGGGCCCGCGGCAGCGCGATCCCGACGCCGCGGCCGTGGCGCAGCGGCGAGCGCGATTGCCGCAGCTGCGGGAGCTGGTCCAGCGCAGCCTGGGCGCGGCCGCGACGAGCAACGTCGATAGAAAACTTTGACCATCGGAGGCTACGGTGGAACGCATGCGCATCGCCGTCGTGTCGGATATCCATGGCAACTTGGCCGCGCTGGAAGCCGTTGTGGCCGACTTCACCCGGCGCGGGGTGGATGCCGCGGTAAACCTGGGCGACAGCCTGTCCGGTCCGTTACTTCCGAGAGAGACGGCGCAGTACCTGATGGCGCAGGACTGGACGCAGCTGGCCGGCAACCACGAGCGCCAGATCCTGGACGCATCCGCAGCCCGCGGTTTTTCGGACGAATACGCGCATTCCCAACTCACGGCCTCGGAGCTGGAATGGATTGCCAGCCTGCGGCCGCGGGCCGATTATGCGGACGATGTCCTGCTATGCCACGGCACCCCGGAGAGCGACCTCGTGTACTTGCTGGAAACCGTCGAGTCTGCGCGCGTGCGCGTGGCAACGGCACAGGAAATCGAGGCGCGCCTGGGCCCGGTGGACGCTACCCTGGTCGTTTGCGGGCACAGCCACGTTCCGCGCAGCGTGCGTTCGGCGCGTGGGCAATTGATCGTCAATCCGGGCAGCGTTGGCCTGCCGGGATATTTCGCCAGCGCGCCCCATGCGCATGTCATTGAAAATGCCTCGCCGGACGCCCGCTATGCCATCGTCGAGTCGCATGCAGGATCCTGGACCTCTTCCCTGATTGCTGTGCCGTACGATTTCCGCTCGATGGCCGAGCTTGCGCACCGGCGCGGCCGCGCCGAGTGGCGTCGGGCTTTGCTTACCGGCTACGTCTCCCATTGAGGTCGGCTCCGCGGCAAATCGGTGCCGCCACATCGTGGCGCAAGCGTCCCGGTCAATGCGCGCCCGGGGCATCAGTGCAACGCTCCAGCTGCTGCTTGGGAAAGTCCTTGAGGATTTTGTCGATCTGCAATTTGGCCGCAGCATCAAGACGGCTTATGCGCAGTCGAGTCGCGTGCTCTACCGTGATCGACGATGTCCGGTCCCCCAATCCGATGTCCGCCAGGCGCCCGCGCACCTTGCCGGCGGCGCTCTCGGACGGGAAATCGCCGATCTCCACGCAGGAGGCGGCGGCAACATTGGCGGCAGGGGCATCCGTTCGCGGTGCTGCGGCTGCCGCAACCGCCGCCTTGCGCTCGGCCTGACCGCGCAAGCGGGCCAGGTCGGCATCGGTCAGCACGTGAAACCGGTCGGGGTCGATCTGCAGGTCGACCCTTCCGGGCTCGCGCACCGTGTCCGTCGGACCCCCCAGCAGGAGCCAAATGCCGATGGCAAGGTTGGCGGCCAGCAGGGCGAGAAAGAGCGCCTTCATAGGACCCGGTTCGTGACCGCGTCGCTGGCCAGCGCACGCGCCCGGTGCCACAAGCCCCGCAGCACGAGATCGGGTTCGTGCGCGATCATCGTGCCGAATCCGGCTTGCGCACGCAGCAGTGCAAACAAGTCCGGACCCCTGCCGCCCGATAGCACGACGTGCACCAGGGCGCCGGCCTGTTCGCGGATTCGCCGCACACGACGCTCGATCAGCCCGATCTGGGCGTCGAGAATGCCCGTGCAGATGGCGTCATCGCTATTGTCCGGATGTGCGACGTATTCCCCCGCGGCCAGCGGTAGCCGCGCGGTCCCCTGCGCCAGGCTGGTGCGCATCAGATCGATTCCCGGCGCGATGACGCCACCGACAAAGCGACCGTCTTCGTTCAGCCCGTCGACCGTGGTGGCCGTGCCCGCGTTGATCACGGCCAGGACGCCCTGTGGAAACCGTGCGCGCGCGCCGATGAGTGCGTGCCAGCGGTCCGGCCCCAATTGCAAGGGGTTGCGGTAGGAATTGCGCAGCGTGATGCCGTCGTGATCAAACTGCGCGGCGGCCCCCAGCCACTGAACCTTTTGCGAGCTTGCTGCGCGAAATGCCGCATCGATTGCGTTCACCCTTTCCTCGGAGGCAACGGCGCAACCCACGATTGCCGTGGGCGTATCTGCGCGCTTTAGCTCTGTCAGCAGCTTGGCGGCGAGTTGCGGGTCGTCCATCGCAATGCTGCCACGTCGGTTCGCATGCGCCGTCGCTGCCTCCGGGATGTCGGCCTCGCGCCATTGCGCGGCCGCAGGGCAGGTGAGCTCCCACTTCAGCGCCGTGTTGCCGGCATCGAGCAGCAGCCAGCTCACGTCTGCTCCCGGTGCTCATCAGCGCCCGAGAAATCGGCGCGCAGGCCCATTTCTCCGCTGATCCGTTTGAACAACATGCCGTGGCACTCGAGCAACAGTCGGCCCTGGTCGTCGACCCCACGGGCGATGCCCGATTGCGCCGGCTGGCCTGCACCGTGCAGGCTTACACGGCGTCCAAGATACGCGAAGCGGGCGTTGAACTGTTCGCGCATGGCGCCAAATCCGCAGGCGTCAAACTGCAGGGCGGCATCGATCAGCGCGGCGGCCAAGCGGGCCAGCCAAAGTTCCCGATCGGCATGAACGGCTTCACGTCCCAGGCGCTCGGCCAATTCGGCAACGGGCTGCTCGATGGCCTGTCGCTGCACCGGGTCAAGGAGCAGGTTCAATCCCATGCCGATCACCAGGGTTCGCGCGCCGGTCGGGTCTTCGGCAATCTCGGTGAGAATTCCCGCCAGTTTGCGGCCATCGAGCAAGATATCGTTGGGCCATTTCAATTGAACCTCGACCCCATGGCCATGCAAACACTCAGCGACAGCAACGCCGCAAGCCAAGGTGACGGCCGATGTCGAATCCGGTGCGCTGTTCCAGGGCAGGGCCAGCGAGAACAGCAGGGAGCCCCCCGCCGAGGCGTGCCAAGTCCGGCCGATGCGGCCGCGGCCGGCAGTTTGCCGCGCTGTCGCGCGCAGGATCACGCGCGACGGCGCCTGGGCGCGAGCCCGGTCCATAAGGTCGGCATTCGTTGAACCGGTCGAGGCGACAACCTCCAAGTCGACATCGGTCCGCTGAAGGTGGCGCGCGATGGCATCGGCGGACAAGGCCACCGACAATTCCTCCGACGCTGCAGGCGAGTGCGCGAGGGAGGATTGGCAGGTTGGGGTAATCGTCGGGGCGGTGGCTTTTCTGCTCAAGGGTGCATCTCTGCTGCCAAAGTACTTTCCAGGACAAAAGCTTGCGGCCGGATCCTGGCAGCCGATGTTCGCCGGATCCGCTTGCCGGGAATTTAGCATCGATAAAAACCGTCTTGCCTGTCGGGGCGGGGCGGTCGGGTCGGCGCTTGCCGGCGACGCAACGGCCTACACTTGCGTTTGCCGAACTGGGAGAGGGTCGTCCCGCATGAGTTACTTCCAACGACACGTCTTTTTCTGCCTCAATGAACGTGCCCCGCCCGATGCCTGCTGCGCCAACCATAAAAGCGCGCAGATGCACGCCTACGCGAAGGACCGGGTCAAGAAGCTCGGCATCAGCGGTGCCGGCAAGATCCGCATCAACAAGGCCGGCTGCCTGGATCGCTGCGACGAGGGTCCCTGTGTGGTCGTATACCCCGATGCGGTTTGGTACACCTACGCCGACCGGCATGACATCGACGAGATCATCGACTCGCACCTGGTCGGCGGCAAGTTGGTAACGCGACTGCTGCTGCCGTGAAACCCCGAGCTTGCTGAGCCCTGGATTGCCGTGAGACCCGTCAGCGAGCGCTGCAACCTCGATGGTCCGGCCGGTCGAATCGAGTTTGTGCTCGAGCGCCCGGTCGGGCCGATTCACGGCTTTGCGTTCATCGGCCATCCGCATCCGCTCTACGGCGGCACTTTGGATAACAAGGTTGTCGCAACGCTGGCACGCGCTTTCCTGACCATGGGCTGGGTCGCGGTGCGTCCGAATTTCCGGGGTGTGGGGGCCAGCGAGGGGGTCCACGACAACGGGGTCGGGGAAACTCTGGACTTTTTGTTCCTGGTGGACCACGTTCCGCGCCTGCCGCGATGGGACGTGCCGTTGCCGCAGCCTACGCCGGTCGCGCTGGCCGGTTTTTCCTTTGGCAGTTACGTGGCGGCGCGTGCGGCGCAGGAACTTGCGCAGCGGGGGCGGCCGGCGCGGGCAATGGTGCTGATCGGTACGGCCGCCGGCAAATGGCCCGTGCCCAGGGTCGATCCCGCAACCGTGGTCATTCATGGGGAAGCCGACGAAACGATCGCCCTCGGCGATGTTTTCACCTGGGCCCGCAAATCCGAGGTGCCGGTGATCGTGATCCCGGGTGCCGACCATTTCTTCCACCGCCGGCTTACCACGCTCAAGCGGCTGGTTCTGCAGAATCTGGCGGGCGCCGCGCAGCTGGCTGCGGAGGCAGCCGATGGGTCCGGGCAACTGCTTGCGGAGCGCGCGGCCGATGGATAGCGAGGAAGCCGGTCCGGCATCGGATCCGCGGGGCGCCTCGGGCGCGCTCGTGTTTCCCACCGATTTCCCCATCAAGATCATGGGGCACAACCGGCTCGAATTCGAGCCGCAGATGCTGGCTATCGTGCGCACGCATGCGCCTGATCTGGATATGAACACGGTCGAGGTGCGGCAATCGCGCGGCGGCAAATACCTGTCGGTGACCGTGACGATACGAGCACAATCGCGCGCGCAACTCGACGCGATCTACCGCGAGTTGACCCGCCACCCGCTGGTCAAGGTGGTGCTGTGATACGCGTGCGCGAGCTGGGCCGGGTGGATTATTGCGACGCCTGGCAGGCGATGAAGCAGTTCACCGCCCAACGGGACCCCGACACCGCCGACGAGCTTTGGCTGGTAGAGCATCCGCCGGTGTTCACGCTGGGCCAGGCGGGGCGTCGGGAACACCTGCACCTGTCCGGCGCAAGGCCCGCCGACGCAATACCGGTTGTGGCGACGGATCGCGGCGGGCAGGTGACGTATCACGGGCCGGGGCAGGTGGTGGTCTACACGCTGATCGATCTGCGCCGCGCCGGTTTTTTCGTGCGCGAGCTCGTGTATCGAATCGAGGAGTCGGTGATCCAGACCCTGGACCAGGTCGATGTGGCTGGCTCGCGCATCCGTGGCGCGCCTGGGGTTTACGTGACTATGCCGGGTGCTGCCGAGGATGCCGGTGCGGAGCCGTGCTTTGCCGGCAAGGCGAAGATCGCTGCCTTGGGGATCAAGGTGCATCGCGGCTGCTCGTACCATGGGGTGGCGCTCAACGTCGCCATGGATTTGGCACCGTTTTCGGCGATCGATCCCTGCGGCTACCGGGGTCTGGCGGCGGTCGACTTGGCTACACTCGGGGTTTGCAGCGACTGGGACGCGATCGCGGGGCGCCTGGTCGAGCGCTTGCGCGCGCACCTGGCGCCCGCGGGCTGCACGCCGGCGGTGGATCCGCGGATCGTGCGCGCGGGTTCAAAATTTCTGCCGCAGGAGTGAAATTGACTACGACCAACGGAGCAAGCGGGCCAGTATCCACCGCTGGCGCCAAGCAGAAGGGGGCGGACAAGACCGCGCGCATTCCCATCAAGATCGAGCGCAGCGGCGAACGGCTGCGCAAGCCCGACTGGATCCGGGTGAAGATGGGCTCGGAGTCGTCCCGGTTCTACCAGGTCAAGCAAATCCTGCGCGAGCACCACCTGTACACGGTATGTGAGGAGGCGAGCTGTCCCAACATCGGTGAATGTTTCGGCAAGGGCACGGCGACCTTCATGATCATGGGCGACAAGTGCACCCGGCGCTGTCCTTTCTGCGACGTCGGCCATGGCCGCCCGGACCCGCTCGATGCTCAGGAGCCCCAGCACCTGGCGCAGACCGTTGCGGCTATGGCGCTGCGCTACGTTGTCATCACCTCGGTGGATCGCGATGACCTGCGCGACGGTGGCGCGCAGCATTTCGTCGATTGCATTCGCGCCGTGCGCGCATCATCGCCGGCTACGCAGATTGAGGTCCTGGTCCCTGACTTCCGCGGCCGGCTCGAGCGCGCGCTCGATGCCCTGGTGCAGGCGCCGCCGGACGTGATGAATCACAACCTGGAAACCGTTCCGCGCCTGTACCGTCAGGCCCGGCCGGGGGCCGACTATGCGCATTCGCTGGCCCTGCTGCAGCAGTTCCGCCAGCGCGTGCCCACGGTGCCGACCAAGAGCGGCCTGATGGTTGGCCTGGGCGAGACCGACGAGGAGATCCTCCAGGTCATGCGCGATCTCCGTAGCCACGGGGTCGAGATGCTCACGATCGGGCAATACCTTGCGCCCAGCGAACACCACCTTTCGGTGCAGCGCTACGTTGCGCCGGAAGTCTTTGGGCATTTTGAGCGCGAGGCGCGCGCGATGGGTTTTGCCCATGCCGCCTGTGCGCCGCTGGTGCGCAGCTCCTACCACGCCGACCAGCAGGCGCATGCCGCCGGGCACGCAGCCGCAATTTCCCGCTGAACTGGCAAAGCCGCCTTTACCTGGTAAGCACATCGTTTTGGTACTTGGCCACCCGCACCGGCCAGGGAAACTCCGAGCAGCGCCGTGCAGCGCTTGAGCGTGCTCGTGGGATGACGATCAGCAGCCCGACCGTGGTTGCGATGGTTGCGATCTGCTTTCCCACCGCTACGGTTGCCGGTCCAGAAATCAGAGCGCGCCCTTGCCGGTCTCCCCGGTACGGATGCGAATTACCTGGTGGAGATCGAAAACGACGATTTTGCCATCGCCAATCTTGCCGGTGCGTGCCGCCGTCCGGATCACCTCGATGGCGCGGTCCAGCAGGGCCTCATCCACTGCCGCCTCGAGCTTTAACTTCGGAAGAAAATCAACCTCGTACTCCGCGCCGCGATACAGATCAGCATGGCCCTTTTGTCGACCGAAGCCTTTGACGTCCGTTACTGTAATGCCCCGCACCCCGACCGCGGATAGGGCCTCGCGCACCTCGTCGAGTTTGAACGGCTTGATGATCGCTGTGATCAATTTCATGCCCCGTACCCCAATTACCTTCAGCGCGATGGATCAACGAATTTCCAGGAATTTCCGGGTTCGTAGCGCCGACCAGCCGGCAAGCAAAATATAGCCGAAACAAGGGGGGTGCGAATCTTTTCCGGCCATAGCCTGGCGGGCGCAGAACCAGCGCAACGAACAGGCCCGCTTCCTGGCGTACGACGCCAAGGGCTCGGCCGGCGGACAAAGCAAGCCCGTCCGAGACTCGTGACGCATCGGCCACATCGACGGAACCGGATGCAAGGAGCGACGGACCGGCCCCGACGTGGGTACCTGAGCGGGCAAAGTCGTGATCTGCAGTACGGCCTGCATTGGACGCGACGGCAAGCGTCGGCCGTAGCTCTGGAACGTCGACTATCGCCTATGTGCTTTCCCGACCCGCAAGCCGCGCTGTCAAGGGCCTCGATCGGGCCGAAAACGCGCCGTCGATGGCGGAGCCGCGGCGTGTCTACCGTCTGTGCATGGTGTGGCGGTCACGAAGCACGCGGCTTCCGAATACCGTTCGAGCTTGCTGAAAGTGAGGCTACTCGACCGGATTGCGCCGGGAGCCGATGAGGTGTGCGGCCAACCATTGGTTGCTGTGTCTGCAATTTGGCCAGAAGCCAACGATGGGAAAATTT
>OMSW01000008.1:0-292 GCA_900290295.1 Burkholderiales bacterium
ACCGCTGGTATCCGAGCAGCAAGACGTGCTCGGATTGCGGTCACAAGGTCGAGGAATTGCCGCTAAAGGTCGAGCAATGGCCGTGCCCCGTCTGCGGCGTCGTACACGATCGCGACATCAACGCCGCGATCAATTCAATGGTTTTGGCCGCAAGTTCTGCGGCATCAGCCTGTGGAGAGTCGGAGCAGTCGGGTCTCTCATTGAAGCAGGAATCCAGCACCGAGGCTACGTATGGATAGCTTTGGACAAGTCTGGGAGAACGGAGCGCGGCAATGATGAGCTGGTGGAGTCG
>OMSW01000008.1:302-6168 GCA_900290295.1 Burkholderiales bacterium
TGCGGGCATCGGCCCGCCCGATACGGTCGATCTGGACGTGCGCTTTTTCGGGTGGCTGGCGGGCGCGGTGCCGCGGTCCGAGCCCTCGCTTTCCCCGCCAGAGCAAGAATTGCTGGCGCATCTGGACGCGGTTTTGGGCTCCGAGGATCTGCGTGCGGAGCTACTACCGCGGGCGCGCTCGGCAATCCCCCAATTGCTCCATAGCCTGCGCGAAGAAAAACAATCGGCGCGAGATCTTGCCGCACGCGTCGCCCGGGATCCGAACCTGGTGGTCGAAGTCATTCGGCTGGCCAATGGCGTGGGCTACGGGGCGAATGCGCCCATAACCGACCTGATGCAGGCGATATCTCGCCTGGGTACCGACGGATTGCGCCGGGCGATCGCAAAAGTCCTGCTGAAGCCCATTTTCGACGCGCAGGCCGATCCCTTGCTGGGCCGGAGCGCGCAGCGTCTTTGGCAGCACTCCGAGATCCAGGCGAACCTGTGCCTGCAGCAGGCTCTGGTTGCCAGGATCGATTTCTTCGAGGCATATCTGGCCGGTTTGATGCACAACGTCGGCTGGACTGCGGCCTTTCGGGCCATCGATCGAAGCCCGCAGGGAGCGCCACCGGAATTCACCTCGGCCTTCATCCATGCCCTGGTGCCGCGCCGAGATCGGTTCTTTGGAGTGCTCGTCCGATCTTGGGACCTTAGCCAATCCCTGAGCGCCCTTGCCAACGAGGTAATCGCGGTCGGGTTGGCAAATGTGAATTCGCCCCTGGGCCAGGTGCTGTTGAGCGCCGACCGCGCGGCGTGCTGGCAGCTGCTGCAGGCGGCCGGGCTGCCGCTTGCCGAGCCGGTAAAGGGCAGCGGGCCGATTTGATGCCCGCGCGGCGTGGTGCCAAGTGCTGGGGGCGCCGCGGGTTGCACGCAGTGCCGCCACGGCCGTCTTGATCAGTCCAGAACCGAACTCGCCGGCGTGTAGGACTTGTTGAGCGCCGATGCGACCGCTTCGTACGTGAGCAATCCGGCGTGGATATTCAGTCCGGCGCGCAGGTGCGCATCCTCGGTGCATGCTCTTTTCCATCCCTTGTCGGCCAGGGCCAGCGTAAACGGCAGCGTGGCGTTGTTGAGTGCGAACGTCGAAGTCCGCGCCACCGCTCCGGGCATGTTGGCGACACAGTAATGGACCACCCCGTCGACGATGTAGGTCGGCTCGGCATGCGTTGTGGCACGCGAACTCTCAAAGCATCCCCCCTGGTCGATGGCAACGTCGACAATCACCGCACCGGGTTTCATTCTCGCGAGTTGGGTGCGCTTGATGAGCTTTGGCGCGGCCGCACCGGGAATGAGCACCGCAGCCACGACCAGGTCGGCGTCGTAAACGGCTCGCTCGGTGGCATCGATGGAGGCGAATTCGGTGCGCAGGCGCCCCAAGAAGATGTCGTCGAGTTCGCGCAGGCGTGGCAGCGATCGATCGAGCACAGTCACTTCTGCGCCCAGGCCGACGGCCATCTTCGCGGCATTGGCTCCAACGACCCCGCCGCCGATGACGGTGACCTTGCCGGGGGCCACACCGGGCACGCCGCCCAGCAGCACGCCGCGTCCGCCATTGGATCTTTGCAGTGCCACGGCACCGACCTGGATTGCCATGCGGCCTGCGACTTCGCTCATCGGTGCGAGCAAGGGCAGTCCGCCTCGAGCGTCCGTAATGGTCTCGTAGGCAATGGCGGTGCAGCCCGAACGCAGCAGCAATTCGGTTTGTTGCGGGTCCGGCGCCAGGTGCAGGAACGTGAAAAGCAGTTGCCCGCGCCGCAGCATGCGGCATTCTTCCGGCTGCGGCTCCTTCACCTTGACGATCATCTCGGCCTTTTCGAATAGCGTCGCCGCAGCGGCCACGATCTGCGCGCCGGCCGCGTGGTAGGCCTCGTCGTCGTAACCGATCCCGAGTCCGGCACCTGCCTGGACCAGGACCGTATGGCCGTGGTGCTTTGCCTCGCGAACGGCCGCCGGCGTCATACCGACACGGTTTTCCTGGTCCTTGATTTCCCTGGGTACGCCAATAAGCATCGTGTTCTCCGCCGGCTGATGGGGCACCAGCGAGTATGCGGGCAAGCCCGGGAAATAGGCTGCGATACCGATGCCGGGCGGCACCGCCTCGTGCAATATCATTGCGCCTGCGCGAACGGTTTTCGAACATTCGTGCGCAACCGCGTATCGTTGAATTTGTCTATGGAACTTGATCGCATCGACCGGCAGATACTTGCCCTGCTGCAGCGCGATGGGCGGCTGACCAACGCCGCGCTGGCCGAGCAGGTACACCTTTCGCCATCGGCGTGTCTGCGGCGAGTGCAGCGCCTGGAGCGCGACGGCGTGATTGCCGGATATGTCGCGCTATTGGATCCGGCCGCGGTGGGCCGCTCGACCAGCGTGTTCGTCGAGGTCAGTCTGAGCAGTCAGCGGGAGGACGCGTTGGCGGCCTTTGAGCAGGCGGTGCGCGATTGCCCGGACATTTTCGAATGCCACCTGATGTCGGGCGGATCGGACTACTTGCTGCGCGTGGCGGTGGAAAGCACGCAGGAGTACGAGCGCATCCACAAGCAGCACCTGTCCCGACTGCCCAATGTTGCGCGGATCCGTTCGAGCTTTGTCCTGCGCACCGTTTGTCAGCGCCGCCAGCTGGACCTATAGCGCGGCCTGCAGCAGCTGGGCCAGAATGCGTCCGCAGCGCGTTACCTTTTCCGCTGGGGCATAGCCGTACCCGACCACCAGGCCCCAGGCCGAAGCGGGCCCGATGAAATACTGCGACAGCGCGCTCACGCGCACGCCGTGGGCTGCGGCCGTTTCGGCAAGCCGCTGGTCATCGAAACCGTCGGGTAAGCGGATCACCAAATGCAGGCCGGCACTTTGCGACGATACCCACGCCGATTTCCCCAGGGCCGGCTGCAGGCTATCGATCAAGAGCGCCCGCGTTTCGGCGTACGCCTGGCGTACGCGCCGGACGTGGGACGCAAAGTATCCGCGTTCGATGAATTCGGCCAGGGCGCCTTGCACCGGCAACTGCCCGGGACGCTGGAGGTCGTACAAGGCGCTGCGAAACGGTTCCACCAGCGGCGCCGGCACAACCAGGTAGCCGATCTTGATTCCCGGATACAGCACCTTGGAAAAGGTACCCAGGTAAACGACACGCTGCTCGGTATCGAGCCCCTGCAGCGAGGCCAGTGGCCGACCACTGTAGCGCAGCTCGCTGTCATAGTCGTCCTCCAGGATCCACGCGCGCTCGCGCGTGGCCAACTCCAGCACCGCGCGGCGCCGCGCCAGACTCATCGCAACGCCCGTGGGGTATTGGTTCGACGGTGTCAGGTATATCAGCTTGGGCCGGCTCCCGCCCGGCGCCGCAGCCGGGTTCATGCCATCGCGGTCCACCGGAATCGGTTCTATCTTTAAGTCGCAGGATTCGAAGATGCAACGCGCACCCCAGTAGCAAGGATCCTCGACCCAGACCCGGTCGCCGACATCCGCAAGCAGCTGTGCGCACAGATCGAGGGAGTGCTGCGTTCCCGCGGTAACGATCACCTGTTCCACGTCGACACGTACGGCACGGGAGACACGCACGTAATCGGCGATCGCGTGCCGCAGCGGCAAGTAACCGCCATCGTCGGCGTAATCGAGCAACTCGGGCCGGGCCAGGCGCAACTGCCGGCTTTGCAGGCGCTGCCACTGCTTGATAGGGAACAGAGTGAAATCGACTTCCCCGGCGCTCAGGGGTTGAATTTCAAAGCGACTTCCGCCGCGAAATGCCGCCAGTCGCACGCCACGTTGCGACAGCGCAAGGGCACTGCCTGGCAGCGGACGGCGTTCGCCGTTGACCTGCGCCGCCCGGCCGCTGCGGGTGCGCGGCGCCGCTGCGGCCTGCGCCACGAAGGTACCGCTGCCGGCGCGGGCGTTGATAAAACCCTCGGCCAGCAGACCCTCGAACGTGGACAGCACCGTATTGCGCGACAGGCCGAGCTCGCGCGCTAGCTCGCGCGTCGAGGGCAGGCGCGTACCTGGCGCCAGACGGTGGCCGAGTATCGACTCACGGATGGCCTGGTACAGCACGCGGTAGCGCGGTAGATCACCGTCGGCGTCGGCAAACGCGGCGCGCAGTAATTCGTAGGTTGGGGTTGCTTGGCGCATGCCCGATCAGGCCGCCGGGCCCGTGTTGCCGCAGGCCCCGAGCGGGCGCCGAATGCGGGCGAGCGAGCGTGCCTCGCCCGTCGGGGCCGGCAGGAGAAATTGGGCAGGCCTTGCGAGCATTGCCGCCGTGCAAAAAACTGGTCCCATTCGAGCAAGCATACTGGATCTGACGGCAATACCAATTCCGGATACACTGAGGGGCACCGCACGCGGTTCCGGGCCTTGCTTCCGTTGTGCGCCTCTCGCGCTGGAAGGGGCATGGAGCCATCACCGACTGTCTTCCCCCAGGAGGCAGGGCGGCGTGCCGGAGTCTTTGCCATGCCTGCTGTTTCGCCGCGATTTCTTCTTCCCGTCCGTTCGGTCCGCGCGCTGGATCGCCTTGCCGGTGATCTGCGCGTCGATGATCGGGTAGCGGGCGCGCACGTGCGCCGCAATCGCGGCATGCGACGAAGACGCCCCTGGCCCGCGACCTAGGGTAGGTCCGCCGGAACCAGGATCCGACCGGCACCGAACTAGGCACCGATCGGCAACCACGGCGCGTCGCCGCCTGTCGAGCAAAAGCGGCCGATGGCAACGGAAAATCGCCGTCGCCCGCGCGGAGAGTTCAAATGGACATCACGAATACCGCAATTACGCAGGTTTCCCGCAGCAGCTTCACCGAGAAGGATCTGGAGCGCTGGCTCGATCAAAACCGCATCAGCGAGATCGAATGCCTGGTGCCCGACCTGGCCGGTGTCGCGCGCGGCAAGATCCTGCCGCGCGAGAAATTCACCGAGGACCGCGGCATGCGCGTGCCGGAAGACATCCTGGCGATGACCATCAACGGAGATCGCCCAGGCTCGGATCCGGGCTACCGCGCGGTGATCGCGGCGATCGACCATGACCTGGTGTTGCGCCCGGATCCGACGACAGTATGCGTTGTGCCGTGGGCGAGCGACCCCACTGCGCAGGTCATACACGATGCGTTTCGCAGCGACGGCAGCCCGGCCGAATTCACCCCGCGCTCGGTGCTGCGGCGCGTTATCGCGCTGTACAAGGAAAAGGGGTGGGCACCGGTGGTGGCGCCCGAGCTGGAGTTCTACCTGGTCGCCAAAAACGCCGATCCGAACATGCCGCTCACGCCGCCGATTGGACGCAGCGGACGCTCGGAAACCGTGCGACGCGCCTATAGCATCGATGCGGTCAATGAATTCGATCCGCTGTTTGAAGACGTATACGACTACTGCAAGGCCATGGAGCTCGATGTCGACACGCTGATCCATGAGGTCGGCGCCGGGCAGATGGAAATCAACTTCCTGCATGGCGAGCCGCTGCTGCTGGCCGATCAGACGTTCTACTTCAAGCGCACCATGCGCGAGACCGCGCTGCGCCACGGCATGTATGCGACCTTTATGGCAAAGCCGATGGAAGGCGAACCGGGTTCGGCCATGCATATCCACCAGAGCCTGCTCGACGTGGAAACCGGGCGCAACATCTTCTCCAATCCCGACGGCAGCCCATCGAGGATTTTCAATCATTACCTGGCGGGCCTGCAGAAGTACATGCCGGCCGGGATGGCGCTGGTCGCTCCATACGTCAATTCCTATCGGCGCATCGTCCGCCATGGCGCGGCGCCCATCAACGTGCAATGGGGCCATGACAATCGCACCGTGGGGTTTCGCATTCCCGGCGCGACGCCGGAAAACCTCCGCGTGGAAAATCGGGTCAT
>OMSW01000008.1:6178-10777 GCA_900290295.1 Burkholderiales bacterium
GAGAGTCTGGGCAGTGCCTACGCGCTCGACTACGAACTGCCGCGCAGCCTGTCCGAGGCGCTTACCGAGCTGCGCGAGAGCAAGTCGCTGCACAAGGTACTGGGACAGGCGTTCATCAACGTCTACACCTCGGTCAAGGAGCTCGAGTACGCCGAGTTCATGAAGGTGATCAGTCCCTGGGAGCGCGAATACCTGCTGCTGCACGTTTGATAAGTGACGAAGGGGGCCCATGAAACCGATGGAAACCGCCGCGCGTACCGCACCGATATACGATACCGCCGCGCTGCAGCGCGAGGACAGCCTGCATTACCTGCATCCGTTTACCGATCACAAGGCGCTCGCCGCGCAGGGCGCACGCATCATTGTGCGCGGCGAGGGAATCTACGTGTGGGATTCCGAGGGCCTGCGGATCCTCGATGGGATGTCGGGCCTTTGGTGCGTGAATGTCGGCTACGGCCGCAAGGAACTGGCCGACGCCGCCTACCGCCAGATGATGGAGCTGCCGTTCTACAACAGCTTCTTTAACACCGCCAATGTGCCGGCGATCAAGCTTGCCAGCGCGCTGGTCAAGGTGGCGCCGCCGCATTTTGAACACGTCTTTTATACCGGCTCGGGCTCCGAAGGCAACGATACCGTCGTGCGCATGGTGCGCCGCTACTGGGATATCGAGGGACAGCCGCAGCGCAAGATCATCATCAGCCGTCACAACGCGTACCACGGCAGTACGGTTGCGGGTGCTTCGCTGAGCGGGATGAAGGGCATGCACGCCCAGGGTGATCTGCCGATTCCCAACATCGTGCACATCGAGCAGCCCTACCATTTCGAGAACGGTCACGGACTGCCGATCGACGAATACGGGATCGTCGCGGCGCGCCGCCTCGAGGAAAGGATCCTCGAACTCGGTCCTGAGCGCGTCGCCGCCTTCATCGGCGAACCCGTTCAGGGCGCCGGTGGAGTGATCATTCCGCCGCCGACCTACTGGCCCGAGATCCAGCGAATCTGTGACCGCTACGGGGTCCTGCTCGCATCCGACGAAGTGATCTGCGGCTTCGGGCGCCTGGGTCACTGGTTCGGTGCGCAGTACATGGGTATCCGCCCGGACCTGATCACGTTTGCCAAGGGTGTGAGCTCGGGATATATCCCCTTGGGCGGCGTGCTCGTCGGCGATCGGGTGGCGCGCACGCTGATCGACAAGGGCGGCGAGTTCCATCACGGTTTTACGTACAGCGGACATCCGGTCGCCTGCGCGGTGGCCCTGGAGAACCTGGCCATCATCGAGCGCGAGCACCTCGTCGACAAGGTGCGAGAGGACACCGGTCCGTATCTAAAGCAGCAATTCGAGGCGCTCGCGGATCACCCGCTGGTGGGATTGGCCGAGAGCTGCGGACTGGTTGCCGGGCTGGTGCTGGTGAAAAACAAGCGGCCGGTCGAGACATTTGCCGAGGAGCTTGCGGTCGGAATGATTTGCCGCGGCTACATGTTTCGCAACGGCGTAATCATGCGCGCGGTTGGCGACCGCATGATCATCGCGCCGCCGCTGGTGATCAGCCGGGCGCAGATCGACGAGATGATCGGCCTGATCCGCCGCTGCCTGGACCAGACGAGGCAGGATCTGAAGTCGCGCGGCTGGATCTGAGCGCTTGCGTGCGCGCGATCTGCGCAAGCGCCACGGTTCGATGCCTTAGCCGAGCAGGTCACGCAGGCGGTACCAGGCCATCGCTAGGATCAAAGCAGGAGTGCGCAAGGCCTGGCCACCGGGAAATTCCCGATGAGGCATGCGCGCGAACAGGTCGAATCGCGCAGCCGTTGCGCTGATTGCCTCGGCCGCAAGTCGACCGGAAAGACCGCTCAGCGCCAGGCCGTGCCCAGAAAAACCCTGCAAATAATAGATGTTTGGGTCGAGGCGGCCGAAATCGGGCGCGCGATTCATCGTGATATCGACGTAACCACCCCATGAATAATCGATCGGCACGTCGTTAAGCTGCGGGAACACGCCCAGCATGCGCCGGCGCATTGCCGGCGCGAGCCGCACGGGCGCAACCGTCGAATAACTTACCCGGCCCCCGAAGAGCATGCGATCGTCGGCCGAAAGACGGAAATAATCCAGGACGAACTGCGTGTCGCACACCGCCGCGCGGCTCGGGATCAGCGCACGCGCGCGATCGGCGCCAAGTGGCGCGCTGGCGGCAATGAAGGTGCCGACCGGCATGATGCGCTTGCTCAGCTGCGGCGCCAGGTCCTCGAGGTAAACGTTGCCCGCGAGCAGCACATGGCGGCAGCGCAATTGTCCGCGCTGGGTGTGCACGGTGGGCGTGGCGCCGCGCTCGAGCCGCAGCGCGCGCGAATGCTCGTGGATGCGCGCGCCGAGTCCAGCGGCGGCCCGTGCCAGTCCTTGGGTATAGCGCAGCGGATGCAGATGGCCACCGCGCGGATCGAACGCCAGCGCCTGGTAGCGCGCAGTGTCGATCCACTGGCGCACCGACGCGCCGTCGATCAGACGCATGCCCTCGTAGCCGTAGTCGCGTTCGAGCTCTTCCACCCAGTTGTGCAGGTCCCGGGCCTTGCGCGGGCCGATCGCGGCGGCGATGAATCCGTCCTGCCACTGGCAGTCGATGGCGAACTCGCGGCGCCGATCGTGGATGAGCTCTACCGCCTCGACCGTCATGTTCCAGATGGCGCGCGCTGCCTCCTTGCCGAGCTGGCGCTGCACCAGCGACATGTCGCAAGCCAAGCCCGCCAACGCCTGGCCCCCATTGCGGCCGGACGCTCCCCAGCCCACCTGCATTGCCTCCAGCACCACCACCTCGAGTCCGGCCCGGCGCAGATCGATCGCTGCCGACAGTCCCGCGAAACCCCCGCCGACGATGCACACATCGCAGGAGCCCGAGCCTTCCAGCGGGTCGAAATGCAAATCCGTGGCAGCGGTGGCCAGGTAATACGAATTGCGCGTCAGATGGTCTTCGGAAGCGAGCATCGGGGCTAGGCCAAGCGAATTTGGCCGCGCAGACCGGCCACCAAGGCATGGATTGCGCGCGCCGGGCGGGCGTGGGCTCACCCGGCGACGCTACCCCGATCGCCGGGACGCCGTAGCCGGATGGGAGAAAGCGAGATTCTTGGTATGGTACCGGACTGTGTCCAGCGCCACTTTGTGTATTGTTGATGGGGCCACTTGGAGCCGCCTTCGACACCACCGTCGGATGGGAAAGTGGTACTGTTGCAGCGGTTCCGATTCGGCGAGACTCGGGTCCGAGTCGCCCGCGCGGCCAGCAACGGCTGCAGGGTCGGCGCGGGCATTTGACCGTTTCTACTGACGCTAGATTGAGCCTTTACCGTGACTGCTGCAAGCGGGCCGATGACTCCGCCCTTCGTAATGATTCCCTGTGACAACCGGGCCATCGGCGGTCACCTCTACCATGTCCTGGGACGCAAATACGCCGACGCCGTGCGTCTGGCAGCGGACTGCCTGCCCCTGATCGCGCCAACGGGCGGGGCGAGCGAATTCCTCCCCTACCTGGACCTGGCCGACGGCATCCTACTCACGGGCTCACCGGCCAACGTGCACCCGTCGAATTTCGGCCAGGATGTTCTCGACCCTGCATTACCACTGGACGAAGAGCGCGATTCCGTGACTTTGCCCTTGGTGCGGCTGGCCACCGAGCGCGGTATACCGCTGCTGGCGATTTGCCGTGGACTGCAAGAGGTAAATGTCGCCATGGGAGGCTCCTTACACCAGGCGATCCATGAGGTGCCGGGCAAACGCGACCATCGCGAGGCCCGGGGCGTGGCACTGGAGCAGCAGTACGGACCGGCGCACGATCTGGAGATCGTGCCCCATAGCCAGCTGGAGCAGATCGTGGGCGAGCGCCGAATCACGGTCAATTCGTTGCATGGCCAGGGAATCGATACTCTGGCGCCCGGGCTCATTGCCGAAGCCATTGCGCCCGACCACGTAATCGAGGCGGTGCGCGTGGGCGCGCACCCCGGGTTTTCCCTCGGCGTGCAATGGCATCCGGAATGGCAGGTCCTCGAGAACCCTGTTTCCCTGCGGATATTCCGTGCCTTCGGGCAAGCCTGTCGCGCATACCGGCTCAGCCGCGCGCGCGGCCCTCGTGCGCCAACGCTGCCGCGTGCGGCGTGATCATGGCCTGCGCTCCTGCTATCGGCACGATTCCCACAAACGCTCCCCCAGATCGCGGTCGCAATGACCGCCATATGCTGCTGCTGCCGCCCGCACCGCAACCGGCGCGAATGGCAAGACCCATTTCCAACTGCTGCGCGGCTTCGCAAGGAAGCGCCGCGCCTTTTTATGGCGATACGTGATAATTTTTCCCAAGCCGACCTGGAACGCTGGTTCGATGACAACCTCGTCGACGAGATCGAGTGCCTCGTCCCCGACCTTACCGGCGTCGCCCGGGGCAAGATCCTTCCGCGCACGCGATTTACGCAGGACCGGGGCATGCGCCTGGCCGAGTCCGTCCTCGGCATGACCGTCACCGGCGAGGCTCCGGATTCCAAGGAATACTCCGAGATCATTTCTGACAACGACGTCGACATGGAGCTGCTGGCGGACCCCTCGACCGCCTGCCTGGTCCCATGGGT
>OMSW01000309.1 GCA_900290295.1 Burkholderiales bacterium
CCCAATCGCCCAGTGCTGCGACAACGGTCAGTCTTGGTCCCGTTCGGGGAGGCGGGCCGCACGTTACGAGCGACCCGGAATACTGCTTTTACTGCGCCTGCTCACGCCGCCAAAGCCCGCCCGCGCTTGCGCGCGGGCAAACCCCTGCGTCGGCCAATTCCCTTGGTTTTCACCAAGCCAGCTTTAAATTTTAGCGCGAATTCGCCCGGTTTTGCAAATCACGCCCGCCCGCGCTCCTCAGGCGTGCGCGGTCTCGACGACCCGCGTCACGGTCCAGAACTTGGTCCGGGAAAGCGGACGGGTTTCGGCGATTTCCACCAGGTCGCCCTCGTTGATCTTGTTGCTGGCGTCGTGGGCATGCAGCTTGGTAGAGCGGACCATGTACTTGCCGTACACCGGGTGCTTCACCCGACGCTCAACGAGCACCGTCACGGTCTTGTCCATCTTGTTGCTGATCACCCGACCAACCAAGGTGCGCTGGAGCGATGGCGTCGCCCCGGCCTGTTCGGAAGAAGTCATTTTGCGCTCGCTTTCTCGGTCATCACGGTGCGCACGCGCGCAATATCGCGCCGCAACTTGCGCAGCTGGGTGTGATCTTGCAGCTGCTGCGTGGCCCGCTGCATGCGCGCAGAAAACTGCGCCTTGAGCAGTTCCCGCAGCTCGGTCTCGAGCGCGGCGTCGTTTTTGCCGCGCAGTTCTTTGGTTTCCATCGAATTTCCCCTACGCCCCTAGCTGCCGCGAAACAAATACCGTCTTCAATGGCAGCTTGGCGGCCGCCAAGGTGAAGGCCTCGCGCGCTATAGCCTCGTCGACGCCATCCATTTCATAGAGCACCTTACCCGGCTGGATCTGCGCAACCCAGTACTCGGGGTTGCCCTTGCCATTGCCCATACGCACTTCCGCCGGTTTCTGGGAAATCGGCTTATCCGGAAAAATCCGGATCCAGACCCGGCCGCCGCGCTTGATGTGGCGCGTGATTGCGCGTCGTGCCGCCTCGATCTGGCGCGCGGTCAGGCGCCCACGCTCGGTGGCCTTGAGGCCAAAATCGCCGAACGAGACCTTGGCGCCGCGCGTGGCCAGGCCGCGATTGCGTCCTTTGTGGTCCTTGCGATACTTGCGTCGCGCAGGTTGCAGCATCGTGATTCTCCGGCGGGTCGAAGTAAATCGAGCCCTTGCTCATTCATTGAAAGGCCGCGCGACATCGGCGCGACCGAAAAATTGCCAGGCCGACCGGCCCGGCGATTGCCTCTTCGTCTACTTGGTTTCGTCCTTGTCCGCAGGCTTGGTCGCGACCTTGCGCACGCGCTTGATCGCTGGCTTGGCCGGCGCTTCGACCGCGGCCGGCGCGGCAGCCGCCGGCGCTGCGGCCGTTACCTCGGGCGCCGGCGCGGCCTCCGGCTTGCGCGCGGTGCGCCGGGGGGCCCGGGCCCGGTCGATCGCCGGCCGGACGCCGTGGCGGGCGGCGCTCTTCGCGCTCCGGGGTCGGTACCGCGGCCTCGCCGCCAGCGGCGTCGCTGCGTCCGAGCGTATCGCCCTTGTATACCCAAACCTTGACCCCGATGACGCCGTACGTCGTCTTGGCTTCGGAAAACCCGTAGTCAATGTCGGCTCGCAGCGTATGCAGCGGCACCCGGCCCTCGCGATACCACTCCGTGCGAGCGATTTCGATACCGTTGAGTCTGCCGGAACTCATGATCTTGATGCCCTGGGCACCTAGGCGCATGGCATTTTGCATTGCTCGCTTCATGGCGCGCCGGAACATGATGCGCTTTTCGAGCTGCTGGGTGATGGAATCGGCAATCAGTTGGGCGTCGAGCTCGGGTTTGCGGATTTCATCGATGTTGACGTGCACCGGCACGCCCATCATCTTTTGCAGTTCGACCTTCAGTGTCTCTATGTCCTCGCCCTTCTTGCCGATCACGACACCGGGTCGCGCCGAGAAGATCGTTATACGGGCGTTCTTTGCCGGCCGTTCGATCAGGATGCGCCCGACCGAGGCATTGCGCAGCTTGCGGCGCAAATACTCACGGACCTGCAGGTCCTCGCCGAGCATGCGCCGGAACTCCTTGCCCGTGGCAAACCAGCGCGAGTTCCAGTTGCGTGAAACAGCAAGCCGGAAGCCGGTCGGGTTGATCTTTTGGCCCATGCGTTACCTACTCTTTCTTTCCGTCACCGACCGCTATGTAGATGTGGCAGCTCTTCTTGCTGATGCGTGTCCCGCGACCCTTGGCCCGCGCCGAAAAGCGCCGCAAGGTCGGACCTTGCTCGACGTAAATGCTGGTAACACGCAACTCGTCGATATCAGCACCGTCGTTGTGCTCCGCATTGGCGATCGCCGATTCGAGCAGCTTGCGGATCAGGCCGGCGGCCTTCTTGGGGGTAAAGCTCAGGATGTTGAGCGCCTTGTCGACCGGTTTTCCGCGCACCAGATCAGCCACCAGGCGCCCCTTCTGGGCGGACAGCCGCGCACCGCGATATGAAGCCGTGGTTTCCATTGCCAATCCTTCTTACTTCTTCGCCGGCGACGAGGTTTTGCGGTCGGCCGCGTGGCCCTTGAACGTCCTGGTCAGCGCGAATTCGCCGAGCTTGTGCCCGACCATCTGTTCACCGATATAGACAGGGACATGCTGCTTGCCGTTGTGGACCGCGATCGTCAAGCCGATAAAGTCCGGGACGATGGTCGAACGGCGCGACCAGGTCTTGATCGGGCGCTTGTCCTTGGACGCTTGCGCAGTCTCGACTTTTTTCAGCAAATGCCCGTCCACGAACGGGCCTTTTTTCAGAGAACGTGACATAAGGTATCCCTCGCGGCCGGACTGACCGGGTGACGGCCGGTCCCGGTTCGTCCTTCCCCGCCCCCGTGCGGGTGATCGATCGGGTTCATGGCCACGCCACGCACGGTCGGCCGTATGCCACGCCAGCGGATCGCGCCGGCCTTGCCGAACTGGCGCAGGTTGTTTTCCTCGTTGCCGACTTCACCGATGGTGGCGCGGCATTCGATGAGAACCTTGCGGATCTCTCCCGAACGCAAGCGAATCTGAGCGTAGCTGCCCTCGCGTGCCAGCAGCTGCACGGAGGTTCCGGCGGCGCGCGCGAGCTGTGCTCCCTTGCCGGGGAGCATTTCGATGCAATGAATCGTCGTTCCGACCGGAATGTTGCGCAGGGGCAAGGCATTACCTACGCGGATCGGCGCCTCCTGGCCACTCATGAGCTGGGTACCGACGGTCAGACCCTTGGGCGCGATGATGTAGCGGCGCTCGCCGTCGGCGTAGCACAGCAGCGCCAGGTGGGCCGAGCGGTTCGGATCGTATTCCAGCCGCTCCACCCGCGCCGGGATGCCGTCCTTGCAGCGACGAAAATCGACGATCCGGTATTGTTGCTTGTGACCACCGCCCTGGTGGCGCGTGGTGATGCGGCCCAGATTGTTGCGGCCGGATCCGCGGATCTTCTTTTCGGTAAGCGGCGGGTACGGCCCGCCCTTGTGCAGCTGCGGGCTGACGACCTTTACCAGTGCACGACGCCCTGCCGAGGTTGGCTTGACCTTGACCAGTGCCATTACTTCACTCCCTCGGCAAAGTTGATCTCCTGGCCGGCCTTGAGGCAGACGTAGGCCTTGCGCGCATCACGGCGCCGACCGGGAGTGCGGCCAAAGCGCTTTTCCTTGCCGCGACGATTCAGTATCTGGACGGACTCGACCTGGACCTTGAACAGCATTTCGACCGCCGCCTTAACTTCCTGCTTGGTGGCGTCCTGGATCACCCGGAACGCGACCTGGTTGTGCTTTTCGGCAATGTAGGTCGATTTCTCGGAGACGACGGGTGCCAGAAGCACCGCGAAGAGACGTTCGTTTTTCATGCCTGACCCCACAGTTGCTCGAGCGTGGCAATTGCCGGGCGGGTCAGAACCAGCTTTTCGTAATGGATCATCGAGACCGGGTCCGCGTGTCGCGTCTCGACCACCATTACGTGCTTGAGGTTGCGCGCCGCCAGATACAGGTTCTCGTCGATGCTGTCGGTAATGATCAGCACGGACTCCAGCCCCATGGTCTTGAGCTTTTGTGCCAAGAGCTTGGTGCGTGGCGCTTCGACCGACAGGTCGTCGACCACGACGACACGGTCATCGCGCGCCAGCTTCGAGAGGATCGAACACACACCGGCGCGGAACATCTTGCGGTTGACCTTGTGCGAGAAATTCTCTTCCGGCGAACTCGGAAAGATCTTCCCGCCGCCGCGCCACAGCGGGCTCGAGGTCATACCCGCGCGCGCCCGGCCCGTGCCCTTTTGCCGCCAGGGCTTGCGCGTGGTATGGGCTACGTCGGTTCGATCCTTTTGGGCACGCGTTCCCTGCCGTGCGTTGGCCTGGTAGGCCACCACGATCTGGTGAACCAGCGCTTCGTTGTAATCGCGTCCGAACAGCGTCGCCGGCGCGGAGAACGTCGCCGTCGCCTTGCCTTGATCGTTGAATACTTTCAATTCCATCGCGCCCGCTCCTTCATGCCTTGATCGCGGGCCGCACGACCACGGCGCCACCGCGAGAACCGGGAACCGCGCCTTTGATGAGCAGCAGCTTGCGTCCGGCATCGATTCGAGCAATCACGAGATTTTGCGTAGTGCGGCGAACAGCGCCCAGGTGCCCGGCCATGCGCTTGCCTGGCATGACGCGGCCCGGATCCTGCCGCATGCCGATGGAACCCGGCGCATTGGTGGATACCGAGTTGCCATGCGAAGCGCGGTTGGAAGAAAAATGATGGCGCTTGATCGCGCCGGCGAATCCCTTGCCGATGGTCACCCCGGTGACGTCGACCTTCTGGCCGACCCGGAAAAGATCAACGCCAAGCGCGGAACCCGGCGCAAACTCGCTTTTGTCGTCGGCTGCCAGGCGAAACTCGTGCAGCCTCTGCGCGCCGTCTGCCCCAGCCTTGCGCAAATGACCCGCCAGGGGTTTGGTGATCCGGGAAACCTTGCGCTTGCCGGCGGCGACCTGGACGGCGCGGTAACCGTCGTTCTCGATCGTTCGTACCTGGGTCACCCGGTTGTCGGAGACATCGACCACCGTCACCGGCACCGATTCGCCGTCATCGGTGAAGATTCGCGTCATGCCGACCTTGCGTCCGAGCAGGCCCAGCGGCGACTTCACGTCCGTCGTCATTGTTATCTCCAACCCGGCTGCGATTGGCCAGGAATGTAATGTGCAAATGGCTCGCCTGGAATGCTGCCGAATCCCTCACAGCGCTACTTGATCCGCAAGCTCCCGCAGCTGCAACCGGCGCTGCGGTTTTGCGGCCATGGGACCAGCGCGAAGCCGGCGATTCTAGCGCCGCGCAGCGCGGTACGCAAGCGGCCCCATCTCGGGGCACGCTGCACGGGCGCGGCCCGGCCAGCCAGGGCCGTGCCGGACAG
>OMSW01000158.1 GCA_900290295.1 Burkholderiales bacterium
GCGCTTTGCCGCGCTGCAGGCGCCGCATATCCCAGCGTGCCGGGCGCTGTTCTTTGGAACGGGGTACCTCGCCAACATCGCGACCCTGGCAAGCCTGGCGGACCGCGAGACCGAGATTTTTTCCGAGGAACTCAACCACGCTTCGCTGATCGACGGCATTCGCCTGGCCGCTGCGCAGCGGCGGATCTACCCCCACGCCGATCTTGCCGCTCTCGAGGCCATGCTGCGGGCGAGCAGCGCCCGGCGCAAGATGATCGTCACCGATGCCGTGTTCTCCATGGATGGCGAGCTGGCGCCGCTACCGCAGTTGCTCGGCCTGGCCCGGCAGCATGGGGCGTGGCTGATGGTCGACGACGCCCACGGCTTCGGCCTGCTCGGCGATCGCGGGCGCGGCTCGCTGGCGCACTTTTCCCTGCGCTCCGAGCACCTCGTGTACGTGGGTACGCTGGGCAAGGCACTGGGGGTCGCGGGTGCCTTTGTCGCCGCGCACGAGACGGTGATCGAGTGGCTGGTGCAATGCGCGCGGCCCTACATATTTTCGACCGCGCCGCCGCCCGCCCTGGCCCCAGCCTTGGAGTGCGCCCTGGATATCGTCGCTGGCGCGCAGGGCGACGCCCTGCGCGCCGTGCTGGGCGAGCGCATCGCGCGCTTGCGGGCGGGCCTGAAGCTGGATCCGTGGCGCCTGCTGGCCTCCAGCACGCCGATACAACCGATTGTCATCGGCGATAACGCGCGCACGATGGCACTGGCAGCGGCGCTGTGGGACCAAGGTCTGTGGATTGCCGGCATCCGGCCGCCGTCGGTACCGGAGGGGACCTCGCGCTTGCGCGTTACGCTTTCGGCGGCGCACACGTCCGAGCAAGTCGATCGGCTGGTTGGCGCGCTCAATGCGCTGGCTGCTGTGGAATCCGGCGAAGGAAAGCAATAAGCATGGGCGCTGGCGGTCTGCACTGGGAGTCGTGCTTCGTCACTGGTACCGATACCGGCGTCGGCAAGACGCTGATTGCCAGCGCCCTGGTGCGTGCCCTGGTGCAAAACGGATTGCGTGTGGCCGGCATGAAGCCGGTTGCGGCGGGCGCGCTCTGGCACGATGGTGCCTGGCGCAATGAGGATGTGGAGCAACTCGCGGCCGAGGGCAACATCGACGTCGCGCGCAGCGCACTGTGTCCCTACCTGCTGCCGCAGTCCCTGGCACCGCACATCGCCGCCGAATTGGCCGGCGTACGGCTGGAGTTGCCGGTCATTTTGGGTGCGTACCAAGCACTGCGCGCCCAGGCCGACGTCGTCATTGTCGAAGGGGTGGGCGGATTTCGCGTTCCTTTGGGGCCGGAATTTGACACTGCGGACCTGGCGCGGGAACTGGGACTGCCGGTGGTGCTCGTGGTCGGCCTGCGTCTGGGTTGCCTCAATCATGCCGCGCTGACCGCCGAGGCAATCGCCGCGCGTGGCCTTCGCATCTTGGGCTGGGTCGCCAATACGATCGATCCGCAGATGGCGCAGGCAGACCGCAATTTTGCGGCCCTGAAGCAGCTGGTGCCCGCTCCCTGCCTGGGCCGAGTGCCGTGGCTGGCGAGCGCGCGGTCCGAGCATGCCGCGCAGCGCTTGGACCTTTCCGTAATCTCGGCGCGCGGCCTATGATGCTGCCTCCCGGGAAAAGGACCTGAGGCAAGCATGGACGCGGAGGGCGAATTCCAGATCGAACTCCTCCAGCAGGAGGACTACCGCTTCGAGGTGCATTTCGATGCGCCGGTACCGGTCCTGATCACCGACGAGGGCGCGCCCGTCGGCGCCGACGCGGGGCCCAGCCCGGCGCAACTGCTCGGCACCGCGGTTGCCAATTGCCTTGCGGCCAGCCTGCTGTTTGCGATGCGCAAATTCCGCAACGAGCCCGGCCCCATGCGCGTCATTGCCACGGTGCGCATGTCGCGCAATGAGCACAAGCGCCTGCGCATCAGCCGTATCGCCGTGGACCTGCACCTGGCGATTGCCGGATCCGAGGTGAAAATGCTGGACCGCATCCTCTCGCAGTTCGAGGATTTTTGCATCGTTACGCAAAGTGTCCGCTCGTCGATCCCGGTCGAAGTGACCGTGCTCGACAAGACGGGCACCGCATTGAACAACGTTCCTGGGTCTGGTCCTACGGCGTAACGGCATCTATGGATTTATTGAAGGCCAGCGTCGCCTTCCACCGGTCCGGTATGCAACCGAAAAAGTTGGTGCACGAAGCGGACGCGAGAATCTTGTATTTTCCATCTCCGAGCGGCTCCTTGGTCACGCGAAACACGAGTCGTTCATCCCACTCGCTGCCGTAATAGGTGTCGATCAGGTCGTTGGTGACCTTATATATCTTGAATCCGGCATTGTTGACGATCCAATGCTGCGCTGCCAGCCATTTTGCATTGCAGTCTGCCTCGCCAACGCAGACCGGCGTCGTATCGTCGAGCCGTGCGCGCTTGGCCAGGTATTCGGGCGACTCGGCACAAGCCGACAGCAGTGTCAAAACCAATGCCGCAACGAGTAGCTTATAGGTCGACATGTTCCCTCCTTGCTACGGAACGTCATCCTGTATGGCTGCCAGTACCCCGGGTTGATCGCGTCCCGCTGGACGGACGGCGAAGTACTCCAGCAATACAAATGTACGACAGTGGCGCCCCGGCTGCATCGGGATGGTCCCGTATGGGAAACCCATATGCCGCTTCCCCGTTAAGGACGGGTGCAAATTACAGAGGTTGCGGTGACACTCCTCATATCGAGGTCGGTGACGCGTACCAGTACCGGCAAGACCAGCAAGCCGCGACCGATGCCGAGCAAGGCCGAGAGCCGTCCGGCAACCAGCCCGGCTCCGCCTGGGGCTCGTGCGCACGCCGGTGTCCCGCGCAGGCGCCCCTGCGCCGGATCAAGAGTGCACGGTGCGCGCCGCTCGCGCGCCCGCTCCCTGCCTGCGCGCCGATAAAATCCCAGTGCCGCCATCAAGGCCGCTGCGCAGTCCCATCGCGGCTCCGAGTGCGGACAATATCCCGACCGCGAACAATGCAACGGGCGTGGCATCCGAAACGCGCATCTGCAAGCCGAAGATGAGCAGGGGAACGGTCAGCACGCCTCCGCCGGCCAGCGCAAGAATCAGCCCGAACAGGACTCCCCAGCCCGGCGCAAAACACAACAACGAATTCCACGGCCGCGCGTTCCGATGTACTTGCAAAGGAGGCAATGCGTCATGCCCTGCGCCGTGCCTGCCGGCTGCCGGTCCCGCGTCGGATCGGCTCGGCGCGGGCCGTCGTTTGCAGGAACAGCTCGCGCTCGTTCACCTTGCCTTCGAGTTGACGCGCGATGGTGCCGCAGACCAGGTCGCAGAGCGCATAGATCGATTTGTCCGCGATGCGGTAATAAACGCTCGTGCCTCGTGCTTCGCGGGCCACTAATCCGTGTGTGGTCAACATTGCGAGGTGGCGCGAGATGTTTGCCGAGGTATAGCCGCACAACTGTGCCAGCTCGCCAACATTGTGCTCGCGCTGCCGCAGCAGATTGAGGATTTGCAACCGTGTTGGTTCCGAGAGCGCCTGAAAGTACGCCGCAACTCGTTCCAGGGCCTCGACCGGTAGACCTTCCATGTTGTGCAACCCGCGTGTTGGACTACGCTCATGATGCCTCAGTAGCCATGCCTTTGATTCGCTGCTTGAATCTTGCGGTACTTGACTATTTAGCTGATCAGTGAAGGCGCGGATCCGCTGGCCGCCATGCCGATCGTGAAAGGGATTACGGCGTAGATCGGTTCGACTTCCCGGGCGCGATCGCTCCTGTCCGCAACTCGCAAGCTCGCGTGCCGGGGTGATCCTCCTATGCTGGGGGCTTTTGCGTCGGCGCTTGGCGGCGCGTCAAGTCAAAAACATGAACCCCGGTCTGTGGTGTTGCTTTGGACTTCCAGTTTGGATGATTCAGAGTGTGGACCACGTCGGCGTGTCCAGCTTTCCAGTGTTCTTGCATGGAAAGGCGCGAAAACTCGTAGTCCTTGGAGTGCGATTCGTAGGTCTGGCGGCGGTAGATCAGGTGAACCACGGTCGCCGCGGATTCTTGGCTGGCCGCCTGCAGGGCTTGAACATCCGGATCGTTCGCATACGCCGGTGGCAAACTGGCCGTCAATCTTCGCGCGGCCTGTGCCAGTGCATGGCACGCCAGGACGTTGGTGGTATTTAATCGCGTCCGGCTCGAATAACGAATGTCCTTCTCGCGTTCGGCAACTTGAATCAGGTTGGCGGGCATGGGACCTTCGCACGCGAACAGATCAACCTGGAAAACCAGTCTGGACTCGGCCCCGGGCTGATCGAGCACATACTGCAGCGGGGTGTTCGACACCAGACCTCCGTCCCAATACGATTCGCCGTCGATTTCGACCGGTGGGAAGCCGGGCGGGAGTGCGCCGCTGGCCATGATGTGGCGCGTATCGAGAACTTGCTCGGCGGTGTCGAATAGGCGAAATTGCCCGTCCGGACATTTACCGCACCGACCGACAAACGTACCGGTCCGTTGTTGAGCAGGTCGAAATCAACCAGGCGGTTCAGGGTCTGCCGCAGCGGCGACGTGTCGTAGAAGCTAAGGGCGCCCGGCGTGCCGTGCATATGCAGGGGCGCCGGCGGAAAACGCGGCAGGAAAAACCCCAGCAACCCGCACAAGACGGCAATCGACGCATTTACCTGATTCAACGCCCTGCGCGCTTCGACGCTGGGCACCGTCGGTGGGGCAATCAGGGCCGACACCGATGTTGTGGTTTCCCAGAACTCCCGCAGCCGCGCGACCCGATTTTCGGGTGGGTTGCCGGCGATCAACGCGCCATTGATCGCCCCGATCGAGATTCCGGCCACCCAGTTCGGCGCCGTTGCGGCCGCGGCCAGTGCCTCGTAGGCGCCGGCCTGGTAGGCCCCCAAGGCCCCCACCGCCTTGCAGCACCAGAATGCGCTCTGGCCCTCCGGCCGACGCCTCGCGTTCGAGGCGCTTCTTGTTGCCATTGGCGCTCATCGATTATTGATCCGCGGTAATCGGATCCGGCGCTAACCATAAGCGCGGCAAGCGCAATGCTCTGCAGCGGCGAGCCCAATTTTTTTGGCAGGCAGCTACTCTCACGGCCGCAGCGCCAATGGTATTCACGGCGTTCGTGAATTTCACGGATGTGTCTTTCGAAAACCAATACCTGATGTGTCGTGCGCCCCGGATATCACGGCCCGCCTCGCGACTACGGAAGCATCGGCGATGCACCAAGGGCGCAACGAACGCTGCAGTCCCGGCCGTTCCGCTGAACGCCTAATGCGCTCATATTGCCTAACCTACGCGAAGCGCTAGTGCGGGAAAATTGGGTTGCGCGTAAGGGCTCCCCATATGCAAGAAATGCCATGCACGCCGTGGCGGTAATACCTCGCGAGGGCCGGTGTTGATTGCCCGGACGCCGTGAATGTCGAAGGGACGCCCGGAGCGAACGACAATCCTGCAGGACGATCCAACCCAGTTAAGGGAGACATCATGACCGCCCTCTACATCATCTTCGGAATTATCGTTTTCGTCATTCCCACTGTCTGCATCCTGGGGGACAACCGGACGTGGGATCGCAAGAAGTAGTCTTGTGACGGACGTTTTCATTTGCTCTTGTTGGTGCGTGCGCTGGTGGTCGCGTGCACCACAGAATCCTCGGCCGGGCGCGGGCGGGGCCGTCTTCCGTGTCATGGAACTCTGCGTTCGGGGCTGTGTCGGAAGCACATGCGCCGGCGCTTCCACAATCGTTCGGGCGGAGGGGGCACGCCGGCGGAAGTCGTGCTGCGATTACTGCTGCTCAAGCATGTGCGCAACTGGAGCTATGCCGTGCTCGAGCGCGAGGTGCGAGCCAACCTGGTGTACCGCCAGTTCACGCGGGTGGGTGCGGCCAAGGTGCCCGATGCCAAGACGCTGGGCAAGCTCGGCGTGGCCTTGGGGCCGCAAATCGTCGAACGGATCCATCGGCGTGTGGTAGCTATCGCACAGGAGCAAAGAATCGTCCGGGGGCGCCGGATGCGCGTCGATACCACGGTGGTGGAAACCGACATCCACTACCCGACGGACTCCTCGCTGCTGGGCGACGGTGTGCGGGTGCTGACGCGGGCGATGAAACGGATCGGGGAGCTGGCCTGTGCGGCCGGCGCCAAGCTACGCGATCGCACCAAGAGCGCGCGCCGATACGCGCTGCAGATCAGCCGGATCTGTCGCAGCCGCACCGAGCAGGGCAAGGAGCGGCTGCAGCAGTGCTATCGCAGGCTGCTGTCGATCACCGGGCGGGTGGTCGGACAGGCCAAGCGCTTCGTGCGCGAGGTGGTGACCGGCATCAAGCACAGCGACGACCTGATCGGGCAAATGGCCATCGAGGGGAACTGCGTCTACCTCGAGACCATGATTGCGCGCGTGCAGCATGTGATGCAGCAAACGCGCGACCGCATCTTCGGCGGCGATCCGCGAACGCCCGGCAAGCTGGTCAGCTTGTTCGAGCCGCACACTGAAATCATCCGCAAGGTCAATGCGGCCAAGCCCACCGAGTTCGGCAAGCTGGTCAAGTTTCAGGAGGCCGAGCAGCAGATCGTTACCCACTACGAGGTCTACGACCAACGTCCGAACGACTCTGACCTGCTGGTACCGGCGCTCCAGATTCACGAGCGGCAGTTCGGACAGCCACCCCGCCTCCTAACTGCCGACGCCGGCTTCTTCTCGGCACGCAACGAAGCGGCCGCGCGTGAACGTGGCGTCAAGCGCATCGCCATCCCCAACCTCGGCACCAAGAGCGCCGAGCGCAAAAAGCTGCAGAAGAAGCGCTGGTTCCGCGAGGCCCAGAAGTGGCGAACCGGATGCGAAGGCAGGATCAGCCTCTTAAAGAGGCGCCACGGGCTGAACCGATGTCGCTACAAGGGACCCGACGGCATCAAACGCTGGGTCGGTTTGGACGTCATCGCCGACAACCTGATCAACATCGGTCCCGCCCTGGCCGCACGGCCCGCGCGCTGACCGCCTCTTTCACTCGTAATTCCCCTCGGCAAGCCACCGCCGCGCCGCGGCGGCTTCTCCGTCTGCGATTGCTTGCGTGCGCCTGCGCAAACGTCATTCTTGCGCTGGAAAGTAGCTAGCGCTGGTATTTCGCCTTTGCTTTCTCGATTCTCGGATTGAAGGGAAGCCGGCCCTATCGGCGACACGCTCTGGCAACGATCATTCGGTCACCGCACGGCGCGACTGCGTGGTTATCTTTGATCGTAATATTTATGGGGTACGGGCAAACCCTTACGCAATGCCCATCTTTTTCATCGGCACGCCCGCGCGTAGGCTCAAGCTGTCGACGGTGCATCGTGCTCCATTCGCCGCCATCGAGGACTCGCGATTTGGCCCGCATCACCGGTGCCGCCAGCCCGAGTCGCGGATGCTTTTTCACGATTAGAGGAGCCTTCCATGAAGAACGCCATATCTATGATCAGTGTCTCTGCGATCGCCCTGACCGTGGCCTCTAGCGCTGCTTGCGCCGACCCTGGCAAGAGCCGCGAGCAGGTACAGGCCGAACTTGCTGCGGCCCAGAAGGCGGGCGACGTTATTGGCCCTTCGGGGTTTTCGCCGCACAAGTTGTTCCCGTCGCAGTACCCAACGGTTGCCACCGGGCAGGGTAAGACCCGCGAACAGGTAGAGGCCGAACTCGCCGCGGCCCAGAAGGCCGGCGACGTTATTGGCCCTTCTGGGTTTTCGCCGCGCGAGTTGTTCCCGTCGCAGTACCCAGCGGTTGCCACCGGGCAGGGTAAGACCCGCGAACAGGTAGAGGCCGAACTCGCCGCGGCCCAGAAGGCCGGCGACGTTATTGGCCCTTCTGGGTTTTCGCCGCGCGAGTTGTTCCCTGGGGAATACCCGGCGATCCAAGCGCCGCGCAGCATGGCCCACACCGGCACGCCGTACCCGGCTAATTAAAGTCGCTTTGCGGACGCCTGCACCGCGGGGCCGAACACGGCCTCGTGGCTTGCCTGCGCCCGATGTCGCCCATCTTGCTTGGGCCAGTCATCTCGCCCCACGGCTACGAGTCGCATCAGTAACGGGGGACTGCATGCTCGCGCGCCGGATTGCACGCGCACCGATCACACAGCCGGCTGCGTGGACCACGGCCGCAGTTGGGCCCCGACGCACACGAGTGTTCGCAAGCAAATACCTGGACAAGGCAGGTAAGCGCGCGAGCCCCGACTGGAATGCGGCTATCGCGTCGCGACGAGCCGTTCGCAGGCGAGCGCCACGGGGTTGACTGACGCCACGCGCGCTCGCAAGGCCCTGGTCGGATGGCAGGCCAGCGCCACCCTCTTACATACACGGACTTCGATCCGCTCCTTGATTGCCGTGGTGCCTTGGCGGCTAGCGCCGCAGTGAATCGTTCGAATCGATGTTGATGCTTGTCAAGCTACCCTTCTTCACGAAACCGTAGCATTTTAGCTGCTTGGGTTACGGCAGCGACTTCGTGGATTAGTTCTCATACGCCGTAAAATCGGCTACGGGACGTGCGGTTCCCCCTTTTTAGGGACGTGGAGGAGTAAGAGCATGACGGTCGTACATTCGCTCGAGGTCGGCATTCTGGGCGGGATAGCGCTGTTCTTCATACTGCAATACTTGGGCGTAATTGACCGGTGGTTCGAAAGATTCGATCGGTAGCGGTGCGCTGAGCAAGCCCGCGATTTCGCGGAATGCAAGCCGGAGATTGTGGCCGCCCGCGATGGCGGGGCGATCATTCTCGAGCGCCTCGCCAGCGGCAAGCAGAGAGAGAGCATTCATCACGCCCATCCAAGCCGGATGGCGCATCGGCCGCGCGTAATTTCACGCGTTGAACACGCGGCCGAAATTCTCCAGTTCTTAGCTATGACTGATGTGCTAGGGCGAACGCCAGTATCGCGCACCCGGCCAGGAAGACGACCCCGTGCCATCCGACCATGGCGAGCACTCGCTCTAGCATGCTGCGTGGCTCGCCATCACGCGGGCCCGACTCGAATTGAAGCAGGCCGGGCGTTGCCTGCTGATTTTTCGCGTGCAAGCGCGTGCATGCGTCAATGCATTCTCCGCAATTGACGCAGCGGTCGAAGCGCTTGATGCTCGTTGGATCAATGGTGGTAATGCAGGAGACACGGCAATAGTTGCACTTTGCGCATTCGTTCGACCGACTCGCATCATAGGTGACATGCAAGGTGTCCTCGTTCTTGAAAAGCAGCAGGCCGAAGCGGTAAAGGCAGACATAGTTGCACACAAAATTGCGGATCAACGCGATGCTCACAAATGCTGCCGCGGCACTGACGAGGTAAAGGCGGTACATGAAGTGCGAAAACTGGGAATTCTCGCCGAAGCTCACCAGCGACCACACGACGTCGGGCGGAAAAAAATAGAAAAGCGGGATGATCCCGAGCATCAGCGAAGCCAGTAAGAGGTTCAATCCCAGGACGAGCCAGTTGCGGGTGCGGTTCTTTGACGGTGCAACTTGCAAACCCGCGCTCTCGACATTGACGTTGGCGCGCGGGCCCAGCAGGCGGTGCGTCAGGTTGTTGGCCCACTCGGAAACCGTGTTCTGCGGGCAGGCCCACCCGCACCAGAGGGTTCCGATGGTCGAAATCATCAGCAACGGTGCCGTCGCCAGCACGATCGCCAGCCCGGCCACGACGGGAAAATCCCGCAAGCTCACCGGATGATCGACGATGACCAGGCTCCCGGCGGCGAGATCGATTCGGAAGATTCCCAGTGCGGGAATCAACACCAGCATAAAAAGGGTTGCGACCTGCACAGCCCGCCGTTTCCAACGGTAGCCTTGGGAATTCATGAGATGTGACCTGTGAGCGTAGCCTTTACGACGCCGGGCAGGCCCCTGCTAGGTCGAAACCCACCCGACTTTGGTTGAAATTGTATTGGCCTTAACGGTTTAGAAGATTGCTCCAGATCACATTCTGGCGCGGGAACTGCTCAGGCGTTACGAACAATTCGCCCAATAAACATTGGCTGCGTACGGGAACCAGGGCTACTCGCTTGCACGTTTTTGGCTGGCGCATACCGGCCCGGATGCACCAGCGCTTGATTTTCGCCGTCGCACGGATCGAGCGTGCAGCCCGCTGGCGTGCATCGCCCCCGTGTTCAGGCTTTCCGCGAGAACTCCTCGTACGCGGCGAGCGCGTTTGCCGAATACATGAGCGATGGGCCTCCACCCATATATACCGCCATACCAAGCGCTTCCTCGAGCTCGCTCTTTGTCGCGCCAATGGCAACCAGCGTCTGGACGTGGAATCCGATACATGCGTCGCAATGGGCCGCCACGCCCAATGCGAGTGCGATCAACTCCTTGGTTTTCTTGTCGAGTGCGCCATCACGTGTTGCCGCCCGCGCGAGTTCACCGAAGCTCTTCATTACGTCTGGAAGATCGCCCCGCAGCAAAGCGAGATTGCTCGATACGTCCTTTGTCAGGTCCCGATATTTTGTGGGTGATGCGTTCACGTTGACGACTCCGGTGGCGATGGAGGGCAGAGCTGGCTTATGGCGCCGTGACCAGAAAAATCCAGCGACTCGGACCGAATCTCGGTCGCCGCTGTACCGAAACTACTGTGATCTCCCCCATTTCTTCGATGCCAAGTGATCGTGGGGTCGGGAAAGGCGGCGTCCGTCACGCTTTTCGTCGCACCATACGGCTGTCTGCGCCGCGGCTGGGCGCGTCCGGACGGCTAGTGGCTCGCAGGAACAGCTCGCGCTCCTGCGACTTGCTTTGGAGCCGATGCGCGATCCGATCACATACCAAGTCGCAAAGCGCGTAGATCGATTCATCCGCAATTCGGTAGTAGGCGCTTGTACCCCGGCTTTCGCGGGCGACCAGTCCGTTCGCGGTTAGCGAGGCCAGGTGGCGCGATATGTTGGCCGACGTATAGCCGCACAACTGCGCCAACTCGCCAACGCTGCGCTCGCGCTGTCGCAGCAGGTTGAGGATCTGTAGGCGCGTGGGTTCCGACAGCGCCTGGAAATACGCCGCCACTTGTTCCAGCGCCTCCGTCGGGAGCCCTTCCATTCTCGCGCAAGCCGGGAGTGTCGAGACCGTCATGATGCCTTAGTAGCTACGCGGTTAGTTACGAAATTGCGCAAATATCTATTTGACTATGTAGTTAATAAAGCTCAGAATACACCAAAGTTCACCACAAAGCTAGTCCCCCGTGTGCCGGTTCCCCCATCCGTCGAACGCGACAAGTCGTATGAAAAACAGACTGTTAGCAGCACTCCCCGGCGCCGCCCTGACGCTTGCTCTTGTTTCCGGCGCACATGCGGCCGCCGATGCGCTGGCGACGATCCCGGTTGCGTCTTCGACAGCGGCGGGCATGACAAGCTTCGATGCCGTCGTTGAGGCCATTCGCCAGAGCGTGGTTGCGGCACAGGTTTCCGGGACCGTGATCGAAATTGGCGTCAGAACCGGCGATGCCGTGCATGCCGGACAGGTCTTGCTGCGTCTGGACGCGCGCGCCGCGGAGCAAAACGCCGAGGCTAGCGACGCGCAAGTCCAGGCGGCACGCGCATCGCTGGAGGTCGCGACCCAGGAGTACGAACGCCAGCAACAGCTGTTTCAGAAGAACTACATAAGCCAAGCGGCCTTTGAGCGAGCCGAGGCGCAGTTCAAGGCGACGCAGGCACAGGTTTCGGCCCAGCTGGCGCAGGCCGGCGTTGCTCGTACGCAATCGGGCTTCTTTGTGGTCAAGGCGCCGTACGCCGGTGTCGTGGCGGAGGTCCCGGTCGCCCTGGGAGACATGGCGATGCCAGGGCGGCCGCTCATTACCCTGTATGACCCGTCCGCCCTTCGCGTGACGGCAAGGGTGCCGCAAACCGCCATCGACGAGACGGCGAGCGGGCAAGGCACGAAGATCGAGCTTCCGGGCCTATCGCCAGATCGCCAATGGCTGATCCCATCGCACGTCCAGGTTCTGCCGACGGTCGATCCGGGAACACACACCGTAGAAGTCCGGATGGATCTTCCGCATGGTCTTACCGGAATTTCCCCCGGAATGTTTGCGCGCGCCTGGCTCCCCGCTGAGCGGCTGCCGACTGTCTCCCAGGCCGGCGTCGCGACAGCGCCGCAATTGGTGCGAATGTTCGTTCCGTTCGATGCGATCGTGCGCCGTGCCGAGCTGACCGCGCTGTACGTGGTGGAAGCAAACGGTCATCCGGTGCTGCGCCAGGTGCGGCTGGGCGAGCGCCTGAACGATCGCGTCGAGATCCTCTCTGGCGTGAGTGCCGGAGAGCGCGTTGCGCTGGACCCGCAGGCCGCTGCCCGCGTGCGATGAGCGATCCAAAAAACCTCGCGATGGGCATCTCCGGCCGGATCGCGGCCTTTTTTCTGGTGCATCGGATTACGCCTTTGCTCGCCTTGTTGGCCTTGCTCCTGGGCGTTTTCGCCGTTCTGGTTACGCCAAGAGAGGAGGAACCGCAGATCAACGTGACGATGGCCAACGTACTGATTCCCTTTCCCGGAGCGAGCGTCCGGGACGTGGAGCAGATGGTCGCCACCCCGGCAGAACAGGTCCTGTCCCAGATTGCCGGAATCGACCATGTGATGTCGGTTTCACGGCCGGGCATGGCCATCATCACGGTGCAGTTCAAGGTGGGCGTGCCGCGCACCGAGGCGCTGGTGCGGCTGTACGACACGATCAACTCGAACGCCGATTGGTTGCCAAAAGGCCTGGGCGTACTCGATCCGATCATCAAGCCCAAGGGCATCGACGATGTGCCGATCGTGGCGCTGACGCTCTATGGCACCAGCGACGCCACCGGTGCATACGATCTGGAGCGCGTCGCGCACAGCATTGAAGCCGATCTCAAGCGCGTTCCCGGCACGCGCGAGGTGTGCACCATCGGCGGCCCGGGTCGCACCTTGCTGGTGGAAATGGACCCGGCGAGGATGGCCGGCGCGGGCGTGACGCTTCCGGATCTGCGGGCTGCGTTGCAAGCGGCCAACCAAGGCCTATCGGTTGGTGACCTGATTGCCGGCAACCAGGCCATCGCCGTCGAGTCCGGTCCGTTTCTCAGGGATGCCCGCGACACTGGAGAACTCGTGGTCGGCGTGCAAGCCGACAAGCCGATCTTTCTTCGGGATGTTGCGACCATACACGACGGACCGCCACCGCCACGGCGCTACGAGTGGCATGCCGCAGCGGGCAAGGAGCCGGGCGGGGCCTGGCCCGAGCACCCCGCTGTCACGATCACGGTCACGAAAAAGCCCGGTGAGAATGCGATTGACGTGGCCAACGCTGTCATGCGCCGCGTGGACGCGCTACGCAACAGCGTCATCCCAAACGATGTGCAGGTCGCGGAAACGCGCAACTATGGCGCTACGGCAAACGACAAGGCACAAAAGCTAATCCAGAAGTTGCTATTTGCGACCGCTTCCGTGGTCGCGCTGGTGTTCTTCGCGCTGGGCTGGCGTGAGGCGGCAATCGTTGGCAGTGCGGTCATACTGACACTCACGGTGACCTTGTTTGCTTCCTGGGCATGGGGATTCACGCTCAACCGGGTCTCGCTGTTTGCGCTGATCTTCTCCATCGGCATCCTGGTCGACGACGCCATCGTGGTGGTGGAGAACATTCACCGCCATCAGCAGCTTTTCCCAGGCAAATCCCTGGTCGACATCATCCCGGTTGCGGTTGATGAGGTCGGGGGTCCGACGATCCTGGCCACGCTGACTGTCATCGCCGCCCTGCTGCCCATGGCATTTGTCTCTGGGCTCATGGGGCCGTACATGAGCCCGATCCCGATCAATGCCAGCATGGGCATGCTTTTGTCCCTGGCCATTGCGTTCGTCGTAACGCCCTGGATGGCGCGCCGGTGGATGAAAGCGAACCATCGCGCGACCGATCATGGCCAACCAACCGGTCTGAGCGCAAAGCTCGCACCACTGTTCGAACGTGTCTTTCGTCCCTTGCTGGACGACGCCCGGGGAACGCGCAATCGGCGTCTGCTCGGCCTCGGTATCGCGGGGCTGATCGCAATCTCCGTCGCACTGCCGGCCACCGGGCTGGTCCTTTTGAAGATGCTCCCGTTCGACAACAAGTCCGAGTTCCAGGTCGTGGTGGATATGCCGGCGGGAACGCCATTGGAGCAGACCGCGGCCGTGCTGCACGATCTCGGTGCCTACCTTGCCACCGTGCCCGAAGTCACCGATTACCAGGCCTACGCGGGCACGGCTGCGCCCATCAATTTCAATGGGCTGGTGCGCCAATACTACCTGCGTTCGGGCGGGGACGTCGGCGACATCCAAGTCAACCTGGTCGACAAGCATCACCGCGATAAGCAAAGCCACGCCATCGCAACGCGAGTGCGCCCAGAACTGCAAAAGATCGCCCAGCGCTTTGGCGCCAACCTCAAGGTCGTGGAGGTGCCGCCCGGACCCCCGGTGCTCTCCCCCCTTGTCGCCGAAATCTATGGCCCCGAGGCCGAGGGCCGTCGCAGCGTGGCCAAGGCGGTGCGAGCTGTGTTCGAAAAGACGGCCGGGATTGTCGATGTGGACGACAGCAGTATCGGCACGGCGCCAAAAACTGTGCTGCTCGTCGACCGAAGCAAGGCGGCAATGCTAGGTGTGGCGCAGCAGCAAATCGTGAACACCCTGCACGCCGGTCTTGCGGGCGAAGCCACGACCTACCTGCATGACGAGAGCAAGTACCCTGCGGCCATCACGCTGCAACTTGCGCCCGATCACCTCGGCGACCGCAACTCCCTGCTGCAACTCTCCCTTCGTAGTGCCGCAGGTAAGCTCGTCCCGATCCGGGAGCTCGTCACCGTTAGCGACACCGTGCGCGAACAGCCCTCGTATCACAAGGATCTGTTGCCGGTGAATTACGTTGTCGGCGACATGGCGGGCAGGATCGATAGTCCGCTGTACGGCATGTTCCGCATGCGCGCCGATCTGGCAAGCATCAAGACCCCGGGGGGCGGATCGCTCGTCGAATACTTCATCCGCCCGCCGGGAGAGGCCTATCGCGACTACGCCCTAAAGTGGGATGGCGAGTGGCAGATCACCTACGAGACCTTCCGCGACATGGGGGCCGCCTACGCAGTTGGGCTGGTGCTGATCTACCTCTTGGTGGTCGCGCAGTTCGGCTCGTACCTTACGCCGCTGATCATCATGGCGCCGATCCCGCTGACAATCATCGGCGTCATGCCGGGCCATGCACTGTTGGGGTCCCAGTACACCGCTACCAGCATGATCGGAATGATCGCGTTGGCCGGCATCATCGTGCGCAATTCCATCCTGCTGGTGGACTTCATCAACCTGCAGGTGCAAGCCGGCGTGCCGTTCCGCCAGGCCGTCGTGCGCTCGGCCATCACGCGTTCGCAGCCCATCTTACTTACCGGCCTGGCGGCGATGCTGGGAGCCTTTTTCATCCTCGACGACCCCATTTTCAATGGCCTGGCCATCTCGTTGATCTTTGGAATTCTGGTCTCCACCTTGCTGACGCTCGTCGTCATTCCGACTCTGTATTACGCCGCGTACCGCAAGCAATTCGCGGATCCTCCAATCCACATTCCTCAAGGAGCATAGTCCATGACCACCTGGCAATTCGTGCGTCTCATCGCTGGCAGTTTCATCCTGATTGCGCTTGCGCTCGGCATCCCGGGCAGCCCGATCTTTGTCAGCCAGTGGTGGCTGGCCTTCACCGCCTTCGTCGGTGCCAACCTCCTGCAAAGCGCGCTCACCAAATGGAGTTTGATGGAAAGCATGCTGCGCAAGCTGGGCGTGCCTACAGGCGCCTGAAGGGAAACAGAAGATGCACCTCGCTTGTCCTGCCTGTAGCAGCACCAATCGGATGCCCGACGAACGGCTGCACGATGAGCCGATCTGTGGCCGTTGCGGTGCGCCATTGATGTCGACCGAGCCCGTGGAAATCGGTGACCAGGCGCTGCTGCCATATATCGCCAACACCGAACTGCCGGTCCTGGTGGACTTTTGGGCCGACTGGTGTGGTCCTTGCAAGATGATGGCGCCGCACTTTGCGGCCGCCGCAAAGCGGATGCCGGACGTGCGCTTCGTCAAGGTCAATAGCGATGACGCACCGGCGGCAAGCGCGCGCTTTGCCATCCGCAGCATTCCGACGCTGGTCCTGTTTCACACCGGCAAGGAACGTGGCCGCATGTCGGGAGCCGTCTCCGCCGACGAATTACTGGCATGGATTCGAACACGTCTGCCGGGAAGCGCGCCATGAGCTCGCAGTCCATCGTCCTGCTCCTGGTCGCCGGGGTGCTCCTCTTGCCGGCGGCGCGAGCGACCAGCCTGGTCGAAGCCTGGCGCGCGGCGCAGGAACACGATCTCGAGTACGCGGCGGCGCGCGATGCGCACGAGGCCGGCCAAGCGCGTCGGGCGCAGGGCAGTGCGCTTTGGCGGCCCTCGGTGTCGCTCACCGGTACCGCGGGACGCATGAGCAGCAATACCGAAACCAACGGTGCACAGTTTTTCGCACCCGGCTTCGGACAATCCAACAACGTCGCATTCAACACCTCGGTCAATGATGGCAACACCGAAAGCTGGGCCGTTACAGCGCGCCAGCCGCTCATCAGCCGCGAACGCCTCGCGCAAAGCCGGCAACTCGATCTTTCGGCGGACCTGGCCGAGCTGCAATGGCGGGAGGCACGACAGTCCTTGATGCTGCGCATGGCCGAGCGCTATTTCGACGTTGCCCTGGCCGGTGAGTCACTGCGAGTCCTGCGCGAACAGCAGGCTGCAGTGGAAAGAGCTCTCGCCGAAGTGCAGGAACGCTTCCGGCTTGGCGACATACCGATCACGGATACCCACGAAGCCACGGCCCGCGCCCAAGCCATCAAGGCGCAGGTGCTTGCGGCCGAGACCGATCTGCAGCTCAAGCAGATTGCCATCTCCGATATGACCGGGCTGCCACCGCAATCGCTCCAGTTGCAGATCCCGGGCCCCGGTTCCGTCGAAGCCGAAGTGGCGGCTCTTGGCCACTGGCTGGACGAGGCCGCAACGAGCAATCCCAGCCTGCGAATGCAAGCAGCGAACGTGGCAGTGGCCCAGCAGGAGGCGGCCAAGTTCCGCGCCACCGCGTCCCCGTCGCTGGATCTTGTCGCCAAGGCGGGTAGGGACCACCTCTCCGGCAGCGGGGACTTCGGCCCTGCCAGTAACACGGCAAGCAGCGGCATGATCGGTGTGCAGCTTACCGTGCCCTTGTTCACCGGCGGCTATCGCAGCGCCAAGTTGGAAGAAGCCTTGGGCTTGGCCGACAAGGCCAAGGACGAGGAGGCGCGAACACGCCAACAGGTCGCCCTGCGAACCCGGGCTGCGTGGCTCGGTCTTACGGTCGGTGCTAACCGGGTAGCTGCGCTGTCGGCGGCGTTGCAGGCAAGCCGCGCCCGCCTCGATGCGACCCGACTTGGCCAGCAGGTGGGGGACCGCACCACCCTGGATCTGCTCAATGCCGAAAACGACGCTGCTAGCGCGGAATTGAACCTGGTGCAGGCGCGGATGGGCTTGATAACGGAGCGCCTGCGTCTGGCGGCGCTGGCCGGGGCCCTAGACGAAGATCAACTGCAGGCGGTCAGTATCGCCCTGCAGTCCAGCAGCGAAGGCCCTGGCGCGGAAGCGCACCAGCAACAACCATAGGCGAAATTCGCCCATATCGAAGGAGATGGAATGGACACCTCCCTCCCCATGGGTAGGAGGGTTAGGCGGTAGATGAGAGAGGCGCTCCAGGACCGAACGGCATCGATGTGCCAAAGTGGAGATGCGAATCAACCTCTTGAGGAACGGAGGGCCCGAAATGGATGCTACGACATATGGATTGGATGTTGCAAAGCGCGTATTCCAGCTGTACTGGATCGATGTGCAGAGCGGAGAGATCGTGAATCGGCGGTTTGGTCGTGACGAGTTGATTGGCTTTTTGGCGCAGCGGCCTGCTGGGCCGGTGGCGCTGGAGGCGTGCGGCAGTGGCCATTGGTGGGCGCGCAAGATCAACCGATCTGGGCTTTGGACTCCTGCTGAAAAAATATGTGGCTCGCGTGCAAGCGAAAACGAGCATGAAGCGTACTGAACACTACACGCAACGAGGAGCATGACCATGTGGTATTTCTTCTGGATTCTTGGAGTCGGTTTTGCAGTGCTGCTGGCGATACTCAACGCCATGTGGGGGGAGAGCGAGGAAGACCGTGCGGCAGAGGCGCGCTCTGGTGCGCGCACAAATCAAGGTTCGGCCGCGGTCGGCAGACATTGAGGGGGGAAACCGGTCGCCGCGAGAAACGTTGGACGCAAGAGTATGTACCGCTTGATGCTGGACAAAGTGTCACAACCGGCAAGCAAGCACAATGTTCACTGAAACCCGCTGAGGAGTACAACCATGAAAGTCAACGTCGGAACGCCAGAGCGCGTCGTGCGCATCATCGCCGGAATCGTATTGATCGCGCTGGCGGTCCTCGGGACCGTCGGCCCGTGGCTTTATACCGGCATCGTTTTGCTCGTTATCGGGATCGTTTTGCTTCTTACCGGGCTGGTGCGCTGGTGCCCCGCATGGGCCTTATTCGGTGTCAATACCTGCGCTGTGAAAAAGCCCTGACGGCCGGCGCCTGCGCGACGATGCCGTGACCGGACTGAATAGATCGTATGGCCGCGCGGTCGGTGAGGCTGCTCGTTGCGCCCGGCCGGTCGAGGCGGCCGGACGGGCGCAATGAATTCGGACGGAGCCGCACAGGGGGAGGCGAGCCGGCCGCGTACCTGGGTCCTGCCGCCAATTCCGTACGCCACGGCACTGGTATTGGGCTGGTGGCTGGACAGGAACGTGCTGCCGCTGCCGTGCAACCTGGGTGCGGCCACAAGTCCGCTAGGCTGGCTTTGGGTGGGCCTCGGGCTTGCTCTGTCCGCCTGGACGCTTGTCACGTTTCGGCTGCGCCGCACGACCGTCAATCCATACAAGGCCGCTTCCGCGCTTTGCACAGACGGGCCGTTTCGCATCAGCCGTAACCCGATCTATCTCGGCGACTGGCTCATTTTGACGGGGGCCTCCCTGCTGCTGCATACGTGGTGGCCGCTATTGTTTGCGCCGCTCCTCTGGGCTGCACTGCGCTTTGGCGTGATTCGCCACGAGGAAAAGCACCTGGAAGCGAAGTTCGGCGATGAGTACCGGAAATACAAGATTCACGTACGCCGCTGGATTTGAATTCATTCACTGCAAGGCGTGCAATATCGGTGCGGGAACCAGTGATGACGGCTGGCGTGCGTACGCACGCGCGGCCGAGGGCCGTACTGGCCCCCGCGTTGCGCGGCGCTACGCGTTTTCGTTGACCGACCGCGGCTGCAATGGATCGGGCACACACGCCGTGGGGGCACGCTGACGATTCGATTTGCTATGGTGGTCCGGTACGGGCCCGTCCGGCTTGCGCGAGCACAGGTCCGGAAATCGGGAAGCGGCCGAGCCGGCGCTAATGCCGCATTTGCAAATGTACCGGTGCAGCATCGAGCTTGGCAGCTCGTATGCGACCAAGCATGCCGCTGCCGCCAGTTTTCCGTCCCTGCTACATCGCGACGCACCGGACCCAGCGTTGCATGGCGACCATGAACACTACGCTTCGCCACGTGCGCGCGGAAACGGCAGCGCATTGATGCCGGGCCGATGTTCGCCCTCGTGTATGGACCGGCGCGAGTCTGCTGGTTAGCAGATCCGCGGCAGTGGATCTTCCTC
>OMSW01000159.1 GCA_900290295.1 Burkholderiales bacterium
CGGGCGATCGATCCAGGCGCAGGGGATCGTTCCGGACCTGCTGGTCGATGACACGGCGGAAGGCAATTTTGCCGGCCTGAGCGTGCGCGAGGCCGATCTGGCCAACCACCTGGTCAACAACACCGGCTCAACGACCGCTGACAAGGCCGCCGGCGACAAGGGGGCCGAAAAGGCCCCGGGGGGCAAGGCCGCCCCCGAGCCGGAGGGGCATGCTCCGCTCACGGCGCACCGCTACGAGTTCGGCAGCGCCGAGGACTTTCAGCTCCAGCAGGCGATGAACTTCTTCAAGGGTGTTCCCGTGGAAACGGCCAAGGTCCACGATACGGTTGCGACCACGGAATCCCACGACTGAGAGCGGCTGGCTGCACGGGCAATTGCGCGCGGCAGGGCGCTGACTTGGCCAGCGCCGGGTGCAGGCGCTCGCAGCCGGGGGCTCTCGGCCAGCAGTCGCTTGCACCTGCGCCGCAGTGGCGGGCGCGGCGCGCCGGACCAATCAGTCACCGAACAGCTTCTGCTTGATTTCTCTGCGCTGCTGAGCTTCCAGGCTGAGCGTTGCCGTAGGGCGTGCAAGCAATCGCGGGATGCCGATCGGATCGCCCGTTTCCTCGCAGAACCCGTATTCGCCGGATTCGATCTGTTGCAAGGAGGCCTGCACCTTCTTCAGGAGCTTGCGCTCGCGGTCGCGCGTACGCAGCTCAAGGGCGTGCTCTTCCTCGATCGTGGCGCGGTCCGCCGGATCTGGAACGATCACCGTCTCGCGCAGATGCTCGGTCGTCTCGTCGGCATTGCTCAAAAGCTCCTGTTCGATCTTTTGCAGTCGATAGCGGAAGAACGCGAGCTGATCGCTGTTCATGTACTGGGAATCGGGCATAGCCAGCAACTGCTCCTCTGTCAGGAGCGGCTTGCCGTCGACCATCACCGGTGCTTCGCTGCGGCTCGCAGAACGAATCAGCAGGTATTCATGTGCCGAGGCCAGGTCCTTGGGGCTGACCACCGGGGCCGGCCGCGCCGTGGGCTTGGGTGGCGGCAGGGACGCGATCGTCGCCGATCCGGCCAAGAGGGTCGGATTTGCGGGACCCGTCGCTGACCTGGGGCTCGTCTTTGCGGCAGCGCTGCCCGCCGCCGTCTTGGCGGACACGGACTTGGCTGGGCCCGCCGGCGCCGCCTTGGCCGGAGAAATCTTTTGTGCTGGCGTCTTACCCGCTGTCTTGGCTGCCTTGGATACGGGACTGACCGCCCCGGAGGCCTTTTTCGTGCCGGCCGGCTTTGCCGCAGGCTTGCCCGCCGTCTTGCGGGCGGCGGCCGTGGCTGGCTTGCCGGCCGTCTTGGGCTTGGCCTTGCCTGCAGCCTTGGCTGCGCCCTTGCTTACATTCCTTGTCGCCCCAGCTGTCTTGGCCGGGGCCTTGGATTTCGTTGCCATTGATCAACCCTTCCTACCGCGAAACTGCATTGCGTTGCGGAATCCGACCCGCGGTCTGCTCCGACCGCCCTCCTCTTTTGGCGAGTTCAGTGAATCAGGCACGACTCCAGGCCCCGGATGAAGACCTCCTGCGGCAGATTGCGCCCGATGAAAACCATTTTGCTCGAGGGCGTGTCGCGGCGCTCCCAGCTGCGCCCGGGCTCAACGCCCATCAACATGTGCACGCCCTGCAGGATCATGCGCCGTCCGGAGCCGCGAACGAAAAGCACGCCTTTATACCGAAGCAGGTCCGGTCCGTAAACCTGAACCAGCGCGCTCATCGTATCTTCCAGGCGGCCGGCATCAAAGGGCCTTTCGGACCGAAATACGAAGGCTTTGATGGCGTCATCATGGGCGTGGTGATGGTGCCCATGTCCGTGCTCACCTTCGTGCTCGTGTGCATGCTCCTCTTCACCCGCGCCTTCGCATTGCTCGCAGCCGTGGTCATCGTCATGATCATGGTCCGCGCCGTGTCCATGCGCTTGCTGGCTGGCGCGCGCGCGCGCCGCATCGGGATGCTCGGCCGCCAGAAAATCGGGGTCGAGCTCGAGCACGGAATCGAGCTTGAATCCCCCAATATCGAAAATCTCGTCCACCGCAATGCGTCCCATGTGCACCTGCCGGATCGGCGCACGTGGGTTCATTCGAACGAGCCGATCACGCAGGGAGCGCAGCTCCTCGGCATCCACCAGATCCGTCTTGGACAGCAGGATCCGGTCGGCGAATCCGACCTGGTTCTGAGCTTCGGGCTGATGATCGAGCGTCGCGTGCCCGTGCTTGGCATCGACAACTGTGATCACGCCGTCGATGAGGTAGTTGCGGCCGACATCTTCGTCGACAAAGAACGTCTGGGTCACCGGGCCGGGATTGGCCATTCCGGTGGTCTCGATGACGACGCGTTCAAAGGAAATTTGGCCGGCATCACGCTTTTGCCGCAGCTCCCCCAGTATCCGCGCCAGATCGCCGCGCACGGTGCAGCACACGCAGCCGTTGTTCATTTCGACGATCTGTTCTTCGGAATCGTGCACGAGAAGGTCGTTGTCGACGCCGGTGGGGCCGAACTCATTCTCAATTACGGCGATGCGGTGTCCGTGCTGCTCGGCCAAAATACGGTTGAGCAGCGTCGTTTTGCCGGCGCCGAGAAACCCCGTCAATATCGTGACGGGCACCTGCTCGCTTATTTTCGCCTTGTTCACCGCCGATTCACCCTGCGCATTCATCCTTCTCCCGCCCGCATTGCCTGCCTCGGAATCCAGCCCTCTGGAGCCGCCGCGCCGGCCTAGGGCGCAACGCGCGCCTTCCTGGGCTCCGGCCCCGCCGGCCCCGGACCGGGGCAAATTGCGGGGCGCGAAGTGTAGAACAAAAATCCCGAAGGCGAGTGCGCTGCCGATCGCCCGCCTTGGACGCGCAAATCCGGGGTCCGGCGCAAATCGTGCCGATACAATCACCGGCTTTGGCGACGATGGGCCGGCAGCATGCACGAGCGCGCCCGGCGAACCGGGCCCTGACTGGGGAATGTTCAAGCTTTTGACACTGTTGTTTGCGAGCGCCAAGTTCGCCAAGCTTGCCGCCACTGGCGGCACCATGTTGCTGTCGGTCTTTGTCTACGCGCTGCTCTATGGCTGGCCCTATGCAGTCGGCTTCGTTCTGATGATCTTTGTCCACGAGTTGGGGCATTACATCGCTGCGCGCCGACGCGGGCTCGATGTCGGCCTGCCGATGTTCATCCCGTTTGTCGGCGCGTGGGTGCAGCTCAAGGACCGTCCGCACGACGCGGAAACCGAGGCGTATGTCGGCCTCGGCGGTCCGCTGCTAGGCACCGTGGCGGCAGTGGCGGTCTATTATCTCGGCCTGGACCGCAATTCCGAACTGCTGGTGGCAATTGCCTATTCCGGCTTCTTCCTGAACCTGTTTAACCTCATCCCTGTGCCCCCCTTCGACGGCGGGCGAATAACGAGCGTGCTCGGTCCGAAAATCTGGTTTCTCGGCGTGCCGGTTCTCCTCGCCGTGTTTTTGTACCGGCCCAGTCCCCTGTTGCTGATCGTGGCGATTTTGGCCGCACCACAGCTGCTTGCCGCCTGGCGTCACGATCCGAGCGCGCCCGAGTCGCTTGCCTACTACGAGGTGGGCAATGCTGCGCGCTGGCGCTACGGGATGTGGTACCTCGGCCTGGCAGGGTTTCTTGCACTGATGGCGTACGACGCGCACACGATCCTGCTCGGTGCAGGTCATTGAAAAACGGCCCAGCGGGCCGATTTGCCGCTCAGATGCGCTCTAGCAGCAAGCCCTTGAGGTATTCCCCCTCGGGGTGGGTCATGAGCGTGGGGTGATCGGCACCGGCCGCGAGCCGCGCACGCAGGTAACAACCGATCCCGGCGTCGATTACGGCGCCGGCGACGATCTTCTGAAACAACTCGACCGTGACCGCGCTGGAACAGGAGAAGCTCAGCAATGCGCCGCCGTGCTCCAGCAGGCGCAGCGCGCCGAGGTTGATGTCCTTGTAGGCACGCGCAGCGCGGTCGACCTGGTGCTGGTTCGTTGCGAACTTTGGCGGATCCAGCACGATCAGGTCGAAACACTCGCCCTGATCGCGCAGCGCCCGCAGCTGCTCGAAGACATCCGCGCAGCACCATTGGAGCTGCGCGCGCCCCGGCGCCCCGGCTAGGCCCCTTTCGTCCGGCGCCGCCGTCTGCGGTCCAAGGCCATTGAGCGCGGCGTTGGTGCGGGCCAGCGCCAGCGCGTCGGCGGAAGAATCCACGGAAATGACGGATCCGGCACCGGCACAGGCGGCCGCGATGCTGAATCCTCCCGTGTAGCAAAAGCAGTTGAGCACGCGTGGCGCGCGGCCATGGCGGCGCACGAACGTTGCGACCAGTTCGCCGGTGAGCCGGCGATTGTCCCGCTGGTCAAGGTAGAACCCGGTCTTGTGCCCTCGACGCACGTCCACGCGGTATTCGAGGCCATGTTCGCGGATTTGCACCTGCTCCGGAGGAGCCGCGCCGCGCAATACACCACCGCGCTCGCCCAAACCCTCGCGCGTGCGCAGCGCCGCGTCGGAACGGTCGAAGACGTTCTGGCACGCCGTGGCGGAACATAGGGCATCGAGCAGCAGCTCCCGTTGGGCATCGACGCCGGCAGCATGCACCTGCACCACCAGGAAGTCAGCATAGCGATCGACGACCAGACCCGGCAGGCTGTCGGCCTCGCCGTATACCAGGCGCACCGCGCTGGTGATCTCCTGCAATTGCCGGCGGCGTGCCACCGCGACATCGAGCTTGGCGGCAAACCAGTCGGCGTTGATTTGATCGGACTCGTCAAAACTCCAGCACCGCGCTCGTATCGCCGACACCGGTGAGTAGGCTGCCCACGCCAGGAAGCGCCCGTCGCTGGCGCGCACGGCAACCAGTGCCCCGTTGCCCGGAGCGCCTGTGACGCTGTTTACGGCACCCGCATAGACCCAGGGATGGCGGCGGGCAAGAGAACGCTCCTTGCCGGGCTTGAGCAGCACGGTCCCAATCGCAGACATGGGCGGCGCAGTGATTACGGGCCGACCGCTGGCGCCAGGTGCTCGGCTTGGGTGTCGCCCGGCGCCAGCGCCGCGGCGGCCAATTCGCCGATGCGCGCAAGCACGGCCGTTCCCAGGGAGGCTTCGAATCGCGCCGGGTCCGACGAGCCCAGAGCAATCAGTCCAAAGGCCTCGGAGCCCTCCGCGCGGCGCAGCGGTATGAGGGCGACACTTCGCGCATTCGTCCACGCCTCGGCCAGCCCGCGGATCGCCGTCAGTTCAATACCGGAGCCGCAGATCGGCGCGTGCATTGTCGAGACAAGTCGCGCGGCGCCGGCATCTTCCTCGCCCGGCTGCTCGTCCCACGTGCGGATTTCGGCAAGTGGCAGCGCAAAGATGCGCCTGAGTTCGTCGATCGCGAGACCGGCCGTCCGGCTGCGGTCGCGCTCGCCCAACAACGCCTTTGTCCACTCGAGCAGCTTGCGTGCAAGCGCGTCATTGTCGCGACCGATGCGCAGGAGTTCCGCAAGGCGGGCGTCCAGGACCTTGACCCGCTCGCGCAACATCAGCGCCTGGCGTTCGACCAGTGACACCGC
>OMSW01000174.1 GCA_900290295.1 Burkholderiales bacterium
CTTGGTCGGCGTGCGAATCACGCGACTTGCATGGGTTGCTGGTCGCGAAGCGTGCGTTCGATCTCAGCGATGACGTCGGCAACGGTGACCAGCGGCGTGCGCGAGTCGGCCATTCGGATGTCGAATTTTTCTTCCATCTGGAACATGAATTCGATCATTGCCAGCGAGTCGATCCCGAGACTGGCGACCTCCGTCTCTGGCTTCAGCTGATCCGGCTCGATGCCGAAATGCTCCGCGATCAGTGATTTGATCCGTTCGGTCAAAAGCTCATTCATGGATGTCTACGCCACCGATAAGTGCTTGGGCATTGGGCCCTCGCCGGATTTGTCGGAATAACCCGATTGCACACTCGCCTTGCCACGAAAAAAGCCGATCGTTTCGTCGGCAACGGATTGCTTGTCGTTATCGATCGTCAGTATGTGGTAACTGTTGCGGTACAGGATCGTGCGCACCTGGCTCGATCCGACGTTCAGCGCGACAAATTCCGCGCTGCGCGGGCTGACAACATCGTCCTCGATCGCGTGCAGGATCAGGGTCGGCGCGGTCACCCGGCGAATGTCGCGACGCACGGCGCGTATCAACTGGCGCGCCTCGTGAACGCCGGAAAGCGGATAGGCCGCTCCGACCGAGGACGCGCCGTGCATGCTCATGGCGCGAACCGCCCATTCGCGCAGGCGCTCGTTCTTCAGGCCGTAAGGATGGCGATCCGGCCAGGCAAGCATGCGGCGCAGCGGCGTGTGGAATGCAATTGGCGCCAGCACCCGGTACCATGGCATCCGCCAGCCGTCGTAATCAAGCAGGGTGGAAACCAGCGTCAAGCCCGCGACCTGATGCGGTCGTTCGATGGCAAGACGCAAGGCGAGCACCGCGCCGATGCAGTGTCCGGCGACGTATATGCGCTCGTGGTCGCGACTCACCGCGTCCAGTTCTCCGGACGCGAACGCGACCCACTGGCGCCAGGTTCCCGTGTCAAACCGACTCTCTCGCGTGCGGAAACCGCAACCCGGGATGGTCGGGTTGTGGACACGAAAGCCCGCCTCGCGCAGGCGCCGTTCCAAGTACTGCATTTCCAGCGGACAGCCCGAAAGCCCATGCAACAAGAGCACTGCGTCTTGGCGGGAGCGGTTCGAAGCCAGATGTACGGGCATGACATTCTTTCAAAAAACAGACGCCATTTCCCGACGCCCTGCAAGGGAATTTTACATATCATGTCGCGGGAGAAACACAGAAAAGCGGCCGATCTCCGTCTGGATTAACCAATCATTAACGGATCCTGAACAGATCCTTAACCGATTGACAGACGCGATGCCCAGCAACGCAAGCCAGTTTAAGGATTCGCTAAGAAAGTAAACTTTTCTTTAGAAAGCAAAATCTGCGGTATCTGGCCGCGTCATGCAGGCCGGCTTGCTTAAAAAGGGATGGAACCGCAAATTGCCTTTCGTTCAGCCGCGGTTCAGCCGGCGCTCTTCACGCGGAGCGCGAACGTGGCACGATTCGCCAGATGAACATCTTACTTCTCGAAGACGACATTGACCTGGGCCAGGCGGTTACTGACCATCTGGAAGTGGCCGGCCACAGCGTGCACTGGTGCAAACTGATCGCGCAGGCCAGGCG
>OMSW01000181.1 GCA_900290295.1 Burkholderiales bacterium
AAGAGGCCTGGGGCCTGGACTTCATGCACCGCCAGGCCAATGAGGTGCTGCCGGCCCTGCTCGAAGCGCTGGCTATCGACACCACGGTAAATCCGCCCTGGCTGTTCGGCCACAGCGACGGGGGCTCGATCACCCTTTTATATGCGGCGCGCTTTCCGCAGCGCCTCGCCGGCGCCGTCGCGCTCGCGCCGCACATCGTCGTCGAGGACCTGTCGGTCGCCAGTATCGAGAAGGCGCGCACGGCGTACCTCCATACCGACCTGCGCCAGCGCCTGGCGAAATACCACGACGATCCCGACTCGGCGTTCTGGGGCTGGAACCGCATCTGGCTGCACCCGCCGTTTCGCGAGTGGTCGATCGAGGCCGAACTCGAATCCATACGCTGTCCGCTGCTTGCGGTGCAGGGGCGCGACGACGAATATGGCACACTCGAACAAATCCGCGGCATCGCGCGCCGGGTCCCGCAGACGCAAACGCTCGAGTTTCCCGAGTGCGGCCACTCGCCGCACCGCGACCAACCCGAGCGGCTGATCGACGCCACGAGGATGTTCATACAACAACACACTTGCGGAAACCCCCCTTGAAACGATCCGAATCGCGCTGATCGCTGCCGCCGTGCTCACGACATCGCTGGCAACGGCGCAGACCGCACCCAAGCTCAAAGTCGGCCTGATGCTGCCCGCCTCGGGCACCTACGCTGCGCTCGGCACCGCAATCGAGAACGGCTTCAAGCTGTACGTGGCCGAACAGGGCGGCAAGCTCGCCGGACGCGAAATCGAGTTCGCCCAGGTCGATGACGAGTCCGACCCGGCCAAGGCCATCGACAACGTCGGATCTGACTCGCCGGTTTTCTGTGATCGGCATCGAGGATCTGAACGTCAGCGGGATGGTGAGTAATTGCCGATTGTCGCGAGCGGTGTCGGACATGGGATTCTTCGAGTTGCGGCGGTAGTTGGATTACAAGGCCGCGCGACTCGGGGGCGTAGTGTTCGTGGACGATCGGTGGTCCCCGAGTAGCAAAACGTGTTCGTGCTGCGGCTACCAGATCGACGAATTACCGCTGAAGGTTCG
>OMSW01000013.1:0-783 GCA_900290295.1 Burkholderiales bacterium
GCCAGGGCGGCCCCCATCGTGTCGCGATCGCGGATCTCGCCGATGAACAGCACGTCGGGCGCCTGGCGCATGGCGCTGCGCATGGCTGTCTGCAGCGAAAGGGCGTCGGTGCCGATTTCGCGCTGATTGATGATCGACTTCTTGTTCTGGAAGAGGTATTCGATCGGGTCCTCGAACGTCAGTATGTGGCCGGTCTGCAACTCGTTGCGGTAATCGATCATGGACGCGATCGAGGTCGATTTGCCCGAACCGGCAGCGCCCACGAGCAGGACCAGTCCGCGGCGCGATAGCGCCATGTCCTTCAGAATCGGCGGCAGGCGCAGTTCGTCGAGTCGCGGAATCTCCGTTGGGATGTAACGCAGTACCGCGGATATCGTGCCGCGCTGGCGAAAGGCGCTCAGGCGAAAGCTGCCCAGGCCCTGCACGGGCAGGCCGATATTGAGTTCGCGCGATTCTTCGAGTTCGCGAAACTGGGCGTCGCTCACGCGCTCCGTGAGCAGCTCCACCACATCCTGCGGCAGTAGGCGCTCCTGGCTGATCGGAACGCACACGCCATTGATCTTGATGGTGACCGGGGAACCAGCGGAGAGAAACAGGTCCGATGCTTTCTTTTCGGCCATCAGTACAAACAGTCGTTCGAGCGTCATATCTTGCCCCTCATGACGTTTCTAAAATTTCAGCGATCGTACTACGTCGCAGTCGCTACCTCACGCAGCAGATCATTGATCGCCGTCTTGGCCCGGGTCTGCGCATCCACCCGCTTGACGATGACCGCGCAGTACA
>OMSW01000013.1:793-11445 GCA_900290295.1 Burkholderiales bacterium
ACCCGCCCGAACAGGACTTCCCCGCGTTCGCGGTCGTAGATCCGCGTGCTCGCACCGATATATACCCCCATGGATAGCACCGCGTCCTGCTCCACGATCACGCCCTCGACCACCTCGGAGCGGGCGCCGATGAAGCAATTGTCCTCGATGATGGTCGGAGCGGCCTGCAGCGGTTCGAGCACGCCACCGATGCCAACGCCTCCCGAGAGGTGCACGTTCTTGCCGATCTGCGCGCAGGAGCCAACGGTTGCCCAGGTATCGACCATGGTGCCCTCATCGACGTAGGCGCCGATGTTGACGAAACAAGGCATCAATACGACATTGCGTCCGATGTAGGCGCCGTGGCGCGCAACCGCCGGCGGTACGACGCGAATTGCGCTGGCGCGAAACCGCTCGGCGTCGTAGCGCGCAAACTTGGTGTCCACTTTGTCGTAAAAGCGCAAGGCCGTGTCGGACTCGCTGCCCAGGACGCGGCTGTCCTGCAGACGAAACGAAAGCAGCACGGCCTTCTTGAGCCACTGATGCACGGTCCAGTTCCCGTCGCGCTTTTCGGCAACCCGTAGGCGGCCTTCATCGAGCTGCGCCAAGGTCTGTGCGATCGCCTCGCGCAGGGCCGGCGGCGCCGCATCGGGAGTGAGCGCTGCGCGCTGGTCCCAGGCCTGTTCAATCGTTTCTTGGTGCGTCATTCATACTCCGTAGGAGGACCGGCACTCCGATCGCCGGCCCGGGCGTGCGCAACGATGCGCTCGCTTGCCTCGACGACCTCGGCTTCGTCGGCAACCAAGGCAATGCGTACGTAGCCCGCACCGGGATTGATCCCGTCGACCGTGCGACCCAGAAAGCTGCCGGGCAGCACCAGCACATTTTGCCCTGCGTAGAGCGTACTTGCATAGCGGGCATCGTCACCGGGTGTTTGTGCCCAAAGGTAGAAGGCCGCCGGCGGCAACGCTGCCGGCAGTACGCGACTGATCTGCGGTTGGGCCTGCCGGAATTTGCCGGCGTAGCGTCGACGATTGTCAATAACGTGGACTTCATCGCTCCAGGCAGCGATGCTCGCCGCCTGGGTGGCCGGGCTCATCGCGCACCCGTGATAGGTCCGGTAGGCTAGAAATCGCTCGATGGCACGGGCGTCGCCGGCAACGAAACCGGACCGCAGACCCGGTGCATTGGAACGCTTGGAAAGGCTGCCAAAGCACACCAGGCGTGCGAAATCGGGGCGCCCCAGGCGCTCGGATGCCTCCAGGGCGCCCAGTGGCGGTCGGGTTTCGTCGAAATAAATCTCCGAATAGCACTCATCGGCGGCGATCAGAAAATCGTGGCGGTCGGCTCGTTCAAATAGCTCTTGCCATTCGTCCAATGCCATCACGTGGCCGGTCGGATTGCCCGGCGAGCAGGCGTAGACGAGCTGCACCCGTGGCCATTCCTGCGCGCCGACGCTGTCCAAGGGCATGCGCCATCCACCGGCCTGCGTCGTGGACAGGTAGCGCGGCTGCGCGCCGGCAAGCAGGGCGGCGCCTTCATAGATCTGGTATCCGGGGTTGGGCAGCAGTACCAGCGCATGTCCATGCGGGTCGATCGTTGCCTGGGCAAAGGCGAACAGGGCTTCGCGCGAGCCGTTCACGGGCAGCACCTGGGTCTGGGGGTCGACCCGGCGCAGATGATACCGGCGCGTCAGCCAAGAGGCGATGGCGCTGCGCAGGCCATCGGTGCCGCGCGTCGAAGGGTAGCTCGAAATCGTCGGCAGGGCCTCTGCCAAGGCATCGAGCAGTATGCGCGGCGTCGCGTGCTTGGGCTCGCCGATCGAAAGGTTGATCGGCGCACGATCGGGCGGCGGCGTCAAGGGCGCCAGCAACGCCCGCAACCGTTCGAACGGATAGGGCCGCAGCAACTCCAGCGCCGGATTCATCCGCAGCGTCAAGATCCAGGCGCCCCGTGTTGGACGGCGCTGTGTGCGCAGCTGCCCAGATCGATTGCCGGCAGCGGTTTCCAGCCCCGTTTGCGGTGTTCCGCCACCACCGTGGTATAGATTCCGCCGCGCACATTCCAGCGCGCGGTGATGCGCAGGAAGCGCGGTGCCATTGCCTGCACGAGATCATCGAGCACCTGGTTGGTGACCGCCTCGTGGAAGGCCCCCTGGCTGCGGTAAGCCACGACGTAGAGCTTCAGGCTCTTGAGTTCGACATTGCGCTGGTCGGGAATGAATTCGAGTGCTAAGCGGGCGAAATCGGGCTGGCCGGTGATCGGGCACAGGCAGGTGAATTCCGGGATCTCGATTCGAACCAGGTAATCGCGCTCCGGGCTCGGGTTGGGGAAGGTCTCCAGGGTCTGGGGAGGCTGGGGGATGCGGCGCTTTTTCATGGTTGCCGTGGTTGTTGCCGCGGGCCCGCGGACTAGGGACGCACTTGGGCCCGGCTGTTGCCCTCGCAACGCGGCTCGATTCGCTATCATTATAGTTTCGCCTTCCGAAACGGGGCAGAAAAGACGAGCAAGTCGATTTTGTGCGCACAATTCGTGCGTAAATGGGGCTCGATGGGGCAAGCGATTCGACACCGCAGCGCGGTAGCGCTCGGCCGATAGCTGGCCGGGCGGGCGAACCGCGATCCAACAGGCTAACTACACCGGGAATCATCCGTGCGATTACGGCAGATAAAACTGGCCGGCTTCAAGTCCTTTGTCGATGCGACGCAAATCGATGTGCCCGGCCGTCTCGTTGGGGTCGTAGGCCCCAACGGCTGCGGCAAGTCCAATGTCATCGACGCGGTGCGCTGGGTGCTGGGCGAGAGCAAGGCCGCCGAGCTGCGCGGCGAGTCGATGCAGGACGTGATCTTCAACGGCGCCGCAAATCGCAAGCCGGCGGGCCGGGCCAGCGTTGAGCTGGTCTTTGACAACAGCGAGGGACGCATCGGCGGGGAATGGGGCCGCTTCGGCGAGTTGTCGGTGAAGCGCATCCTGACACGGGATAACTCCTCGGCCTACGTGATCAACAACCAGCAGGTACGCCGGCGCGATGTGCACGATCTGTTCCTGGGTACCGGCCTGGGGCCGCGTGCCTATGCCATCATCGGCCAGGGGATGATCTCGCGCATCGTCGAGGCGCGTCCGGAGGAATTGCGCATCTTCCTCGAGGAGGCGGCAGGGGTAACCAAGTACAAGGAGCGGCGGCGTGAAACCGAGACACGTCTGGCCGACACGCGTGACAACCTGACACGGGTCGGGGACGTGGTGCGCGAGCTCGACGGGCAAATCGAGCGGTTGCGCCGCCAGGCCGAGGTCGCGCGCGAATATCGCGATCTGAGCGAGCGCCATGGGCGGGCGCAGGCCCTGCTGTGGCTAACACGCCACCAACAGAGCATGGCCGAACGGAGCCGGTTTGCGCGCGACATCGAACAGGGCGAGACCGTGATCGAAGCGCAGGTGGCGGAGCTGCGTGCCGTCGAATTGCGGCTGCAGCAGGAACGCGATGCCCAGTACGGTGCCAACGATGCGGCCAACGCCGCATATGGGGAACTGGCCCGTATCAATACCGAGATCGGGCGCCTAGAAGCGGAGATCCGCGCAACCCTGGAGGCACGTGCCCGCTTGGCTGCGCAGATCGAGAGCCTGACGCAGTCCCGGACCACGCGCATCGACGAGGGGGCCCAGTTGCGCCAGCGCGCAGCAGAACTGGAAGCGGCGGCCACCGCGGCAATGGCCCGGCTCGAGCAGGCGCACCTTGCCTGCAGCGCGCACGACGCCGGGCTGCCGCAATGCGAGGCGGCAAGCCAGGCAGCGCGCGAGGCCCTGACCGCTGCTCGTGCCCAGGCGGCCTCGTCGGCGCAGGAAATTGCCAGCGCTGGCCAACAGATGCAGGCCTTTGAGCGCCAGGCAAACGGGCTGCTGATGCGCCGCGAGCGTTTGGCCGAGGAGCAGCGGGAACTGGGCCGGCCGGATGCGGAGCGACTCGGGCGCTTGCAGGCCGAAGTGGCGGCGGCACAAGCCGAGTATGACGCTGCGCAGGAGCGTGGCACGCAGGCCGAGGCCCGCGAACAGGAGCTGCAGTCCCAACGGCAGACACAGACCGAGCGTCGCAACCAGGCCTCGGCGGAGTTGCACAAGCTCGAGGCACGCCAGCACGCAGTCCAGGAAACCTTGACCAATATCGAGGCCGATGACCGGCTCGATCCCTGGTTGCGAACGCAGGGCCTAGATACGCTCCCCCGCCTGTTCAAACGGCTAGACGTTGAAGCGGGCTGGGAGACAGCGCTGGAGGCGGTGCTGCGCGAGCGCGTCGAGGCTATCGAGGTAGGCCGGCTCGAACCCATGGCTGCATACGGCCAGCTCGCGCCCCCGGCGCGGGTCAGCTTCTATGCCTTGGCCGATCGCGGCGCAGCGGCAGCGTCGTCGGATTTATCGCACCGGCAATGGACGCGTCTGGCGGATTTTGTCGCTGTGCGCAGTGCCGTCGACGCCGATGGGCTCAAGGCGGTCCTGGACGACTGGCTGGCGCGGGTATTTGTCCAATCAGATCTGCAGGCCGCGATGGCTGCACGCACGCAGCTGGCGCCGGGAGAGCAGTTCGTAGTCCCGGGCGGGCATCTGGTGTCGCGCTATGCCGTGCGCTTTTTTGCCGCCGACGATCGCAAGGCCGGCCTGCTGGCGCGCAAGCGCGAGGCCGAGAACCTGGAATTGCAGATCAAGGCGCAGCGTCTCATCGACGAACAGGCGGCCGAGGAGCTGGCACGGTTCGATGCCCAGGTGCGCCAGGCCCAGCAGCAGGCGCAGGGCGCGCGCGAGAGCGCCGGGCGCCTGCGCGCGCGCGTGCACGAACTTCAGCTCGAGGCGGTGCGCTTGGGCGAGTTGATCGAGCGAATCCGCCATCGCGGTGGGCAGATCGAATCCGAGCTCGAGGAGCTGGCGAACGAGGAACTGGAGCTGGGCCGCCAGAAAGACGCGGCCGAACGACGTTTTGCGGAGTTAGACCAGGCCCTGGCGCAGTTACAGGAGGCCGTGGAGGCGACGCGGGTGGAGGAGGAGCGCGCGGGCGCAGAGTTGCGCGAGCGACGCGAGCAATCGCGCCAGCTCGAGGCCGAGCGCCAGCGCCAGGAGTTCGAGCTGGCAGCAACGCGCCAGCGCATCGGCGACGTGGAACACGCAATAGCGGTCGCCGCCAGCGATGCGCAGCGGCTCGAGACGGACATCGATCGCGCCCAACTAGAGGCCGCCAAGCTCGACGACAGTGCAGCGCGCGCAGATCTTGATCAACTGCTGCAGCAACGCCTCACGGCCGAACAGGCGGTCGCCGCCGCGCGCTCGCAGGTCGATGAATGGATGCAGAAGGCGCGCACTAGCGAGGAGCAGCGGCAAAAGATCGAACGCGGGCTGCAACCGCGGCGCGACCGCGTGACCGAGCTCAGGCTCAAGGAGCAGGCGGCGCGGCTCGCCGCCGAGCAGTTCGAACGCCAATTGGCCGAGGCGGGTGCGGACCTGGAGGCCCTGCGCGCGCAGTTGCCCGCGGTGGCCTCCGCGAGCGAGCAAGAAGGCGAGATTGCGCGCCTGGCGCAGGCGATCAGCGATCTGGGAGCGGTCAACCTGGCGGCCCTGGAGGAACTGGAGACGGCCAGCCAACGGCAGGGTTTCTTACATGCGCAGTCGCAGGACCTGCAATCAGCGGTTTCCACGCTGGAGGACGCCATCCGCAAGATCGACCTGGAAACCCGGGCGCTGCTGCAGCAGACCTTCGACGAGGTGAATCGCCACTTTGGCGAGCTTTTCCCGCGCCTGTTTGGCGGCGGCGAGGCCAAGTTGTCCATGACGGGGGACGAGATTTTGGACGCGGGCGTGCAAGTGAGCGCGCAGCCGCCCGGCAAGCGCAACAGCTCGATTCACCTGCTCTCGGGCGGAGAGAAGGCCATGACCGCGACGGCGCTGGTGTTTGCCCTGTTCAAGCTCAATCCGGCCCCGTTTTGCCTGCTCGATGAGGTTGATGCGCCGCTGGACGATGCCAATACCGAGCGCTTTTGCGAGCTGGTGCGCTCGATGACGGAGGCGACGCAGTTCCTGTTCATCACGCACAACAAGCTCGCCATGGAAATGGCCGAACAGCTCGTAGGGGTGACAATGCAGGAGCAGGGTGTATCGCGTATCGTTGCGGTCGATATCGAAAGCGCGGTGCGGCTGGCCGCGGAGGCGGCGTAGTACCCTTTTCGAGCGTGCTCCCTTTGAACGATTTGCATTTAGCCCTGTTCGCGCTTGGGGCGCTGCTGCTGCTTGCCGTCTACGTCAACGGAAAGTGGCAGGAGCGACGGCTATTGCGTCGCTTGCGCGATCGACTGCATGGTGGCCTGGGCGACGCGCTGCTGCAAGCCGGATCGTCAATACGGGAGCGCGACGAAGTTCGAATCGGCGACGTACGCAACGCTGCCGCGCGCCCGCAAGCTGGCCGGGTCGATCCGGGTTTTGCCGAGGAGCACGCGCTCGCCGACGTAGGCCCATCCACGGTGCCGGCCGCGCCCTACACGGAGCCGGCGCGCGAGGAGCTGTCCGCTGTCGCCCCGGCGGCAGCTTCCGCGGCGGCGCCGCTGGAGTATGAAACCATACCGCCGGACGTTACTTCCGAGCGATTGCGCGCGCCTTCGGCCCTGTTGCGGCCGGACTGGGCCGAGGATCCCCTGCTCGATTGCACGCTGGAGCTGCGCTGTGCCCGCGCGCTCGACGGGGTGAGCGTGATCGATGCAGCGGCGACGCTGGGAAATTCCGAGTGGCAATTGCCGGTGCATTTTGTCGTGTGGGACGGGCGTCACCAGCAGTGGGTGCTGCCAGACCGTTTCGGGTATTACACCGACGCGCTGGCATCGATCCAGTTGGCCAATCGGCATGCCAAGGTCGACGAGGCGGAACTGCTGCGCTTCGTTCAGAGCGTCCAGCAGGTGGCCGCGGCGCTCGATGCGGACGTCGATGCACCCGATCCGGCGCGCTTGCTGCTGCAGGCGCAGGAACTCGATCGACTGTGCGCACGCTTTGATATCAAGATCGGCCTGACCGTGGAGTCCACGGGCGGCGCCTGGACGGGCCCACAGCTGCGCAGTGCCGCCCAGCAGGCGCACTTCGTGGCGACCGACGCGCAGCGCTGGGTACACTGCGACGCCCAGGGCGAGCCGCTCTACACCTTGCAGGCCGACCCGGTTTTGATGAATCGGCTGACACTGGAGTTCGATATTGCCTTGGCCCCGGTTGCTGCGCGGGCTTTCCGGGCGATGGTCGACAGCGCTACCAGCTTGGCCGCCAGTCTGGGTGGACGCGTCGTCGACGACAATGGCGATCCGATCGAAGCGAGCTCGATGGATGCGATCGAGGCCCAGCTCGTGCGCATGTATGCGGAAATGAATGCAGCGGGCATTGAGCCGGGCAGTACCCGTGCGCGCCGTCTGTACGCTTGAGAGCCATGCGCGCTCCTAGTGTCCCGGACCGGGCGCGAGCGTTGCGCGAGCAGATCGAGCGGCTCGACTATGCTTATTATGTGCTGGACGCACCCGAGGTTCCCGACGCCGAATACGACCGCTTGCTGCGCGAGCTGCAGCAACTCGAAGAGCTCCATCCAGAGCTGCGCAGCGCGGACTCGCCGACGCAGCGCGTGGCCGGTGCGGTGCGCGCGGACCTGCAGCCGGCCACCCATGCCGTGCCTATGCTCTCGCTCAACAATGCGCTCGATGACGCCGAAACCGAAGCCTTCGACGCGCGAGTGCGCGCCATCCTGGGCGCGTCATTGCCAAAGTACTGTTGCGAGCTCAAGTTTGACGGCCTGGCAATCAGTCTGCGCTTTCGCGACGGGGTATTCGAGCGCGCGGCAACGCGCGGCGATGGCGCCGTCGGAGAAGACGTTACGGACAACGTGCGTACGATCCGCAGTGTTCCGCTGCGTCTGCGCCATCGCGCCCCAGAGCTGCTAGAGGTTCGCGGTGAAGTGCTGATGTTCCGACGCGACTTCGAGCGCCTTAACGCCCATCAGCGGGAGCAGGGGAACAAGGAATTTGCCAATCCGCGCAACGCCGCTGCCGGTAGCCTGCGCCAACTCGACGCAGCCGTCACGGCGCAGCGTCGGCTGCATTTTTTTGCCTACGGCATCGCCGCCGCCGATACCGCGTCGATCGATGGGGACGGCGGACCTGCCTCACAGTGGCTGCTGTTGGACTGGCTGCAGCAGTTGGGGCTGCCGGTATGCGAACACCGCGCCGTGGTGCAGGGTATCGGGGGCTTGCGCGGCTTCTACGAGCGCATTGCGCAGCAGCGCGATGGGCTGCCGTACGAAATCGACGGCGTGGTGTTCAAGGTGGACTCCTTTGCAGAACAGCAGCGTCTGGGATCGCTCGCGCGGGCTCCCCGCTGGGCCGTGGCGCGCAAATTTCCACCGCGAGAGGCGCTGACGCGCCTGCTGGACATCGAAGTGCAAGTCGGGCGTACGGGCGCGCTGACACCGGTGGCACGGCTGGCTCCGGTGGTGGTGGGCGGAGTGGTGGTGAGCAGCGCGACCCTGCATAACGAGGACGAAATCCGCCGCAAGGACATCCGCATCGGCGACACCGTGGCGGTTCGACGCGCGGGCGACGTGATACCGGAGGTCATTGCCGTTTTGCCCGAGCGGCGCCCGCACGATGCGCGCGAATTTGTTTTCCCGTGCAACTGCCCGGTCTGCGGCTCAGCGGTGGTGCGCGGCGAAGACGAGGCGGTGGCGCGCTGCAGTGGCGGCCTGATCTGCCCGGCCCAGCGCAAGCAGGCGCTGCTGCACTTTGCAGGACGCCGGGCGCTCGATATCGACGGTCTCGGGGAAAAGCTCGTCGATCAACTCGTCGATTCCGGGCTCGTTACCCATCCGGCGGGCTTGTTCGAGCTCAATCAGCAGGTCCTCCCGGAGCTCGATCGCATGGGCGAGAAGTCCGCCGCCAAATTGCTCGGCGCGATCGAGCGCGCGCGCTCGACGAGCCTGGAACGGTTCATATACGCTCTCGGCATCCGCCATGTGGGCGAGGCTACGGCGCGCGACAGGGAGATCGACTCCTTGCTGCGTAAACTTCATCTTGCCGCGCCGGCGATGGCCGAGCGCTCGAAGGCCTTGGCGGGGATGAGTTTTGTCCTCACCGGAACCCTTGCCACGCTGACGCGCGAGCAGGCAACAGCGATGATCGAGGCGGCCGGTGGCTCGGTGAGCTCTGCGGTTTCGCGCAAGACGCGTTACGTCGTGGCCGGTGCCGAGTCGGGCAGCAAGCTGGCCAAGGCTCGTGAACTCGGCGTGCCGGTGCTCGATGAGGACGAATTGCGATCAATGGTCGAGGGCAGGAGAGCGGACTGATGTTTGGCATCATTGGGGGCAGCGGATTGGTCAAGCTGGCAGCGCTCAATGCGCCGCGGCGGCAGGTGATGAGAACGCCGTATGGAGAGCCCTCCGGCGCGCTCACCTTCGGTACGCTCGCCGGCCGGGAAATCGTTTTTGTCGCGCGCCATGGCTATGGACACACGATCGCCCCGCACGAAATCAATTATCGGGCCAATATCTGGGCGCTCAAGGAACTGGGTGTGGAAGGAATATTCGCCCTGTCGACCGTCGGCGGTATTCGCGTCGATCTGGTGCCGCGCAGCCTCGTGGTGCCGCACCAGGTTCTGGACTACACGCATAGCCGCGTTTCGACCTTTCTGGAGCGGGGGGCCAACGCCGTGACCCATATCGACTTCACGCAACCGTACACGCAGCGCTTGCGGCAGCGTTTGCTGGACGCGGCCGTGCATGCCGGGGAAACGGTCATCGACGGTGCGGTCTACGCATGCGTGCAGGGCCCGCGCCTGGAGACCGCGGCCGAGGTGAATCGACTGGAGCGCGATGGCGCCGACATCGTCGGCATGACCGGCATGCCGGAAGCGACGCTGGCGCGCGAGGCCGAACTGGACTACGCCACCCTCAGCGTCGTTGTCAACCATGCGGCCGGCCGCGGCGACAGCAAGACGCGGGTCGAACTGTCGCAACTGGACGCGGTGCTCGGCCAGAGCATGGTGCGCGCAGTGCGCGTGCTGGAGTTCGCGGTTCGGGGGCACGCGTGATCCGCACCATCCTGCGCATGGGGGACCCGCGCCTGCTCCAGGTGAGCGGGCCCGTTACCGAATTCAACACCCGTTTTCTCGACGAGCTCCTGGCCGACATGTTTGAGACCATGCGCGCGGCTGACGGTGCCGGCCTTGCCGCGCCGCAGATCGGCATCCATCTGCGCGTGGTGATCTTCGGTTTTGACAGAAATGAGCGCTATCCCGAGGCACCGGCGATTCCACCGACAGTGCTCATTAACCCGACGCTAGAGCCGCTTACCGACGAGCTCGAGGACGGGTGGGAAGGTTGCCTGTCGGTGCCGGGCCTGCGCGGTGTAGTGCCACGTGTTGCGCGCCTGCGCTACAGCGGCTTTGACGCCAAGGGGAACGCGTATTCGCGCGACGTGGATGGGTTCCACGCGCGGGTAGTGCAGCACGAATGTGACCATCTGGACGGCATCTTGTACCCGATGCGCGTGAAGGATTTTTCCAAATTTGGCTACACGGATGTGCTGTTTCCTGGGGATATGAGAGGAGAATGACGCGAAGTGAAATCGCTTGATTTCTCCTGAGCCAGGAAGAGAAGTGGGCCCGGTTTGCGGTGC
>OMSW01000013.1:11455-12337 GCA_900290295.1 Burkholderiales bacterium
CCTGTTGCGCCTTGATTTCGAGCGCGGAAAGCGGGCAGCGTGGCAAGCTGGGACTATCATGGTTCTCTCCCTGGGGCTATTGTTTGCACTGTGTTTCTGGCCGGTTTGCCGCGCGGATTCGCGGGACTGCCCGGCTTTGTCGTCAAACGACAAGGCGGAAAGAGCGGGCGCGTGACAAACGGGACAAAGCGCATCGAGCTTAAACCGCCGGTGTGCAACAGACAGTCGGAATCTTCCCGTTGCGCCGTAGGAATATTCTGACGATCGCCGCGCTGTGCCGGCGCAAGGAAATTGCGCAGCGCGGCATTTGGTTTTGGGATAGAGAAACAAAGGAAAACGTCCACACTTATCCACAGCCGACCAACACACGGTCGGCGTCCACCCAGGCTCAAAGTTCAACTGGCAGGCTGGGTCAATATTGGATCGACGCGGACGCACTTGGTCCCCCAATTCCCCAATTGTCTTGGCCGTCGCGAGATTGCGCTGAAACTCATTTAGGCTGGTATCAAATACGATCTTGTCCTGGTCAACCTGAAGAACCGCATGCTTGATCTTCGCGATGAGATCTCGAAGCCCCAAGCGGGCGTTCATGAGCGCCTGCTAGCAAAATCTCAGAACGCGCCAAAGGCCGTTATCATTTACAGTCGGACAGGCTAAGGGGCAGGGATGGCGGGGAGTTCGCTCCAGGCCGGAAGTCACAATTGACACACCGGAGAACGTGAGGTCGAATTGCCATCCAATATCTCCAGTGGCGGGTGATCTATCGCGTCGAGGGAGACGTCTTCTTCGTCGAAGTGGTGCAGGTGACACCGGACGACTATCGAAGGCAATGAAATGAGCAACTTTCGCGCCGCGAAGAAGCGCGTCGACGTTTCGGTCGGC
>OMSW01000192.1 GCA_900290295.1 Burkholderiales bacterium
GCCGCGCTCGGCGAAGGCCGAAGCGCGCCGGTGCATCACCTCGGTCTTCGCAAGGGTGCCGTCGACGTCAAACAAGATGGCCTGGAGCATGGGTCTCACCGGTTCCAAGGCGACATGGGAATGCCCATGAAAAAGGAGGAGATTTGGAGCTTGCAATCCGCGCATTCTGTTGGGAGAATTAGATAAGGTCTATTAAATAAAACTGAGAATTGTCATAAACTTACCTTATGGCTCGCCGCAAAATCACGATTCGGCAGTTGGAGGTACTGGACGCGGTGGGTCGAGAAGGCAGCGTTACGGCAGCTGCGAGCGCCTTGCACCTGACGCAACCGGCGGTATCCATGCAGCTGCGGCAGATGGAGGAGCATTTGCAGCTGTCGCTGTTCGAACCGGTAGGGCGAGGACTGCAAATCACGGAGCCGGGCCGCGACCTGGCTGCGCTGGCTGCCGACCTGCTGCTGCGCCTGGACGATTTCGCGCTGGCGGCAAGCGAGTTGCGCGGCGTAAGCCGTGGCCGCGTGCGCCTGGGCGTGGTGAGCACGGCGAAGTATTTTGCGCCGCGCCTGCTGGCGCAATTCCTCAAATCCCATCCCGGCGTCGATTTCAAGCTCAACGTCTATAACCGCGAACACATCATCGAGCAGCTCCAGAGCTACGCGATCGACCTGGGAATCATGGGCCGGCCACCCGAGGGCGCGAATCTGGTCGGTACTCCGTTTGCACCCAATCCCCTGGCGATCGTCGCCGCACCCTCGCATCCGCTGTCCCTGCGAAACGAGCTCACGCCCGAAGACCTGGAAAACGAAGCCTTCATCGTCCGCGAATCCGGATCCGGAACCCGTATTGCAATGGACCGCTACTTTGCCGACGCCGCGGTGACGATCAACCCGATCATGGAGACCGACAGCAACGAAACCATCAAGCAGGCGATCATGGCCGGCATCGGTATCGGATTGCTCTCGCTGCATACGGTGCGGTTGGAGCAGGCAGTAGGTCGACTTGTCACCTTGCGCGTTGCCGGCCTGCCGCTGCGCCGGCAGTGGTTTGTCGTGCATTCGCGCCAGCGCCACCTCACCCCTGCCGCCGAGGAGTTCCTCGAATACCTCCTGCGCGAGGCCGACGAGCTGATGCGGGCCGGACTGTAGTTCGCACCTCGGCCCCCGCTGCCGCGATGCGCCCGATTGATGCAAAAATTGTGCCCCAGAAAAAAGGCGGCGCCGGCTGGCGTCTCGGAGCAGACTCGGGGATTGCGAATCACCAACCCCCCACGGCGAGGCATCGGCGATGAACCTTTCCTACGTACCCACGCAACCGGACGGTCCCTGGGCAACCTACCTGTCGCAAATCGACGAGGTCGTTCCTTACCTCGGCCGGCTGGCACGCTGGGCAGAGACCCTGCGCCGTCCCAAGCGGGCGCTCTGCGTCGACATCCCGATCGAGATGGATGACGGACGCATTGCCCATTTCGAGGGCTTCCGGGTGCAACACAGCCTCACCCGCGGCCCCGGCAAAGGCGGCGTTCGCTACCACCCGGATGTCACGCTCGAGGAGGTGATGGCACTGGCCGCCTGGATGACGATCAAGAATGCCGCGGTCAACCTGCCCTACGGCGGCGCCAAGGGCGGTGTGCGGGTCGATCCGTCACGGCTGTCGGAGCGTGAACTCGAGAAAATCACGCGCCGGTACACCAGCGAGATCGGCATCATCATCGGTCCGAATCAAGACATACCCGCACCGGACGTCAACACCAACGCCAAGATCATGGCGTGGATGATGGACACCTACTCCATGAACGTCGGCGCAACGGCTACCGGCGTTGTCACCGGCAAGCCGGTCGCGCTGGGAGGCTCCCTTGGCCGGGTAAAGGCCACGGGTCGAGGCGTCTTCGTCATCGGTCGCGAGACGGCGCGCCGCTTGGGAGTGAGCCTAGACGGTGCGCGGGTGGCGATCCAGGGATTTGGCAATGTCGGCTCGGCGACCGCCGAACTGTTCGCCGGCAACGGGGCCAAGATCGTGGCGGTGCAGGACCACACCGGCACCGTCGTCAATGCCAAGGGACTGGACATCGCCGGACTCATGGGAGAACTGCGCGCCCGTGGGGGAATCGGCGCGTACTCGGGCGGCGACCGAGTACCCGATGAGCACTTCTGGGACGTCGAGTCCGATATTCTGGTCCCTGCGGCCCTCGAGGGCCAGATAACCGCCGACCGGGCCCGGCGCCTGAAGACGCGCATCGTGCTCGAAGGCGCCAACGGGCCGACGCTGGCCGAAGCCGACGCGATACTGGGCCGTCGCGGCATCACCGTCATTCCCGACGTCATGGCCAACGCCGGGGGTGTGATCGTGTCGTATTTCGAGTGGGTCCAGGACTTTTCCAGCTTCTTCTGGACCGAGGACGAGATCAACGTGCGCCTGGAGAAGATCCTCGTCGGCGCCTACCGCAAGATCTGGGAAACCGCCGAATTGCACAAGATCCATCTGCGCACGGCAGCCTTCGTCGTTGCCTGCGAGCGCGTGCTGCTGGCGCGGGAAGAGCGCGGCCTGTATCCGTAAATCGGCGCCCCGCACTCGTGCAGCAGCACGAAATTCTCATTGCTTGCGCATCGCCTCGACTTCGATCTGGATGTTGACGTCGTCACCGATAGACGGAACGAACGCGTTCAAGCCCCAATCCGAGCGCTTGACCGCACTGCTGACCGTGGCGCCGCAGACGTATTGCTTGTCCTGGCGATTGCCGCAACGGCATAGCGCCAGTCCTAGCGCTGCTCCTGCGGACCGTGCGCCTCGTACCCGGGCCCAGGGCCGATGCCCGCGGGCGGCAGGGATGCACCTCACAAGCAATTTGCGTGGCAATTCCAGGTTCGCTACCGTTGCGTTCCCACGATGAGGTCCGCGATGAACTGGTATCCCTTGCTGCTGCTGTTGCACCTGACCGGCGTCGTGGTCTGGGTGGGCGGCATGTTCTTCGCCTACCTGTGCCTGCGCCCGGTCGCGGCACAGCTGCTGCAAGCCCCCGAGCGCCTGCAGCTCTGGCGCGGCGTATTCGAGCGTTTTTTCCCCTGGGTCTGGGCGGCCGTGGTGCTGATCCCCGCCAGCGGCCTGACGATCATCGCTGCGATCGGCATGAGCGCCGCACCGCTGCGATGGCACCTGATGCTGTTTACTGGCGCTGTGATGATCGTGATCTTCCTGGCGGTATTTTTCCTGCCCTACCGCGCGCTGCGGCGCGCCGTCGATGCGCAAGACTGGAAATCGGGCGCCGCGGCGCTGGCAACCATACGACAGCTGGTCGGCTTAAACCTGCTGTTGGGCCTGGTGACGATCGCGATTGCGACCGCCGGCCGACTCATCGGTTGAGGGGCCGGACGCAACTCGAATGCGGGACCACAAGCAAACGGCCGGGTC
>OMSW01000050.1:0-4677 GCA_900290295.1 Burkholderiales bacterium
GAACGCCGCGATCAATTTGAAGGTTTTGGCCGAGAGTTCCTCGGTGTCAGCCTGCCGAGAGGTACGTGTGTTACCGGCCTCGGTGAAACAGGAACTCAGCACTGAGGCTACCTATACGTAGCTTTGGGCAAGTCTGGGAGAACGGTTCCCAAACGGAACGCTCGTCGTCGAGTCCAAGGCGCTGGGCGACGACGCGGCTTGCAACCGTCACATATTCGAGGCGCTGCGACGCTTCGGCTACCCTCCCTTGGGCGGATCGGGGATGGGTGTTGCGGTACTTGCGCGCCACCTGCGGCTTCGTTTAGCGCACCTTGGCTATTCGTTGTCGTCCCGGTGCTGGTCACTGTCCTGGTCGTTGTCATCACATCTTTGCGCTGACCGGCGCTCGGGCGTCGCGATCGCCTGCGGCAAAGCGCGAAAAGAGGTCGAGGCCCATTGGGACGATTGGCGCGTTAGGTTCATTGGGCCAGGATTTGAGCCCCATGGGGCACACCGCAGCCCTCACCAATCCCTCAGGCTTCTTGAAACGCCCTAGATTCGGGCTTGACCGTGATGGGCGGCATGTACACTCGACGCAATAGCGCATCGACCTTCATCGCTGCAGGAAGTTTTGTTCCGATGCTGCGCAAACCAACGCAGGTACTCGCTTTTACGACAGCATGACGCAGAACAGCGCCGCGACTACACCCCTGGACTTACCGCGCTTTCCCAAGGATTTCCTGTGGGGGGTGGCGACCTCCGCCTACCAGATCGAAGGCGCACTGACCGAGGATGGACGCGGTCAGTCGATCTGGGACCGCTTTTGCCAGGAACCGGGCCGCATCGCTCGCGGCGATAACGCCGCAGTAGCCTGCGATCACTATCACCGCTATCGGGAGGATGTCGCGCTGATAGCCGACCTGGGTGTCGGCGCGTACCGCTTCTCCATCGGGTGGACGCGAATCCAGCCAAACGGCTGCGGCGCACCGAACCCGAAGGGGCTGGACTTTTATTCGCGTCTGGTCGATGAGCTGCTCGCGCGCGGGATCCGCCCGACGCCAACGCTGTTCCACTGGGATCTGCCGCAGGCCCTGCAGGACGCCGGCGGTTGGCGAAATCGCGACACCGCCAAGCGCTTTACGGATTTTGTGCAGATCGTGGCCGGCCGACTCGGCGACCGCGTTACGCGCTGGATCACGCACAATGAAACGTTTGAACATTCCATCCTCGGGCATGTCGTCGGCACCCATGCGCCAGGGCTAAGGCTATGGACAGACGCGTTTCCGGTGGTGCATCATCTGCTGCTGTCGCACGGCATGGCCGTACAGGTGCTGCGGGCGAGCCTGCCGCGTTCGACGCAGATCGGCATCGCACAGAGCATGGCGCCCGCGCGGCCGGCGAGCGAGCGTCCGCAAGACCGGTCTGCCGCTGGCATGCTGGACCTATTGCACGCTCGCCAGCACTGTGAACCGCTGCTGCTGGGTCGCTATCCGGATGAGCTGGCCGCGTTCGGAATTAGCCAATCGGCCATTGTCGATGGTGATCTGGCAACCATCGCGCAACCGCTGGATTTTCTCGGCATCAACTACTACAACCCGCACTACGTCCAGGCGGCTCCGCCGGGTTCACCGGTGCCGTTGATGCCAGCCGAACCACCTGCGCAGTACGAGCGCACGGAGCTGGGTTGGCCGATCGTTCCGCAAGGGCTCACACAGATGCTGCTGGAGCTGCGAGAGCGCTACGCTGAGACCTTGCCCCCGCTCATCATCACGGAAAACGGCATGGCACTGGCCGACGCGCCCGACGCTGACGGCCGCGTCGATGATCCGCGTCGCGTGCGCTATCTTCAGGATCACTTGCTTGCGCTGCGCAAGGCGATGGAAGGCGGGGTCGACGTGCGCGGCTACTTCGTCTGGTCCTTGTTGGATAACTTCGAGTGGGCCGATGGCTATCGACCGCGGTTTGGACTGGTTCACGTCGATTACCCCACTCAGCGGCGCACGCCTAAGACTTCCTACCGGTGGTACCGGGAACTGATCGCCGCGCAGCAATGATCCACCGCGGCGACGGTCGAGTGCGCCCCCGCCCTCTCTCAGGGGGCAGCGCTGGCCGGGCCGCTGGCCACCGTCGGCAAGGCTTGCTTGGGACGGTCAGCGCTGTTCGAGCTCGAAAGGCCGTTTTACTAGGCTGCCCCGAATGGAATGAATAGGCGCGCACCTTCGCGGAGCCCGCGGGCGTCCCGGCCTTTGGCAGGAGGCGATTGCGGCCGGGCTGGGCCATTGATGGAGTAGCAGCAAGCATGAAAAACGCGAACGTCACGGGCATTTTGGTAGCTTTTCTCGGGGGGATTGTTGGTGCATATGTATTGGTGCATATGGACCATGGCGGTACGGCCTTGCCTGCCGCGTCGGCTGCCGCGACGCTTCAGCAAAGCATTGTCACCGCGCGTGATGTTCGCCTGGTCGACGCGAGCGGCAAAGTTCGTGCGGAGCTCACCCTGGCCGGAGACGGCGACCCGGCGCTGTTTTTCTTCGATCGCGAGGGGAGAAACCGCATGGTTCTCGGGTTGTACTCGCCTGCCGAAGGCGAGTTTCCCTTTGTCGTCTTGAACGATACAAAGCAGCATGCGGCCGGGATATTTCGTCTCTTTGGTGCACACGAAACGCCGGTCGTCGTCCTCAAGAGCGAAGGGCAAGACCGCTCCATCTACGGCCTTAACCCGTCCTCGACCGATCCGTTCATCGTCAACATTGCGCCGGATGGCAAAAAGAACAATGTTTTCGGCAACTACTAGGGCGCGAGGCGCGCTTGTTCTGGCATGCGTAGGACTGGCAAGCGCGATCTGGGGCTGGCGAGCGTGGCAAGCCCACAGTTCGCCCCGCCGCTCCTACTACGTGCTGATCAATGAGACCGGACAGCACGACTACGATCTGGCACTGAAAATGAGCCTTAAGCTCGCCGAGAAGAAGTCCGGGATCGAGAACGCGCTCGTTTTGCTAGCCTCCCTGCCGCCGTCGAAGACCATCGAGGAGACCGCGGCCGAGCTCTTTACGAAGCTGCATATTGGAGCGCGCGACAACGGCCGCGGCATCCTTTACTTGTACAGCGCCAAGGAAAATCTGCTGAAAATCGAGGTTTCCTTCGACCTCGAAGGCAATATTCCTGACCTGTACTGCCGCAACGCCGAGGAAGCGGCCAAGTCCTACATGCTCTCCGAGGTGCCGCAGGATTTTCTCTCCGAGCTCATCATCACGACCAATCTGCAAGGCATGGCCTCAAAGAGCGAGGCTGTCTCCGCGTCGCCGCCCAAGTGGTTCGTTGGAGACTTCCTGTCGGGCGGAGGAGGCGCGCTCGTTCACGGCTACCGCAAAACGCTGGCAGACTACCAGCGCGCCATCCAGCTTTTGCCTGCGGCAGAGTTGACCAAATTCCTGCCGTCCGCAGATGCCGATGTTTCCGTACAACGCTACTTAAGTTCGCTCGCAGCTGGGATTGGCGATCCACAACTGCCCCTGCTAACCGAAGGCAGCCGGATATTTCGTGCCGTTGTGCCGCGCGGTGCGGCACAGCAGGTACGGATTTTCGAGTTTTTCCAGGCGGCCGCCCCGTATCGGCTGCTTTTCGAAAATGACCTGGCTATCGCGGTTCCACGGCCGGATCACTCGAATCTTCCCGTCGTTTTGCGCCGCGGAACCGACAAACTTTGGTACGTGGACGAAGCCAAGTCGTGGACGTACTTTCACCGCTTTGAGAACGACGTCAATTTCTACGTGAAGTACGCCGACAATCCGTTCCTCGGGGCCTTGCGTTCCATCAAGGCACCCAACATGGACCGGGTGGTCTATGGCGATCACGTTCGCACGCCCGCCGTTCCGGCATATCCGTATTTGCTTGCCGCGGCGGTGCAAGCGCAGGAAGACCGAATTCGGGAAGCACCCAAGGACGCCGCCCGGTATGCGGCCCTCGGCGACCTCTATCTTTTTGAAACGAACTGGCTTACGAAGTCCACCGCCCTGTACGAGGCGGCGTCCTCCCTTGCTCCCAATGAACTTGCGTACCGCTGGCGCCTCGTGGATCTGTACCTAAATGGGTCCCGGGCCGACAAGGTCATAGCGGAGCTAAAGTATCTTTCCGAACATTTGCCCAATGATCGCCAGACCCAGGCCTGGTACCAATCGTACAAAAAAGAGTATGACTTTGGCGATGAATAGGGCAACCGGAGCGGTGGTTAGTCCGCGAGACACCGCCGGCAAAGTTCTCGCCGAACCAGACTAGCGCCCCGGAAAAACTCGACTCTTTGGGTATTGACGCAACCCTAAGCAGCGGTCACGGGACTGCGATGCCCAGAAGCAAGCGTTCAACGCTGCGCTCGACATGACGCGGCAGAGCAAGCGCCAGAACCTGAGCTTGAGCGTGATGCGCAACTGGCGCGGCTCTTCCGGATGCACGGTGACTCCATCGGGAACGCGATCGGGCTGCTGACCGAGACCCGGTAGTCCTGCTCGAGGCACCGGCACGCGCTGTCACGGGGCGTTTACGAAACCGCACGAAGCCCATCAGGTGCTTCGGCTTGCGCGGTGCCTCGCGACGAGGACCGATCACCCCTATGCGTTAAGCGGTAATCTGCTCTCCTTGACCTAGGGCACCGTCGCCTTGCAGATACGGGCTAGCATCTTCTACGGGTGCCTCGTCCAAAAC
>OMSW01000050.1:4687-5931 GCA_900290295.1 Burkholderiales bacterium
GTCGATAACCAGAACGTGCTGACCGCCGGTCCCCGGGGGCCGCAGCTTTTACAGGATGTCTGGTTCCTGGAGAAGCTGGCCCATTTCGACCGTGAGGTAATTCCGGAGCGACGCATGCACGCCAAGGGTTCCGGCGCCTACGGCACGTTCACGGTAACGCACGACATCACGAAATACACGCGGGCGAAGATCTTTTCCCCAATCGGCAAAAAGACAGAATTGTTTGCCCGCTTTACCACCGTCGCCGGCGAACGCGGAGCCGCTGATGCCGAGCGGGATATCCGGGGTTTTGCCGTCAAGTTCTACACCGAGGAGGGTAACTGGGACCTCGTCGGCAACAACACTCCGGTGTTCTTCCTGCGTGACCCGCTGAAGTTTCCGGACCTCAATCACGCGGTCAAGCGCGATCCACGGACCAACCTGCGCAGCGCACAGAACAATTGGGACTTTTGGACTTCCCTACCCGAAGCACTGCACCAGATCACGATCGTCATGAGCGACCGGGGGATTCCGGCGAGCTACCGGCACATGCACGGCTTCGGGAGCCACACGTTCAGCTTCATCAACGCGAAGGGCGAGCGCTATTGGGTCAAGTTCCACTTGAAGTCGCAACAGGGCATCGTCAACCTGACCGACGCGGAGGCCGAAATGATCATCGGCAAAGATCGCGAGAGCCATCAGCGCGATCTCTACGAAAGCATCGAGAAAGGCGAATTCCCCAAGTGGACGCTCAAGGTACAGATCATGCCGGAAGGCGACGCCGCCAAGGTGCCCTATCACCCCTTCGACCTCACTAAGATCTGGCCCCACAAGGACTATCCGCTGATCGACGTGGGCGTGATGGAACTGAACCGCAATCCGGAAAACTTCTTCGCCGATGTCGAGCAGTCCGCCTTTAACCCCGCCAACGTGCCACCCGGCATCGGGTTCTCGCCGGACAAGATGCTTCAGGGTCGCCTATTTGCCTATGGCGACGCGCAGCGCTATCGGCTTGGCGTCAATCACCACCTGATTCCCGTGAACGCCGCACGCTGCCCGGTGAACAGTTACCACCGCGACGGCTCCATGCGGGTTGACGGCAATCACGGCGGCACCTTGGGATACGAGCCGAACAGCTACGGCGAGTGGAGGGAGCAACCGGACTACCGCGAGCCCCCACTCAGCCTCCAGGGTGCCGCGGACCACTGGAACCAACGGCAAGACTCGGACTATTTTTCCCAGCCCGGCGCGCTGTTCCGTCTGAT
>OMSW01000011.1 GCA_900290295.1 Burkholderiales bacterium
CCCAGCGCCGCGCGAAACTGTTCCGGCGTGCCCTTGAGCACCGGGAAGGTGCCGTAGTGGATCGGCAGCGCGTAGGCGGGCTTGAGCCACTCGCGGACGGCAAAGGCCGCGTCTGCCGGATCCATCACGAAGTGCCCGCCGATCGGAACTAGCACCAGGTCGGGGTGGTAGCGTTCCGCGATCAGGCGCATGTCCGAGAACAGGCTGGTATCGCCCATGTGGTAGATGCGAAAGCCATTTTCCAGTTCGACGATGAACCCTACAGGTTCGCCGCCCACGTGCACCTCGTTTTTCCCCGTCGCCGGGTTCCTCCAGATGAGCTCCGAGCTGTGTTCGGCGTGGACCATCGTGATGCGGATACCCGTACCCAGGGGCATGACGGTTCCGCCCTTGTTCATGCGTGGCGCGAGTTCCGGCGGGACGATATCCAGGGCTGCCAGCGTATCGGCGAGCCCGGCCGGCGCAATGATGGGCACGTTGTGCTTGAGTGCCAGGACGGGCGCATCGCCAAGGTGATCGCCATGGGCATGCGTGACGAGGATGAGGTCGACCCGCCCGATCGCGTCCAGGTCCTTGAACTTTGCCGGCGTCTTGGGATTCCCGGTGAGGAAGGGGTCGATCAGGATCACCTTGCCGCCAGGCGAGGTGATACGCACGGCGGACTGGCCGTACCACTGCAGCGAGACCTTTCCGGGGTCGGCAGCGTGCAGGTCGCGGGCAAGTATCCCCAGCAGGATCGCTGCAAGTAGCAGTGCCTTGCGCACCAGGCTCTCCCTCTTCCCGACGCATTCGAAAACCAGCGGCGCTGGCGCGCTTACCGATCGGTTTGCACGCTTGGCCAGGACCAGCCAGTCGACCCCTGCCTCGGACCTCTTCGCTACCGCTTGGTGGCGGACGCCGCCTTCTTGGCAGCGGCACGGTCCGGCGCCTTGGCGCTCGCCTTGGCCGGGTCTTCGATGCCCTGGCTTTGCTCGCGGCGGCCGTCGCCTTTGCTACCGGGACAGGTACCTGCGCAGCCTCCTCCTTGATCGCCCAGAGCTTGAGCAGGTCGGCCTGGGTCGGCAGTGAGCCTTGCATTGCACGCGTACGACGGGCCGCAACCGAATCGCGCACGATCTTTTCCACCACGTCAAGCGGCAGGCGGTTCAGATCCGAAAATCGGACAAAACTGCGTGCCGTGTTGACCCCAGGCAGCGATTCCTTGTGCTTGACGACGACGTCCTGCTCGGCGACATAGAGCGACATGTGCCGCCGGCCCGACTCGAGCGCGAACAACGGGCCGTCCAGCTCGTAAAAAGCCAAGCCGTAGCGCATGCTCTCTCGCACCCCGCGCGCCGACCTGCGAATCATGCTGCAAACCCGTGCCATTGCGACCCTGCGATCCGGCGGCAGATCCCGCAAGTAGGTGCCTACCGTCGTGGCTATCGAATTCATGCCTTGCCCCCGGCCTTCTGCGTCCGAATGCGCTATTTTAGCTGAGCGTGGCCGCTTGCTTCGCTGCTTTTCGGCGCCCGGAGCATCGGGGAGGGGGCTGGAAGCCCGAAACAGGGGGGCGCCGGGAGTGCACATCCTTGGCCAGGAAGACACTAGAATTGATATAGTGAGCTCGCAGATACCGGCGGGGGGCGGGGCGCCCTGGCGCGGGTACGAGGATGATTCGGGGTCCGGTCGCAGGTAATTCCGCCGTATTGAGCAAAAGCACAGGCGTGCGCTCCGGCGGGGTGAGGCGACCGCCTCGCGTTTGGCACGGCGGTTGAATCCGTGGCCAATTCAAGCGTCAGGACACTACGTGGTTTTTTCGTTTTTCAAGAAGGACCCGAAGGACACCAAGGCCGGTTCGGACCGTGCGGGTGCGCGCGTCGCGGCGCGGCCCGTGCGTCCGGAGGAAAAGGTCGCCGGCCGGCCGCTGTCGGGCAGCGTCAACCGGTCCCTTAACCGGACGTCCAATACCGAACCCGGCGGCGGGGGGTTCGCGGTTACGGAAAATGCCCTCCCGGATCGCGAAATGGCGCGTTCGCTGGCCATGGCGACTGCCGCCAAGATCGATAAGATCGAATCCGAGATGGCGCGCGATTTCCTGCGGCCCCGCAAACCCGGTGGCGAACCCGCGATCCCCGAGTTAACCGACGAAATTGAGCCGGTAGAGGCCGCTCCGGCACCGGTGGAGTCCGAGGAGTCGCCGGCGCCTGCGGTTGCGGCCTCCACGCGCCGTAATCCGGCCGCAATCAGCGAGGAAGACGCCTTCGACCCCGGCAGTGACATCCTGGTCGGCAGTATCGACGCCATCGAGGTCAACGGTGGCTCCTCCTCGGTCTTGGACGAGACGGCGATCTTGTTCGCCAATAGCCAGGATGCGGCGGCGGAAAATGGGCTGCGTACCGCGCTGATTGCCGAGTCCCTTGGCGCAGCAACCGAGCGCGGCTGGCTCATGTTGCTCGAATTGTTGCAGCAGCGCGCAGACCGCGCGGCCTACGACCAGCTGGCCACTCAATTTGGCTTGCGCTTTGACGCGCCGGCGCCGGCCTGGATCAGCTACGGGGACAGCGACAGGCCGGCTACCGTCGCGGCCGGCATGCCGGTCGTGCGCTTGCCCGAGACGATCGACGCGGGAATCGTAAAGCCGCTGGAGGAGTTCAAGACGCTGGCAACGACCCACCCGGCGCTGACGCTCGATGTGAGTGCAACGCGGTCCGTCGATCTCGTTGGTGCCGAGCTCATGCTACGGGTATTTAATGCGTTCAAGCGCGCCAGCCATGAGCTCTCGGTACGGGGCGCAGAACAGCTGCTGGTCGCTTTGCGCTCGGCGGTCGAGCCCGGCCGGCGCGATGCCTCGGATGCCGCCTGGATGCTGCTCCTCGAAGTCCAGCGCCTGCTCGATCGCCAGGCCGATTTCGAGGAAACGGGGATCCAGTACTGCATCACCTACGAGGTCTCGCCACCCTCGTGGGAGCCACCACTTGCCAACATTCACGTCAGCGGCGTTGTCGAAGCGCCCGTCGGGCGCGCGGTCGATCCGATGGACTGGAGAGGCGAAATCCTGGGCGATGGCGAACACTACCTGGCACGGTTGACCGTTGCCGGGCGCACCAGCAACCGCCTGACCGTCGAGTGCCGTCAACTGCGGCGCATGGCCTTTTCCGCCGCCACGGCGCTGCTGGGACAGCTGATCAAGCTGCAGCAAACGGGGATCTCGGTCGAGTTCCGCAATGTCAACTGCCTCGTTGCCGCCCTTTGGCAACTGCTCGGGGTCGCGACGGTTGCCGACGTTGTCGTGCGGCGCGTCTGAACCGGCGGTACGCCGGACGCCGCGGGCAAGATGGAACAATTCCACGGTACTACGATCGTCTCGGTGCGTCGCGGCGCTTCGGTTGCGATGGGCGGCGACGGGCAGGTAACGCTGGGATCGATCGTGATAAAGAAGAGTGCGCGCAAGGTGCGGCGGATCTATCACGATCGCATTCTTGCCGGATTTGCCGGCGCGACCGCGGACGCATTTACCCTCTTTGAACGCTTTGAGGCCAAGCTCGACCAGCATCAGGGAAACCTGATGCGCTCGGCCGTGGAGCTGGCAAAAGACTGGCGCACCGATCGCATCCTGCGCCGACTCGAAGCGATGCTTGCCGTTGCCGACCAGGAAAGCTCCCTCATCCTGACCGGAACCGGCGATGTGCTGGAGCCGGAGAGCGGTCTGATTGCCATCGGTTCCGGCGGACCGTACGCGCACGCGGCGGCGCGCTCGCTGCTGGAGGAAACGCAATTGTCCCCCGAGTCCATCGTGCGCAAGGCCCTGGCCATCGCCGGCGACCTGTGCATCTACACCAACCAGGTGGTTGTTGTCGAAACCATCGAGTAGGCGTCGGGCGGCCGGATCGGCGGCTACGACAACCCATAGGTATGCGTACCTGCGCACAGCCGCATTGAAAACAGCTGCTGCAGGGCCGTGTTGGAGAGCGCGTTTGCCATGATGACACCCAAGGAAATCGTCCACGAACTCAGCAAGTACATCGTCGGACAGGACCGCGCCAAGCGTGCGGTGGCGGTCGCGTTGCGTAACCGCTGGCGCCGCCAGCGTGTGGCCGAGCCGTTACGTAGTGAAATCGCGCCGAAGAATATATTGATGATCGGCCCCACCGGGGTAGGCAAGACCGAAATTGCGCGGCGTTTGGCGCGCCTGGCCGACGCCCCGTTCATCAAGGTCGAGGCGACGAAATTCACCGAGGTCGGCTATGTTGGCCGCGATGTCGACGCGATCATTCGCGACCTGACCGACATCGCCGTCAAGCAGACGCGCGAATCCGAAATGCGGGCGGTGCGCGCGGCCGCCGAGGACGCGGCCGAGGAGCGCCTGCTCGATGTGCTGCTTGCGCCGGGAGACGAGCAGGGCTCGCGCGATGCGTCGGATTCGCAGTCGGCAACCCGGCAGCGCTTGCGCAAGCGCCTGCGGGAGGGGCAGCTCGACGACAAGGAAATCGAAATCGATGTTGCCGTCGCCCCGCCCCAAATGGAGGTGCTGGTGCCGCCCGGCATGCACGAGATCTCGCAGCAGCTCCAGGGAATGTTTCAGAATCTGGGACCCGCCCGTCGGCGCGCAAAAAGGACCAAGATCCGCGAGGCGCTGCGTACCCTGACCGATGAAGAGGCCGGCAAGCTGCTCAACGAGGAGGACGTCCGGCTCAAGGCAATTGACGCCGTCCAATCCAACGGCATCGTTTTCATCGATGAGCTCGACAAGATCGCCAATCGATCCGAAACCCAGGGTGCCGACGTCTCGCGCCAGGGTGTGCAGCGCGATCTGCTGCCGCTGGTCGAAGGCACTGCGGTGAATACGAAATACGGCATGGTTCACACGGACCATATCTTGTTCATTGCAAGTGGCGCCTTTCACTTTGCCAAGCCCTCCGATCTGATGCCGGAATTGCAAGGGCGCTTCCCGATCCGTGTCGAGCTCGACTCCCTGAGCTCGGCGGATTTCGAGCGCATCCTTACCCAGACCGACGCATGCTTGACGCGCCAGTACCAGGCGCTGCTGGCCACCGATGACGTCACCCTGGAATTCATGCCCGACGGCGTGACGCGGCTTGCGCAGATTGCCTGCCTGGTCAACGAACGCACGGAAAATATCGGCGCGCGGCGGCTGCATACCGTCATGGAAAAGCTGCTCGAGGACGTTGCCTTCGACGCGGGCACACGCAGCGCGCAGCACCTGGTGATCGATGCCGCATTTGTCGACGCGCGCCTGGGCGAGCTCTCGACCGCCGGCGCGCCGTGCTTCGTGAGGTGCTGCTGCTCCGCGCCCGACGGGTCGGAACCGGAAGGTGTCATTTGCGATGGACCGCGCCAAGATCCCCCCTGAGCTGAAGGCGGAAATCCTCTCCGAAGCGCTGCCCTATATCCAGCGTTTTCATGGTCGCACCATCGTCGTCAAGTACGGCGGCAACGCCATGGTGGACCTGCGGCTCAAGGAGAGCTTTGCACGCGATGTGGTGATGCTCAAGCTCGTGGGCATGAAGCCCGTCGTCGTTCACGGTGGCGGGCCGCAGATTGACGATGCCCTGGTTCGCGTCGGCAAGAAATCCGAGTTCTTTCACGGCCTGCGGGTGACCGATGCCGAGACGATGGAGATCGTCGAATGGGTGCTGGCCGGCCAGGTGCAGCAGGAACTGGTGATGCTCATCAACCAGTTCGGCGGCCAGGCCGTTGGCCTGACCGGCAAGGACGGTAACCTGCTCAGGGCTCGTCGCATGCAGGTCGCCGATCCGCAAGCGCCGGGGACGATGCACGACATTGGACAGGTGGGGGAGATCGAATCGGTCAATTCCGCGGTGGTAAAGACGCTGCAAAATGACGCATTCGTGCCGGTGATTTCCCCGATCGGTGTGGGTGCCGACGGCCTGTCATACAACATCAACGCCGACATCGTCGCCGGAAAGATCGCCGAGACGCTTGCGGCCGAGAAGCTGGTCCTGTTGACCAATACTCCCGGCGTGCTCGACAAACAGGGCCGCCTGATCACGGGGCTCACGGCGCAGCGGATCGACGAGTTGTTCGCCGACGGTACGATCTCCGGCGGCATGCTGCCCAAGATCTCCTCGGCAATCGAGGCGGCGCACAAGGGCGTCAACTCGGTGCACATCATCGACGGGCGGGTCGACCATTGCCTGCTGCTGGAGATCCTGACCGACCAGGGTGTCGGAACGATGATCCGTCGTAATTGATATCAACGCCTTCGAACCGTAGGCGCATGCAGCCGTTAGTCTGGTTCCTCGATCTTGACGACACCTTGCACGATGCGTCGCATGCGATGTTTCGCGCGATCGATGCGCGCATGACCGATTATGTGCAGCACCACCTGCAGCTCGATCGTGGCGATGCCGACCACCTGCGGCGGACGTATTGGCGGCGCTATGGTGCGACCTTGCTGGGCCTGATTCGTCACCACGGGATCGATCCCGACCATTTTCTTCGGCACACGCATGATTTCGATGTCGCCGCGCTGCTGCGGGCGGAGCGGGGTCTGGAACAGCTGGGCCGCAGGCTGGCGGGGCGCAAGGTGCTGTTGAGCAATGCCCCGTCGGACTACGCCGCGCGCGTATTGCGCGGCATCGGTCTGCATCGGCACATCCGCGACCGGTACGCGGTCGAGAGCATGCGGGTGCATGGACAGTACCGGCCCAAGCCGGCGCTTTCCATGCTGCGCGCTATGCTTGTGCGCGAAAAACTGGCCGGTCGATCGCCGCGCGCGCGCGCGGTACTGGTCGATGACAATGCCGCAAATTTGAAGGCGGCCCGCGCGGCGGGTTTTGCTACCGTTCTGGTCACGCGGCACGCAGACGGCGCGCCGCGACGGCTTGCAGGCGGATCGTACGTGATGGGACGGATTCGTTCGGTAAAGCAGTTGCCGGCGCTGGCGGCGCGCCTGCGGGCGGGCCGGCGGTAATCTTCCGGGGTAGTCTGCCCCCGGTACTATGTAACAGCGTCAGGTAAAGCGCGCGACAAACGGCAAAGAACCATGGAGTCCGATATGCCCTCACAACGTCCCGGAATCATTGGCCGGATTCTTGGGCCATTTTGGCGTGCGGTGGATGCGGCGCGTCGGTTCGTGCTCAACGTGATTTTCCTGTTGCTGGTGGTGCTGATTGCGGGCCTGTGGTTCGCCGCCACCAGCAAGCCGAAACTGCTCGAAGACACGGCACTGGTCATCGACATCAAGGGCAACGTCGTCGAGGAGTACACCGGCAGCGCGCGTGAGGCCGAGCTCGCCGAGGCACTCGGGGGCGAGGCGCGCGAGACGCAGTTGCGCGACCTGCTGGCGGCCATCGATGCCGCCGCCAAGGACGACAAGATCCCGCGCATCGTTCTGGTGCTCGACGACATGGGACATGCGGGCATGGCCAAGCTGCGCGAGATTGCGGCCGCCATTGAACGTTTCAAGTCCAGCGGCAAGCAGGTGATTGCCTGGGCCTCGTCCATGGAGCAGCGTCAGTACTTCCTGGCAGCGCACGCCAACGAGGCGTACCTGCATCCGCACGGGGCAGTCGTGCTGACGGGGTTCGGCGGTTATCGCAACTACTACCACGACGCACTGGAGCATCTGGGCGTGACGGTCAATGTCTTCCGCGTCGGCAAGTTCAAGAGCTTCGTCGAACCCTTCACCAGCAATGGTCCGTCGAAGGAAGCGGCCGAAGCCGATTCGTTCTGGCTCAATGACGCATGGGAGGGTTACACGGGCGAAATCGAATCGGCGCGGCACCTGCCGGCAGGGTCGATCGCAACATTGATCGCCGATGCCCCGACCCGGCTGGCAGCCACCGGCGGCGACATGGCGCGCTTGGCGCTCGATGAGAAACTTGTCGACGGCCTGAAAACGCGCGATGAGCTGCGCGCGCTCCTGACCAAGCGCGGCAAGCCCGATACCGAACACAAGACATTTCGCCAGATTTCTCTTGACGATTACCGCGCGGAGATTGTCGAAACCGGGGACCGCAATCAACAGGTCGGGATCGTCGTGGCCGAAGGCACGATCACGGACGGCAATGAACCGCAGGGCGCCATCGGCGGACGTTCGACCTCGGAGCTGATTCGCAAGGCCCGCGAAGACGCCACTGTCAAGGCACTGGTGCTGCGAGTCGATTCGGGCGGGGGCAGCGCGTTTGGCTCCGAGCTCATCCGGCGCGAGCTCGAACTCACGCGTGAGGCCGGTAAGCCCGTCGTGGTTTCCATGAGCGACGTTGCTGCCTCGGGCGGCTACTGGATTACGACCGCCGCGGATCGCGTGTTTGCCGATCCGGCGACGATTACTGGTTCGATCGGTGTATTTGGGATGTTCCCGACCGCGGACCGAGCCATGGACAAGCTGGGCATACACACGGGCGGTACGACGACCGCCTGGCTGGCAGGGGCCGCGGATCTGCGGCGCCCAATCGACGCTCGCCTGGCATCCGTCATTCAAAGCACGGTCGGGTACATCTACAAGGAGTTCCTTGAGCACGTCTCGCAGGCCCGTCAAATTGCCCCCGAAAAGGTCAATGAAATCGCCCAGGGACGCGTCTGGACCGGGAGGCAGGCGCGTGAGCGCGGCTTGATCGACGAGCTGGGAGGCCTGGAGGCGGCGGTACGTGCGGCAGGGGCGATGGCCAAGCTCGCAGAGGGCTTTCGCACGGCCTATATCGAGGCCGAACCCAAGGGCTGGAGCCGGATCCTGGCGTCCATGCCCAGTACCGCGTTACGCTCGGCCGTTGCCGACCTCGGGATCCGTTTTCCGGCCGTAGGCGGGGCTGGCGAAGCCGCCGAGCGGTTGCGCCGTGATTTGGCCTGGCTGGCGACCGTTCCCGGACCGCAGGGAGCCTTTGCGCATTGTCTTTGCGAGGCGCCGTAACAGGGCTGACCGGCCCCCACTGCCGTCAAATCGCGGGCAGCGCTGAATGCGTCCTAATTATGTAGCTTGCGGCGTAAGTAACCCCCCACGTTTTACTTGTTTCCGGTAGATTCATGGCCTCACTAGCGAGCAATTTATGCAAACAGGCGTCCACAATGACCCGAGCACGGAAGGCGCCAAGAATCGCCGCCGGCCTGGTGCGCGCAAGTTGCAGATCCTGCAGACGCTCGCTGCGATGCTGGAAGACCCGCGTGCGGAAAAGGTGACGACCGCGGCCCTGGCGGCCCGCCTCGAGGTGTCCGAGGCAGCCCTGTACCGCCATTTTGCGAGCAAGGCCCAGATGTTCGAAGGGCTGATCGAATTCATCGAAAGTACCGTCTTTAGTCTCATCAACGATATTGCGACCAAGGAGACGTCCGGGCGCCAGCAGGTGCGCAAGATGATCCAGATGCTGCTGGAATTTGCGCAGACCAATCGCGGCATGACCCGGGTTCTGATCGGCGATGCATTGGTTAATGAAAACGAGCGGCTGCAGGAGCGCATGAATCAGCTGTTCGATCGCATTGAAGCTTCGCTCAAGCAGGCCCTGCGGGTTGCCGTATCCCAGGCCGAGTTTCCGGCCGATTTCGACACGGCGGCGCGGGCGTCGCTGGGGGTTGCATACGTCGTCGGGCGCTGGCACCGCTACTCCAAGAGTGGTTTTCGCAAGTTGCCAGCGGAAGCGCTCGAACAGCACCTGGCGGTGCTGGTTTCTTAGCGGCGTTTGGTGGCCTCCGGCGCGCACACGGTGCAATGCGGATCGCGCCCAAAGCGCAGCCTCCGGAATTCGAGCCCCAAGCCATCGACCGCGAGCAATTGACCACTCATCGACGTCCCAATTTGGCATAGGAGCTTGAGCGCTTCGCCGGCTTGCAGCGCCCCTATTACTCCCGTGAGTGGCGCAAATACGCCGGTGATGGCGCAGGATTCGTCCTCGCCGCTAGCCTCCGGGAACAGGCACGCGTAACAGGGGCTGTCGCTGCTGCGGAAATCGAATACGGCCAGCTGGCCGGCAAAGACGTTGGCGGAACCCGACACCAGAGGCACGCCCGCTGCCACGCACGCGCGGTTCACCGCATATCTAGTGATGCGGTTGTCGGAACAGTCCAGAACCACGTCGATGTCGGCGAGCAATGGGGCAAGATTTTCCGCCGTGATGCGCGTTGCACGCGCCTCGATTTGCACCTGCGGATTGAGCGCGCGCAGCGCGATGGCAGCCGACCCCGCCTTCGGCTGTCCGATCCGCTCCGTAGTATGCAGGATCTGGCGTTGGAGATTCGTCAGGTCAACCCGGTCGTCGTCAAACAGTACCAGCCTACCGATGCCGGCCGCAACGAGGTAGATCGCCGCCGGCGAGCCTAGCCCGCCCGCGCCAACCAGAAGCATCCGGGCACGGCGTATGCGCTCCTGCCCCTCGATGCCGATTTCGTTCAGCAACAGGTGGCGCGAATAGCGCAGCAACGATTGATCGTCCATGAAGGCTGGCCAGCAGTTGCCGATGCTAAAGTTTACCGAGGTGGTGCAGTATCCGGGCGAGTTCGCGTGGTTTCAGGTGGCCGATTTCCGGCGGTACGCGGTGCTTGAACTTCTTGAAGTAATACCGGATCGCATCCACCGACAGCCCCAAGCGTTTTGCGATCTCGTCGTCGTTCGCACCCGTCACGCCGGCGCGCAAGACGTCGAGTTCGCGGGGCGTGAAGCGCATTGCAAGCAGTTCGGCCGTGTACGGGCGATAGCGCAGCTCCAGGGCGACCGCCAGGCGCTGGGCCGCATAAAACAAGGCAAATACGCCGTTATCCGACGGACGGTGTGCGAAGAATGCGAGCACGGCGCCGCGCGACAGCCAGCCGCGTGCCGGCACGACGGCAAGGTTGCCCGCCCCGTTCGCGGCAATGCGCATCAGCCAAGCCCGGATCACCTCGGCGTTGCGCATATTTGCCTGGATCCATGTGCAATGCTCGTCGATCGTGCCGATGAGCGCGCGCCATTCCTGCCCGGCACGGGCGAGCAAGGGGTCACGCTCGACGATCAGAGTCGCGTACAGCCGTTGCAGGTCGGGCGGCATGCTGCCGTGCAGGCGCGGTGGCATGGCGTCTAGTCCGGCGCAAGCGTGGTCCGTCAGGACGCACAGGCACTGCTGCATCGGAGCGATCCGCTGCAAGCGCTCGCCGAGCTCGGCGTCCAAGCGGGCAGCGCCAACGGCGCGCAATGGCAGGATCAAGTCGTCGATTTGCTGACGCAGCGCATCGCCTAGCCGGTGCGCCTCGGCTGCCGAGTCCAGCAGCGCGGGCGCAATTGCGTCGGGCAGCGTCATGACGATTGCGCTCCGGCGTTGTGCACCGTCGCCTCGGGGCGAACCTGGGCCCGCGCCCGATCGCGCCGCAAGGCAAACGCCGGCGGCTCGGAATCATCTTCGATCAACCGGACTCTCGGCCGCGAGACGTGATGCTCGCGAAAGGGAAATTTGCGCACGCTTGCCTCCGGATCAGGAATATGGCGCCGGCCGTGCCAACGACAGCGCGCCTGGGAGCAATGCTCAGAATTCGATAGGGATGCCAGTTTCTCAGCCATCCTCGCGTTTGAGCAATGCTCGATCGCGTGACGCGCGAACCCGGTTGTCGGGACCGCTGCCTCCGTGTGTGACCGTGCGGCTATTGGCTGCTTTGCCGAGTGCGGGATTACCGCCTTTGGGTGCTTGCGAACGATTGTCTTGCGCGATGTGCGCGGGCCGCGCGCGAGCTCGAGGGGGCCGCGAACGCCGAGGGGCTCGCGCGGTGATGCCGGTCGGCAGGCCGGGTCGTCCGATCTGCGATGCCACAGGCCGTCGCGGCCGTCAGCGGCTGCTTTGGCGTGGGCCGGCCACCCTCGCCACAGTTCGCGTGGTCCTCACGGATGTTTGCCGCAAGTACGCACGGTCGCTACGCGCGGTTGTATTGACGACCAAGGCCCGGTCGTATGACTTCCTCCGCGCAAGGCGGTGTCTGCGCCGTACCGGACGCTAATTGTGGGCCCGCTGCAGATTCTTCATCATCGCTTCGCGCTCCGGAAACCGCGCGCAATCGACCGTCCCAAGCTCCATATCGGCAAACTTCTGGGTACGCTGGTCGACCCGCAATAACCCCTGCGCTCCCTTTAGTCGCAGCTCCTTGCCGTCCACGCGCCAACGTGCCCCGTGTACGACGTAGCCCGGTTCATCCCGCGGCCCGGTACAAGCCACGCTCAGCGTTTCGCCGGCGGTGTCCTCCGGATAGACGCGCTCGTCGAGCACCTGGAACCGCAAGCGGTATTGACGGGCATTTACGACTTCGACGACTTGGCGCTTGAGCAACCAGACGCGCGGCTCCCCGGCGCACAACGAGATCCAGATTTCCAGGTCGGTCCCGGTGATTGTCGAGCGCCATGACGGATCCACCTCGCAGCTTGGCGGCAATTGCAAGCCGCTTGCGGGTTCGCTGTAAATCGGCCGCCCGACATAGGAGACGGAGCTCGCGGCTAGTGCCGTCGCCGCCAGGAGACTGATGCCGATCATTTGTGTACATCGCCAGACGCAGGCGGGCAACGATCGCCGCCTCGGGCCCGTAGCAGATAGGTGCATAGCGTTGGCCTATCGAAAGATGCGCTGCTGCCGTCCAAACTCGGCGCATGTGCTGCAGCAACTGGCGCATCTTACCCAAGCGCGCGCTATCCGCGCGCTCTGGATCCGGACCTGTCAGCGGAAAAACACGAAATCGGCGGAGAACGGCACGCGCAGGACCAAATTGAGCTCGCCGGGGTTGCAGCTAGCGGGGGGCATGCCCCCGACGGTGTCGATCCGCTCGACATAGGTGATCCCCGTCAGCGCACCCTTGCCGTACTCGCGGGTGGTGAGCAGCAGCCAGGGCAGGGAATTCTCGTTTGGCGAGGGCACATGATCGACGATCTCGCCGAACAGACGGCTGCCATCGACGTGCTCAAAGGACATGTTGACTCCGTGGCGCACCATGAGATTGCCGGCCGCATCGCGCAGTTCGGCGTCCGGCAGGCGATATACCCAGCGCAGGCCCGCAGCCTGCGACTCGCAACGAAAAATCTGTGTTCCCTGACCGTGCAGGCGCAGTACCTCGACCGCTCCCGGCGGTGGCGCCTTCAGCGACCGGTGAAACAGGGAATACAGCCCGCCGGGTTGGGTGTCGCCGCGGCGGGTCTCGGAAGCCGCCGCCGGCGGCGTCGCGCCTTGGGGTGCCTGGGCACAGCCGACGGAAAAAATTGTCGGCAGCGCGCAAAGGGCTGCCGACAATCGCTGCGCGTGGTGCCTCAATGCGCAGCGGATGCCCATCGAGCGTTGAAGCACGCTTTACGCCGCCCCGCCCGTGGTTGCCAGGCCGAGTGGTGTGGGATGGCGCGCGAAATAACGTCGCGCGATCAGGTAGGCGATTGCCTCGAGCAAGGCGCAGGCGAAGAACGGTGCGCCAACGAGCCAGTCGTCTTTCGGAAAATGGGTCACCTGCCCCAGTAGGAACGTGCCAAGCACCGGCGCGATGATGCCCGTGATACTGGCCAGCGAAGTCAAGGTTGCCATCGTACGGCCTTGCTCGCGGGGATCGGCCGCCTTGGACACGATGCCCTGCAAAGCGGTTGTCGAGGCGAACGCCAGAAAGTTGGCCATGATGACCAGGTACAGCATCCAGCCCCGCGTAACCAATCCGTAGCACGCATACGCGAGCGCGCCGGAGGCCAGTCCGGCGGCAACCAGCCTGCGCTCTCCCATCCCCTTGAGCAGCACCCGCAGCAAACCGCCCTGAACGACCACTGCGACGAACCCCACGACGAACAGCGAAATGCCATTCTCGCGCGGGCCCCAGTTAAACCGAAACCCGGTGTACAGGACCCACGTGGCCTGCAAGGTGAATTGCGCCAGGTTCGCAGCGGCCACGGCAAAGACCAGCGGCCCGACGCCCTTCAGTCGGGCGAGACCCGATAGCGAGGAAAACGGATTCAGCCGCGCGGGCGCAATCGGATTGCGCCGGTCGATGGGCAGCGATTCCGGCAACACCAGCAGGCCGTACAGCCAGTTGAGCGCGCACATGCCGGCAGCGGCAAATAGCGGCAGCCGTAGATCGATATGGCCCAGTAGGCCGCCGAGCATCGGCCCCAGAACGAAGCCGAGGCCGAACATTGCTCCGAGTTTGCCCAATGCCGGGGTGCGCTTCTCCACAGGAGTGATGTCGGCCACATACGCTTGCGCCACCGCGACATTGGCTGACAGGCCGCCGCCGAGCAGGCGAATTCCGACGAGCATCCAGAGCGAGTGTGTCAGGGCGGTCACCAGGAAAGTGATCCCCAGCCCGGCAATCCCGAGGAGCAGCACCGGGCGGCGCCCGAAACGATCCGACAGCGCGCCCAGCAGCGGCGCGCACAAAAACTGCGCCAGGCCGAAGGCAACGATCAGGACACCGTACCAATAGGCCTGCGTGTCGCGGCTTTGCGTGAACTCTCCCACCAGGACGGGCAGCACGGGAATGATGAGCCCGATGCCGATCATATCGAGCAGCGAGGTCAGCATGATGAACGGCACGGCAGCTTGGCGCTTCATTTGGGGTCTTCCGGACGGCTTTTTTCGAGGGGGCGTGTTGCGGTTCGGCCCGCGGAACCGGCGTCAGGGCGCGTTGCAGCATCCTTTGTACCGCGCGCAAGCAAGGTCGTCAAAACGGGCCGGACGCCAACCATCTTTCCATCTGCGCCAGGCGGTCGTTGCCCCAGAACGGCTCCCCGTCAACAATGAAATACGGTGCTCCGAAAACGCCGCGAGCGATGGATTCATCAATGGCGGATTTGAGGCGCTCCTTGGTATCGGAACGCGCGGCCGCCTCCAGGACTGCGCTGGCTTGAGCGCCGGATTCTTGCAGCACCCGACGCAGGACCTCGATATCGGAAATGTTCCTGCCCTCGGCAAAGTATGCCCGAAAGGCGCGATGGATGAATTCGGGCGCCAGGTCCGGCCGCTCCGATTGCAGGACTAGGCAGGCGCGCGCGGCATGCACGGTCGATATCGGAAACGGCTCGGGCAGCCGGAAGGCGAGCTTGGCAAAGCGGGCGCTGCGCTCGAAATCGCGCCGGCTGTA
>OMSW01000133.1 GCA_900290295.1 Burkholderiales bacterium
CGAGCCCGACATGCTATTGGTCGGCAATGCCGACAGCGATTTGTCGTCCGCCGAGTACAAGGGCCAGCTCAATGGGGCCTTCCTGGAGTGCCTCACCGGGATGTACTGGTCGATCGAGACCTGGGGCGGCTGGGCACAGATGATGGGCCGCTATCGGGCGGTGGTGGCCAACCTGGCGCCGCCGCAGCTTGTGGTGTTTCACGGCTGCGGAGGCGTGACCGACTACGCGATGTTCCGGTATTCGCTGGCTTCCGCGCTGATGGGCGACGGGTATTTTTCCTACAATTCCAATGGCGACCTCAATTCCGTCGTTTGGTACGATGAATATGACGTGAAGCTGGGGGCGCCAGTGCAGGGGCCGGTCGGGGTTGCCTACCAGGGCGGTGTATACCGGCGCGACTTCGAGAACGGCATCATTCTGGTCAATCCGCGTGGCAACGGCCGACAGACCGTGAATCTTGGCGGCACCTTCCGCAAGATTGCGGGCAAGCAGGATCCGACGATCAACAACGGTCAGGCGGTAACATCGGTGACCTTAAACGCAGCCGATGGTTTGGTACTGACACGCTGAATGCGATGTGCCCGGGGCGATCCCTGGGTTCAGGGGGGCGAACACGATAGCGGCGCGATTGCCGCTGGCTGGCCGACGCCGCCGACCAGTGACTCGAACAGCCTTTCGTAGCGATCGAGCATTTGCTCGTGCCGGAATCGGGTTGCGACCTGTAAAGCCGCCTGCTCGCCCATCCGCTGCCTGGCCTCCATCGGGAACAGGCGACGAAGCGCCTGCATCAGAGCAGCGGTGTCGGACGTCGGAAAAACGAAGCCCTGCACGTCATCGCTCACCATTTCGCGCGCACCGCCCTGGTCGCTTAGCACCACCGGAACGCCCATGGCCATCTGCTCGAGCGCGGCCAGCGAAAACGTCTCGTGCGCGACGCTGCATAGGACGCCAACATCGAACGCGGCGATGTAGCGCTCGACCTCGTCCTGATGGCCAACCAAGGTCACTTGGGCCGACGCGGCATGTTCGCGCACATAGCGTTCGATCAATGGCCGTTGACGTCCTTCGCCGACGATAAGCGCGCGCGCCGGGATGCCATCCTGGCGCAGTGCGATGACGGCGTCGACCAGTTGTTGATGGTTCTTTTCGGGCCGCAACTGCGCACAGCATCCGAGTACGAAGTCGGTGTCGTCGAATCCCAACGTGGCACGAGTGATGCCGCGCCACCGCGCCCGCGCCGCCGGCGAGTAGCGTTCGTGCTGGATCCCATTGTGGATCACCGCATCGTGCCGCGCGTGCAAACCACGCCGCCGCCAGTACCGGTACTGAAAATCACAGACGAAAATCAGCTGGTCGCAATTCCAAGCCAGGGGAGTTACCAGCGCATGCTGAAGCGCCTCCTTGATGCCCCGCAGGCGCGTGCTGTGATAGGCCAGCGTCAGGGCCGGGCGCTGCCGCGGTTCAAACGCGGCCGCGCGCAGCGCACGGGTCGCGTAGATCAAGGCATAGCCGTTGACCGCGATCACCACCTGTGTTCGACGCTGGCGCAGCTCGGCGCTCAATCGCCGCACTGCGCTGTGGTCAAAGTGACCGCGCGCATCGAGGGTCAGAATACGAAGCGGCAAATCCGCCGGAAGATCGGCGATCATCGTGCGCGACCAGCCCTCGTCGTGCGCGGCCTTCATGGCGACCAGATCGCAGACATGACCGCGCGCGCTCAATGCGCTTGCGAGTTCCAGTGTGTGGCGCTCGGCGCCGCCGCAATCGAGGGAACTGACCACAAACATCAATCGCATCGGTTCAACTCCCTCAGTCCGGACTGACGGGCCGTTCGGCGGACCCAGCGACCGCCGGCCGGGGAATGCGGCGTCGGAGCCGTCAGCGTCACCGATGGCACATGAAAAACCATTATCATATTATGGACCAGGAGGTTATCGAGGGCGAGCTGGCGAAGTGCGCCTTGCGGGTGCTGAGCCTTCCATTTGCAGAAGGGGCGCGGGCAGGACCAACAGTCGGACTACGTCGTTCAATGGGCGCGCGCAGGGAATCGATTTCGTCGGCCCCGACGACGCGGCTTTTCATCATGGCGCGAATGATCCCGCAAGCCTGCCGCCCGAGAATGGCGCGCCTCGGCAGCGCGTGTGTTGATCAGTCTTGAAAGCACCGAAGGGACGACGGTGCACTCTGATACAAAAACAGTTTAGCGCCCCAGGTGCGCTCTGGTACAAAGGGAGTCTATGGCCCCATCGCGGGTTCGGGAGACGAGAGGATGCCGAAAGCAGCGTCGATGACACCGGTGCGCCAAGGCGCACACAAGCAAAATTCGGTCAGAACGTTGCGCATTGTGGCAGGGGCCATTGTACTTGCCATCGTAATGGGTCTGCTGGTCGCGCAAGTGGAATTCCTGGCTTTGCCTCTATTGGCCGGCGCGCTCGTCGTGGCCGCGATCGTGCATGAACCGCGGCGTGGAATCCTTCTACTTTCGGTCCTGGTGCCGCTGGAAGCTTCGACGCGGGTGCCCCACCATCTGATGGGCATCACCGGGCTGAACCCGCTGAATCTGACGCTGTTGGCGACCCTAATCGGCCTGATGCTGTCGGCTGTTTTCCCCGGCACGCGCCGGGCGCCGCCACTGAAGGGCTTGCCGTTGCCCGTGCCACTACTGGTGCTGATGGTGTTGCCGATGATCTTGGCCGCCGTCCATGGCAGTTTCTCGGTCGAATTGATTCCCAATATTTTCGGCCGGTCCGATGAGAGTTCGTATGCCGATCTCCCGGTCTACCTGCGCGACCTGCTGCAAGCGCCGCTACTACGCATCCTCTACGGGTTACTGCTGGGCCTGGTCGTGCGGTTCGAGGCAACGGCCGCCGGTGCGCGCCCGTTTCTCTACGGCCCGCTGGTGGGGCTGTCAGGGCTGGCCGGAATTTTCCTGTTCAATGCCTACGGGTCCGGCGCCAGCCTTCAAGAAATGGGCTCTGCCGACGCGCGCGATATTTTAGCAGCCGCGGCTGGTATGCATCCCAACGAAATCTCTCTCATGTTCAACTGCGGTTTGGCCTGGGCGTTGTTCACCGCGCGCGCGGAATCGAACCTCGGCAGGCTGTTTCTGTGGGGCGTATCGCTGCTGATGGTGATCGCCAACCTGTTGACGTTCTCGCGCGGAGGGTACTTTGGGATGATGGTGGTCGTGATCGCCTACCTCCTGCATCTGCGCCGGCTGAATTGGGTGCTGGTGGCTGCGGCTGCATTGGGGATCGGCGCCTTGTTCCTGCCGCAAGCGGTGCTCGAGCGGGTCGCGACCGGATTGACCGAGGGCGACATCAACGCACTCTCCGGCGGGCGGGCGACGCTGATTTGGCCTTTGTTGCTGCCGGTGATCGGCGACCACTGGATCTTTGGAAGCGGAATCGAATCGATCCTGTGGTCACCGCCGGTGCGCAGTGGCGCGCTATTTGTCACCCAGCCGCACAATGCCTATCTCGCCTTGCTGCTGGATTACGGTGTCGTCGGCGGGGCGATGATCTTTTCATTCTACGTTTGGCGCTGGTTCGATCTGCGCCGGCTGGCACTCAGCCTGGAGGGCGGCGCCAACGCCGCCGAGAATGAATTGTGGGTGCAATTCCTGCGTGCCACTTCGGTCATGGTGTTGGTGCTTCTGGTGCAAGCGGTGACCGACAATCGCCTGACGCCGACTGCGTCGCAGACCGTGTTGTGGCTAGCCTTCGGTCTGGCATTCGGGTTGCGGGCGCGTTGGCGCGATCGGGAACTGCGCGCGGCCGACGGAGCGGCGAGCGAGGTGGCTACATGAACGCCTCCGAAACTCCGGACCAGTTCGCACGGCCGGTGCGCGTCTGCCACATCAACTTGTTCTCGTACCCGGCGCTGTTGCGTGACGCCACCCGTCCGCCGCAGGCAACCGGCGGTGCCGAGCTGCAGCAGGCGCTAGTGGCGCGTGCTGCGGTCCGGCGGGGCGTGAATTCGTCGTTCGTCACGCTGGATGTCGGACAGGGGAGCGAGATCGAAGTCGATGGCCTGCGGATCCTGGCAGCCTACCGGCGCGAGGCCGGCTGGCCGGGCGCGCGATTCTTCCATCCGCGCCTGAGCGGCTTGTACCGGGCCCTGCGGCGCGCCGATGCGGACGTCTACTACTTGTCGGGCGGCGACGGATTTCTCGGCATCGTGGCATGGATCGTCGGGCGTCTGCGGCGGCGCCTGGTGCTGCGGATCGTAAGCGATGCCGATTGCGATCCGCGGCGCCTGATCTCCAGTTCCTTCAAGGACCCTTGGTTGTACCGTTACGGGCTCCCGCGGGCCGACGTGGTGCTTGCACAGACGGAGCAGCAGCGAGCGATGCTGCGGAAGAATTTCGGCGTCGAAAGCGAGGTGGTCGCCGACATGGTTGCGCCGTGGCCGCGCGTGACACCTTTCGAACAGCGGGACATGGACGTGCTATGGGTCGCGAACCTGCGCGCCTTGAAGCGCCCCGAAATGTTCGTCGAGCTGGCCCGACGCCTGCCGAAATGGCGCTTTCATCTGGTTGGTGGCGATCCGCAGAATGGAGACGCATACCTGCAGCGGCTGCGGGGGCTGGCCAGCGAGATTCCCAATCTGACCCTGCATGGCAGCGTGGACCAGGAGGCGACATTGGCGCTGTTCGATCGGGGGCGTTTGCTGGTCAACACCTCCGAGGTCGAAGGCTTTCCCAATACGTTCTTCCAGGCCTGGGTGCGTGCAATTCCGGTGGTGTCTTTTTTCGACCCCGATCGGCGGATCGGCACGCACGGCCTCGGGGTCGCGGTCCCGGATTTAGACACCATGGCTGCTGCCATCGGTGCTTTGCTCGAAGACGAGGCCCGTAGACGCCGCCTGGGAGAACAGGCATTGCAGTTCATGCAGAAGCACTACGACCCGGAACGCCTGATCGAACCCTACCTTTCGGTATTTCGACGTTTCGCACCGCGCCGCCCTCAGAGCGCAGCGCCGGCGTCGGTGACGCACCCGATTAGAGAGCGAGCGTGATTCGTCATCGCGTCGTCGCGCTGCTCGGGATCGCGAGCGGGCTGGACTATGCGGCCCAGGTGGTAGTTCCGATCCTGCTGGTACGGGTGCTAAGTGCGCACGACTTCGGCGGCTATCGCCTGTTGTGGCTCGCGGCGCAGACTTGCGCGCTCGTGCTGTCCTTGAGTATCGCGCCGCTTCTGGTTAGCCAGGTGTCGCAACAGCCGCCGAATCGAAAGGGTGCGTTGTTCGGCAACGCCTTCGCCTACCTGGCGTGCACCGCTGTACTTGTGGCACTGATGCTGAGCCCGCTGACCCCATTTGCACAGCGGCTATTTGCTGGTGGCCCGATCAATCCCTGGTTGCTTCCACTATTTAGCGCACTGTGGCTGGTGTCGCTGCCATTCGACCAGGTCGGGCTGGCCTGCAACCGCCCGAGAGACCAGGCATTGCTGACCCTCGGGCTGGCGGTGCTGCGTGTCATCTCGGTCGTCGCGGCGGCGCTGGCGTGGCGCAGCCTTGCGGGCGTAGGAGCGGCCTTGATCCTAGTGGCTGGGATACGCGTCGTTGTGGCCCTGATCTACGCCTCGCGGCGAAGCCACCTGGACGGCGGCCGGGGACTTGTCCTGGACGGCGAGTTGGCGCGCCAGCAGCTGCGTGGAGGCCTGGGCTTCGGCAGCAGCTTCGCGCTCAACGGCGTGCGACTACAGGCGGACGGCTGGGTCGCCGCGCTGCGCTTTGATCCGGTTGCGGTGGCGACCCTAGGGATCGCGCAGGCCGCGGCGCCGCTGACCTCTATCCTGCGGATGGCCTTCACCAATACGGCCCTCCCGGTGATCGCCGCGGACGTCGCCGCGGGTCGAATCGAGGCCGCCATAGCGGTCAACCGCCATGCCAACCTGATGGTCGCGGCGCTGCTGTTCCCGATGACCGGAATGCTGTTCGCGTTGGCCGATCCGCTGCTCACCTTCGTGTTTACCGCGCGGTTCGGCGCTGCCGTACTGCCGTTCCGGATCTACTGCGTCGGCCTGCTGGCGGCGGCGCTGGAATCGACCACGCTGATCATCGCGATCGGTGCTGCGGCCTTTTCATTCCGCCAGGGCGTCATCCTGGCGCCCTTGGCCGCGGCGGCGTGCTACTGGGGTGCGTCCGCAATTGGCGACCCGACGCTAGGCCTGAGCGGAATCGCGATCGGCGCTGTGGTGGTCGGATACATCTTCGAACTGTGGAATCTGGTGTACGTCAAGCGCGCGCTGGGTCTCTCCTGGAAAGGATTCCAGGCTTGGACCGCACTGGGCGGTCTGCTCCTGGTCAACCTCGGAGCGACGCTGTTCACGTTGTGGATCATCCCTACGGTTCCAACCGCTTGGCCGACGCTGTTGCGCCTGATCGCTGGCGGCGCCGCCTTCGTTACCGCAGCACTGGTCCTGGGCGTGGGCTCGCCCCGCGTGCGCCAGGTTTACATCGACATGCTTGGCGTCGCACCGGGGACGCGCGGCGTGATTCCGTCGTGATGGTCCCGATGAATCAAAAGTCGGGCTCGACCGCGCATCGATCATTGCGTCGGTCAAATAGCGCAGATCGCCTTGCATCGCGGCCATCGAATTGCAAGCGAATGGCGTCGCGAGTGGCGTCGAAATTGTCGACGCCGCCAGGCCAGGGCCGAGTCGCAAACGTATCACGCGGGACAACTTCCGGGTCGGCGACACCGTCAGCTTGAACGATAGCAACTACCTAACCCGCTTCGGCAAGATCGTGCGCCTGAACCAAAATGCAGCGACGGTTGATTGCGACAACGTACAGTGGCGGGTGTCCTACGGCATGCTGCAACACGTCGTCGACGTCGGAAGATCAGTGTCAGTTACTGTTGATTCCCGGACCGTTAACATCCTCCGAACCGTTTGGCACGCCAATTGCGCCGTTAGAAACTGGCGCCATTGCGGCGATCATCCCTGGCTCCAATCCGCCGATCTGTGTCGCTGATAGACTGTTTATGGTGATTATGACGGCTGGACCCGTTGGCTCTGCCTGTCAGGGCGGGTAACTAATGAGCGGCAAAGGCGAACGTCTTCTGGTCGACAGGCTGAAAGCGAGCGGTTGCAATGACGGATGAGAATCGAACGATCGAGCAACTGAGAGAACAATACGAAATAGAAAAGGAGCTGGCCGGCCGGCTGCGAAGTGCGTCTCGACAGGAAAGGCGTCATTTGTATTCGTCACTCTACGACGAATTGTATCGGCGCGTTCCACACCATCCGCAACTGACGCATAAGGCCTCCCCACAGGAGGCAGAACGGGTGGTTCGTGCGCAAATGCGGTTCCTCAAGCCCTTCTTCGACAAGGGCAGCAACTTTTTGGAAGTGGGACCCGGTGATTGTGCATTGTCATTCGAGGTGGCCAAGTTCGTCGGGCAGGTTTATGCGGTCGATGTCTCGGAGGAGATCACCAGGAGTCTGGCGCGGCCAGCCAATTTCCATCTCATTCTTTCCGATGGCTGCAGTATTCCGTTACCTGCAAATAGCGTGCATTTGGCGTACAGCAATCAATTGATGGAACACTTGCATCCGGACGATGCATTTGAACAACTGGAAAACATATACCGTGCGCTGACGCCTGGCGGGGTCTACATCTGCGTTACGCCGAATCGATTGAGTGGTCCGCACGACATTTCAAGTCTCTACGACGAAGTGGCGAAGGGCTTTCATCTAAAAGAATACTCCACCTCGGAATTGAACAGCCTATTCAGGAGAGTCGGATTCTCCCGGGTTAGAGCGCACATTGGAATCAAGGAGAAATACGTCAGCCTTCCCGCTTTTCCAATTGGCTTTCTCGAAACAACATTGGATAGGTTCCCGCGCGCAATCGAGAGGCGGATCGCGCGGAGTCTGCTTTTCAGGCCATTGTCAGATATTCGCTTGGTGGCAACGAAGTGAGCCGGAACTCCTCAGGCAGCAGCTCCTGCGCGCCCTTGTCGCCGACATCATTGTCGATGTCGATGAGGCCGCGCGCGAAATCATCCTGACGATCCATTGGCGTGGTGGTCAACACTCTCAACTGAGGGTCCGAAAGCCGAAGTCCGGCGAACACGGCTGCATTACTCCCGACGAGGCTCTCGCGATCATCGGAAGCATGGCAGGTCGATGGTCCGACGAGGAGATCGCCGCCTCGCTGAAACTACTCGCTCAAGCTCTGGGACGTCCTGACGCGGTACGTCGCTTCGTCCCCATGCTCATCCCTCGACAAATGACCTGTCGATATAACGCGCAAGGATACGATTCGGATGTCAGACATTTATCGGAATGTCAATAAAACCGCCTATAAAATGGGGCAGCGTCAAGCTGAGCGCGGGTAACCGCGTTCAGTTACCCAACAATTTTCGGTCGGCGGCAACAGGAAAGGACATCTGCTACGGAAGTTCATGGTAGATTTGCCAGTGGCCCTTCTCTCGAATCGATGAAAGTCTGACCTGCCGCTGCTGTATCCTCGGAAATCTATGCAATTTAATAACCTCAAGGGCTCTACCTTCCTGTCGCCCACGCGCACTACGTTAAGCTGAGGCTGACGTTTGTCGCCTGATCAACTGCCGTTGGTTGCGCCGTGCGATCTCGGCGATCACATTAGGTGACGTTGCAGTGCTGGCAGCGCGAACTTGCCCTTGATCCGGGCGCCCTGCATGGGCCGGGAACGGTTCTTTGCCAGGCCGGGCTGCGCCGATTCACTGCCTCAGGGGCGCATTGGAGCGCATCTATCGCCGTCGCTGCTGTTCAAGAATCCATATTTGCGTAGAAAGTCAATGCGGACCACAAGCTCAGAGCCTGCGTCGATGGCGACTCGAGCCAGGAGCGCGTCCTCGGGCGATGTTGCGTCAATTCAATATCTACGCGGCGTAGCCGCGATGATGGTCGTTTTTGCCCACGCAAACGAGCAATTCATGATCGGACTGCACCGTGCCTGGCGGAACATCGGATGGAGCGGCGTCGACCTTTTCTTCGTCATCTCCGGCTTCGTGATGACCTATACGGCAGCGAAGCACGCCTACACGCAGTGGGGGTTCCTGCGCCGCCGCCTCGCCAGAATCGTCCCGATGTATTGGCTGATGACGGCACTCACTGCGGTGATCGCCATCGCGGCGCCTGGAATCTTGCGTACAACACGTTTCAGCCCGGACAGCTTCATCCGCTCGCTTCTATTTTTGCCCGGAGACTCCCCGCCCTTGCTGCATCTCGGTTGGACGCTGAATTACGAGATGTTTTTTTATGTCGGGTTCACGATTTTCCTCGGCTTGTCGTCCTGGCCGCGTATCGTCGCGCTGGCAACCCTGTTCGTAGGGCTGGTCGCAATCGTCGAATTTTTTCACCCAACGTTTGACGCTCTCGTTTTCTACGGCAACCCTGTCACATTTGAGTTTCTGTTCGGTTGCCTGATCGGCGCCGCCTATCTCGACCGCCGACTTGCGCGCGTTCCGCTAGGCGCCTCGCTCGTTCTTCTGGTGCTTGGCCTCGGCCTGATGGTGCTTGGCGGGATAAATGACGACGCACTCTTGCATCGCGCGGCATTGCGTGGGATCCCAGCTGCCATCGTCGCTTTCTCAATCCTGTCCATCGAGCAAGGCATCCCATTCAGGAATCGCTGGCTGCACAAGCTGGGCGACGCGACCTTTTCGATCTACCTCACTCACATTTTCGTGGTCATGGGCTTACGCAGGCTATGGTTGGAGGAAAATCTGCCGACAACTGGAATCGCGGTGTACGCCTACGTGGCGATCTGCGTATCGATTGCAGCCGCCACCGGAGTAGTCGCGTACGAAACGATCGAGGTGCGGTTGACAAAGGTCGCGAAACGCCTCTTTCGCATTTAGCGAGGCAAGCGGTTCAGTGACTCAATTAATTGGAGACGGAGCGGCGCCACGCAGTTGCCGAGGGCTCGCACCCGATTGTGACGCAGCTGGGCACGCTTCGTGCGATCGGAGCGCGCGGCGTCTGGATTCTGGGTAAGAAATTGTTCGGCTGGCGCCGCTCTGCCAATAGACGCGAGCTAGCAGGTCATTTGGGCCCGGCGCCCAAGCCCTACACTAGCGGCAACTCTGAGGGAGGGCAGGGCATTAGCAAAGCGGGCCAACAAACGGGCATGCGCTCTCCTGGGGGAGCTGGCGTGGCGCTGGCCAAAGTTCCAGGCGGACAGCGCCATGAGCTAATGGTTCCGCCAGCGCTTTGCATCGCCGGCAGGCGTGCGCGGTGCATCGGCGTCGTCGGGCTAACACGGCTCCTGGATTACCACACTTTGCATTGCCGCGGTCGAAGAGCACCGCCAATTGGCGGGCTTGACGCGGCATTTCATTGAGCAGGTGCGCTATGAGGGAATCGGCGGCCTCGAATTCAAGCGCGATCGGCGTGCAGGACGCATCGTGATCGTCGAACCAACCGTTGGTCGCACGGACTGGCAGTCGGAAATCGCGACCTTGTGCGGAATAAATATCCCGCTGACCGTCTACTGGAGGACCGCGCATCGATCCTTGCGTCGGTCAATCAACGTAGATCGCCTTGCATCGCGGCCAGGAAGCCCGAGAATGGAAAGATGGCACAAGGTCAAGGCCGATTTCGGAAGGTCTTCGTCCTCTCGTACAACAATGGACGATCTTTGAGCAGATCCCTCACGAAGACGCGAAGCCGCTGAGCAATCGGAGGCGTTCCAAGAAATGCGATAGCCCGCGCATGCATTGCGAAGAAGCACTTTTAAAGCTCGAACCGAATCAAAAGATCAAACTCGTTATGACCGGCGCGATAGCTCTCTCTCTCTCTCTTTCTCTTTCATTATCGGGTAGAGAAGTTGCCTGCCAAGAGAGTACTTCGACATGAATGCCTCGGGATTGAAAGCAAATATCCACCCGTGCCACCGTTCTTGGTAAACGGCACCCAACCAAATCAACCAAATCGCAGGAAGCTGTCCGTTGGCGCGCAGAGTCGATGCCCGCAGGAGACTGCGCGTTCGGAACTCATGGAAGAAGTCGCGGGTCTCCTCTCGCGCAAAAAGATCAATACGCGCAAATTGACGATCCCGCGCTGACTGCCGCAAGAAACATGTCGGCCGTGAGATGCAACGATTCGGCCAATTGCGGCGTGTATGCAATATGCTCTTCCGAAAGCCTTGACTTCTTCATCGTTTCATCATTTGCCCGCTTCCGGACCTCCGAGAAACGACCTGACCACTACTTTCAAAGCGCCACCAAAATTCTCGGCGAACGTCAATCTCCATCACCAGTAACGGCGAATTCGGGGATCGTTACGAAGCATCCTTGGAGATTAGGGCCCTGCTGGCAGCGCTATCGTTGAAACAGCTCTCCCATCATGCGAATGAATGCCTGACCGAGTCAGTTTCTGACAACGAACTCGTCCTTCAGGACATCACTAATGAAGTCGGACACGGCCTTGTCTTCGTCGCCGCAAATGGACGCTACTGGGGGAAAGGCCGGCTCAATTAGAAATGACGGTCCATCGAAGGGAGCTAAACCGGATAGGCGAAGGGTGTGCTTGAGGTTAAGTCGCGTGGTGCCTATCGCATAGACCTCAACGTCGCTTTCGCATAGGGAACTGGCAAAAGGCGAAACCGTTTCGGAAGAAGCTTCATCGGTTCTGATCTGCGATCTCGTATAAATTCTTATGTCTCGTCCTGGAACCTACAACTACCTGTCTCGATCTGAATCGAAACCCCCGATAGTTGCCAGCGTTCTCTATTCACTCAAACATAACGATCTCATTGCGGCGCTAGCGAAGCCTTTACTTTCGTCACTAACGCGCGGTCTGGAGAGGCTGATATTTACAGCCACCACCGGACGAAGCGGAACCATGACGCTAGCAAAGCTATTCTCGATAGTGCCGGATTGCGTCGCTCTGCATGAACCGGCTCCAGCCATGGACGGGCCTGTGCTCAAGGCCGCGAGCTACGGCGATGCGACGTTCGTAAGCCAGGTTTATCGCCAGCACAAGTCACTTAACATTCTTCGCGCGGCTGTTGGCTACCGCTATTACATGGAGGCAAACGAGCTCTTCGTAAAGACATTCATCCAACATGCGATCGATGACTTCGGTGACCGACTGGCCATAATTCATCTGGTCAGGCCGCCTATTGAAGTGGCGATGTCTCTTTTTCGCTTGCAACATTATCCTGGTACCGATATCGGCAACGATTGGTTTCTGGATTATCGGGCACCAACGAACTTGATTAAAATGGTAGATCTTCTCGATGCGAACGCGGAGTTCTCCCACCCCTTCTACAGAGCGCTTTGGTATTGGTATGAAATTGAAATGCGAATTTCCGAATGGCGTACCCGAAAACCCTCGTTGAAGATCATTCGCTTCGAGACGGATTGGTTCAATGACAAATACAGAATTACTGATTTTTTTGGCAAGCTTGGAATCGACTATGACAAATCCCGAATCGACACAATGGTTGGACGTAAGGAGAATTTGAAGAAAAACCTAAAACACGTCGCGCCTTTATCTCGTGAGCAAGCGCATCGCATGCTGGTCCGATTTCAGGAACTCTTAGCAGGCCGTGGCGTAGATCAGTCAATCATTCATAACGGCGCAGGTGCATGAGTGTGCCACCGACCATCCCGGTGGTTTATTCACGGCTGTTATGAGGCGGCGGCGGTACCGGATACGGTCACCCGAAGGAGATGTAGTTTCGCCGCGCGGCGGTGTTCATTCCTCGTCGTGGGTTAGCAATGCCTGTCCGCAATGCTTCTCATACTTCTGCACGACCCCGATGATTCGGCGCGCACTGTACGGTTTGACGACGAAGGCGCCGGCCCCCAGCGCGAGCGCCTCGTTGACGTTTTTCGCGGAGCTGACGCCCGAAACGATGACGATGAAGGCACGATCATCGAGGGTACGGATTTCGCGCAGCACCGACAGGCCATCCATTTCCGGCATGTCGAGGTCTAGGAACACGAGACGGGGAGAATATGCGCGAAATGCGCTGAGGGCTTGGGCCCCGTCGCGCACCTCGACGATGGACAAGAACATCCGGCCTCGCGTAAAGCGCTGCAACAGACGCGCCAGCAGCTGCCGGCTTTCACCCGCGTCGTCAGCAACCAGGATCGTGAATGGCCGGTCAGTCGGTGCGCTCGGTTCCATCGTTTGCCATCGCTTGTAATTCTTCTCGTATGGACTGGACCATGGACAGGCACGCGGACACTGCCGCATACTCCAGACCCCGGCTCAACTGCTTTTCAATCCTGGCGCACTCCTCCGTCACATGGGGAAAACCATAGCTTCCGGCGCTACCTTTGAGCCTGTGCACAAGCGATGCGAGCGTGGCAATATGACCGTCAGCCGCTGCGGAGCACAAGGCGTCGAGCGTGACCGGTAGGTCAGCACGAAATTGCCGTGCCAGATCGGCGAACTCGTCCTCCAATTTGGTACCGACCGCGGCGTTGCGGGAGCGCTGCGCCAACGCCCTCGCGATAACTGGCTGCAGGCCCTCGTCCTCCAGGGGCACGCGAAGCATCGCGTCAAAATCACTTGAGGCATGCGCGCGGCTCTCTGCCCTGTCCGCGGTGTCAACCAGCGCGACTGTCAGGCACGTGCTGCCGGCACGGCGAAGGATTTCGGCAGCGGCCGCCGCGCCGATGCCCGGCAGGCTCGCCGCGAGCAGGAGCAGATCAAAATCCTCCGACATGGCGCGCTCCACCGCTAGCTCGGCAGCATCGACGAATTGACACGAGGCGCCTGCCGCCGCGAGAGCTCTTTCCAAGTCGCCCTGTAGCGCACGGCCGGCGGCCACCAGCACGCAGGCCCCCAGGGGTATTGCCGGCCTTTTACTCAAGAAAACCGTCCTGGTCCCCGGCGGCCACTCAAATTCCCCCACTGATGGCCACCTCAAATTCCCCCACCCTGAAGGGGT
>OMSW01000163.1 GCA_900290295.1 Burkholderiales bacterium
GGCTTGCGCCACGCCGCTCCCTGCGGCTGTTGCTGGTGCATCGATGCGAGCCGATTCCGGTGGCGATTCGGTGAACGGCGCGTGCGTTTCGTTGAGCGGGGACGGATTCATGGCGTAGCGGAACTCATTTCACTCATGGGTGGGGTCGCTTCCCGGTAGTCGGCGGAGTCGCTATCGGATTCGGGTGCACGGACTTGCGGCGCAAGGCTCAGGCCATTCGCCGCTACGGCGTCTGCGCCAATTGCCTCGTCGGGCAAAATCTCGGCAGTGTCAGTGGTGGTGTTGGCTGCAGCCAGCGCGGCCGCTTCAATTCCCAGCTCCGGGAAGGGCAATTCGAGCTTAGCGCTCGGGGCCGTCGCGTCCGAGCCGATCGGCGGCAGTTCCTGCAGGGATCGCAGGCCGAAATCGTCCAGAAACTCGCGGGTCGTAGCAAGCAATCCGGGGCGTCCGGGAGCTTCGCGATGGCCGACGGTCTCGACCCATCCCCGCTCCTCGAGCGTCTTGATCACCGGTGCCGATGCCGTAACGCCGCGAATCTCTTCGATATCACCGCGCGTGACCGGCTGACGGTACGCGATGATCGCCAGGGTTTCTAGCACTGCCCGCGAGTATTTGGGAGGCTTTTCCGGATTCAGCCGATCCAGAACCGGTCTCATGGCCACGGTGCTTTGAAAGCGCCAGCCAGAGGCCAATGCGACCAGCTCGATGCCGCGGCCCTGCCAATCGCTGCGCAATTCCTCCAGCAGCACCCGAATGGTGTCGTCGTCGATCTCGCCCGTGAAAAGCCTACGCAGGTGATCGACAGGCAGCGGTTGCTGCGCGGTCAGCAGTGCAGTTTCCAGAACGATCTTGGCCTCATGCGTGTTCATGATTTGCGTCCGAATCAATCGGGCCGGCGTAGGAGCCAGGTATGTTGCAGCGCTGCCGCAATGGCTAATGCGCAATGTTCGGGGTCACCGAACAAAAACATAAGAATCCGGTTTTCAAGGTCCGCGTGACCGACGGACCCTGACTCGCAGGCGTCCCGTACGGGCTTCGTCGGACATAACGGCACGAACCGTGGGGGTGGGCTGGCTGCGCTTGGCGCAACGGCTTTGCCTACGCGACTCCCACGTGTGGCCGCTGTCAGCAGCTACCGTCGGTTACAAAGCACGGTAGCTTCCGATTGATACTTTTTTGCAGTGTATCACGCGCTCGCCCTGGTGCGAAAGGCGGGGGCGGCGCGGGCCACTGGTGGCAAGGGCGTGGAACGAAACGCGAGAGAAAGGATGGTTGATAGGTTGACAACATGTACTGTATGCAATTACAGTGAAACATCTTCAGTCCGCGTCACTGCCATGACCATCGATCCCGCCAATGTCCTGACCGTCCGCCAAGGTGAAATTCTCGAATTCATTCGCAGTGCTCTTGCGGAAAGCGGCGCACCACCAACGCGTGAGGAAATTGCGCGCGCTTTCGGTTTCCGCTCCCTAAACGCCGCCGAACAACATCTACAGGCATTGCAGAAGAAAGGCTTGATCGACCTGCTTGCCGGTACCTCGCGTGGAATCCGGCTACGCGACTCGGCACGTGCCCTTGGCGAGGCAGCGCGCGAACTCGGTCTGCCCCTGATCGGTAAAGTTGCCGCCGGCAGCCCGATCCTGGCACAGGAAAACGTACTAAAGCGCCCCGCTGTTGATCCCTCCACCTTCAAACCGCGCGCAGACTACCTGCTCGAAGTGCGCGGCATGAGCATGCGCGACGCCGGCATTCTCGACGGCGATTGGCTGGCGGTGCATCGGCAAAGCCAGGCACATAACGGGCAAATTGTCGTTGCCCGCCTCGGCGACGACGTCACCGTCAAACGACTCAAGTTGCGCGGAACACGCGTCGAACTGATCGCCGAGAACCCCGACTACACCTCAATCATGGTCGATCTCAAACGCGAAGCGCTGACCATCGAAGGTATTGCGGTGGGCGTCATCCGCGCTGCCGTCTGACAGACGCCGCCGCGCGGATCATCACAAGGGCAAACCATCCATGCGTGCCGCCACCACATTAGTTCCCTTACTGCAGGCCACCAGTGCCGAGGCCATCCCCAATCTTTGGCGTGGGGATGAATGGATTCAGGCCGATTCACGCTCGGATTGCACATCCAGCGGTTTCGAAGCTCTCGACCGGGAGCTTCCCGGTCACGGCTGGCCGCACGGTCAGCTTGTCGAACTACTGCTCGACCATCCCGGTATCGGTGAACTGGGTCTGTTGTTACCAGCACTGGCAGCGGTAACGCGTGCCGGGCGCACGTGCGTCTGGGTGTTGCCGTGCCAGGCAAATCTGCCGGATACGACACACCCTCCTCAAGCAACCATCGAACAGCGGACAGCACCGCATGCCTTGCCCTACGCGCCGGTATTGGTGGAAGCCGGCATTGACCTGGCGCGCAACATTTTCGTCAAGCCACTCACCCCACGTGAGAGCGGCTGGGCACTGGAACAATCCCTGCGCGCCGCCCACCTGGGCGCCCTTCTTGGCTGGTTGCCGGAGGGCACCGGTGCCGATGCTGATTTTCGCTCCCTGCGCCGCTTGCATCTGCTCGCGCAGCAACACCGGGCATTGGTTTTTGTCCTGCGCACAGCTCGCCACGCACGTGCACCATCACCGGCAGCCTTGCGCTTGCAGCTGAACCATGATGGCAAGCAACTGCAGGTACACCTGCTCAAGCGTCGTGGCCGCCCGTTGCTCGAGCCCGTCGCATTACAGGTTCACCCCGCTCGCTGGAACCGCACTCGAACCCCGGCGCTACCCGCCCTATCCCCCGAGGTCAAGCCCACAACGGCATCACAATCGCTAGCGCGGATAGTGCAGGCGCTGTCACCAAACACAGCCTGGTCGATGCACACGATCTTCAGCCATTGAATCGACCCGATTTCCCAAGTCCCGCCCAAGCCGGCCGTTAAAAGGAAAATGAAAAACTCGTAACCGGAGTCCCCATTCCCGGCAGCACGTTGCCGGAGTTCGAACACAACGTCGCTCCTGTCCGTACGATGGTCGTGCAGCGCCCACCGCCACCAGCGTCCCGACTGACAAGGCCAGGCGAAATCAGCGGCGAACCGAAATAGCGGTCGAATACCTCGCCCGGCGTGGGCTCCCGGATGCGCTCCCCGGAAACCACGATCTCTTCGGAGTCGGGACCGGCCGACCGAACCTGTTGCCATTGCAACGGAGAAATGCCCCGCAAGGGCAGATCCGGATCAACCACCATCGTAGCGGTCGTTCGGAGACGGCAACGCCGGATCACCAAGGAGCCGCATTTGTCGCTAGCGATGATGGCGTTTGCACCTGCGGCGGCCGAGGCGTCATCCGCCGACACCGACGTGGTGGCTGCAGACCCCGCAGCCACGAGCAATAGCGTGCAGATCGCGCCCCTGCTCGACCGCTGCTGCAACAACCGCCCCCACGGACGCTGCGAAATTTTCATAAACCCTTCACGACCAGCTCGTTGCCTTGGATTCGAAATCCCCTGACCCATCGGCGGAAACCACGCAGAACCGATGTCCCGTCGGCGCTTGCATCACCCACCAGGACTGTACCTGTTCTACACGTTTCGCACCGAGCGCTTCCAAACGCAGGACTTCGGCTTCGATATCGTCGGTTTCGATGTCCAAGTGCACTCGACTCGGATGGGTAACCATCTGCACCTCGATGTCCAAGGCACAATTGCGGTCGATCAAGCTCATGTATTTTGTGCCCTCCGCGCCCGGCAGCGGCCGAACCTCCATACCCAGGGCACGGCCCCAAAACGCTGCCGCAGCCGACAGATCATCCGTACAGCAATCCACGATAAAGCCGGCCAGCTTGCTCTTGTGCATACCGCCTCCGTGAGAGTGTCATATCCAATGTATGCGCGAGGGATCTACTGCGCGGAAAAGAAACCATCGAATACGATCGCACGTGCCCTGTCAACCAGGTCGCGCACGACGATGCGTGAATTCATGAGATAGGTGTGCAAGGCCGGAACCAGCACGAGCGGCACGCCCGTGAGACGGGTTTCGGATACCTTGAGGACGCCGTCATTGGGTTCGTCGCCAAGGGGAAAAAAACCTAGTGCTCGGACCACCCGTCCCCGCATAGATCCACGTCGGACAGCACGGTATTGGCACGCTCCCCATGAATTCCTCATTGGCGAGCAGCTGGCCCATTTCCCCCGCCACGATCCGGTAGGGCAGATGTGGCGCCAGCATGCGTGCCCACACACAGGCCCGCGAAGGCGGTGCGAGCAGGAAGCATGCTGCCGGCTGCTGCACCAGCTTGGGAAGCACGCAGCGCAGTAGCACGGCACCCAGCGAATGGCCAATCACGATGAAGCGTTCCGTACCGAGGCGCGATTCGATGAACCGCTGCAATCGCGCCACGCAGGAAGGAAATCTCTCGACGGTCACGGAATACCCGAAGATCGGGGTGCGAAAACCATCGCGTCGAAGGCGAAAAGCGAGCAGTGCCATGGAGACGGGCGTTCGGCCCATTCCATGGACCAAGATCGCCAGTGGGTGGCTCATGGGATTCAGCGCCTTGGTCGACTAGCCTGCCGGCAAATTCCCTCTCACACCGTCGGCGCATGCAGCGCGATGCGATTGCCCTCGCTGTCGATTACGATCGCACGCCAGCCATGCTCGCCGATCTGATGGACGGCCTGGATTACGGAGCCGCCATGGTCCTGCACTGCCTGCACCGCCTCGCGCAGCCGACCTGTCGCATTGAGGTAGATGAGTGGCCCATGCCGCGACGGTGCATTGTCCGGTCCGGGCTGGTACAAGCAACCGCTGACACCATGGTCGGCGTGCGGCAGCAGACCGAAAAAAAAACCAGGGCCGCCCTCGCGCGATACGGTGCCGGTGAGCACCGAAGAATAAAACGCGATGGCCCTGTCCAGATCGACGACCGGGATATCCACCCACACGAATTGATTGCTCATGATCAAGCTCCCATGGAAAGGTCCCCAGCGCGCCATATCTGATTGAAATGATATGCGGTCGCAGGCAATCCTTGACACCTTTCGCGCAACAGTTTCCGTTCTCCCAGACTTGCCCAAAGCTACGCATAGGTAGCCTCGGTGCTGAGTTCCTGTTTCA
>OMSW01000035.1:0-319 GCA_900290295.1 Burkholderiales bacterium
GTTTTCGAGATCAATCCCGCGGCTGCGGCAATACTGGGCGCGCTCACTCAGGACTGCGTCGGGCGGCAGCTTGCCGATCTTGTCGTGATGGACCCGCCCAATGCGCTCGATTTGGCCCAGGCCGCGCGCGAAGGCACCGCGTCGGCAACGATGCGTCCGGTCACGCAACCGCACACCGATCCGATCGCCGTGCGCATCAAGGTTGGGCATTCGCGCGCCGGCAATCCGATCAGTATCTTGTCCGTGGGCTCGACCGTTGGCGTGACCGTTGCGCCCGCTGCCGCTTCCGTGCCGACCCCCGAGGCGGTGGCGCAGCCCC
>OMSW01000035.1:326-5013 GCA_900290295.1 Burkholderiales bacterium
GGTGGCGCAGCCCCCATCGCCACCGCCCGTCGCTGCGGTTTCCCGTTTGATCGCCGCTGGGACCACGGTAACGGGCGGCGAGCCCTTGGTCGCAGTGGGAAAATTTGCCAAGGTGCCATTGCCGGGGTCCTCGGCGACGCCTTCGGCGCTGGCGGGCGCCGCGCCAGAGCCCACACCGGCCGCGCCATCGGCGGCGGCGCCAACCACAGCGGCCCAGGCGCCTAACGCGCCCGTGCTGCCGGATCTGTTGGCAAAATTGCCGGTGCTCGCCTGGGTTGTCGATACCAACGGACGCGTGGTGCATGCCCACAGCAGCGAGGTGCGTCGCTGGGGTATGAAGATCGGACCGAGCATGCGGCCGCGCTGGTGGGATGCGTTTGTCTATCAGGCGCGTTCGCGCGAGGCATTTCTCAAGGCGGTGGAATCGGCCGTAGTGGGGCGCCCGACCTACGATCTGCTCATCGAACGGGCCAGTCCCTCGGGCGGACGCCTGGCACTGCGCAGTCACATCGTGCCGGTGAGTTGGCCGGACGCTAAGGGGCAGGAACAGCCCTCCGCCCTGGTGCTCGACACGATCGCCTCGGCGCGCGAGCTCATGGAGTACGAGCGCGTGCGGCGCCGCAAGGACCACTACAAGTCGCTAGTGGAAGCCAGTCCGAACCTGATCTGGGCCTGCGATTCGAGTTTCCGGTTTACCTTTGTCAGCCGGCGCGCGTGCCGCGATCTGTATGGCTATGCGGTCGATGACCTCGTGGGTGCCTCGATCGGGGTGCTGCTGAACCCGAGCGCCGATCAGACGCGCGCTCGCCGCGCGCTCGTGGCCTTGCGCGACGGCCGCGTAATGCGCGACGTGGAAATGTCGCATATCACCAAGGATGGGCGGCGCATCATCGTTGCGGTGAGCGCGGCCGCGCTGGCCGGGTCCAACGGCGGCTTTTCCGGGGCGGTCGGCATCATGGTCGATCTGACCGCGCTCAAGCAGCGGGAGGCGAGCCTTGCCGAGGCGCTGCGCGTCGAGCGCTCGGTCCTGGACTCGGCCGGTCAGGCCCTGGCGGTGGTCCGCGATGGCGCAATTGCCCGCTGCAACGACGCGTTCCTGAAGCTGCTGCAGCACAGCGCGCGGGATTTGCAGGGAATCCGTATCGCGGACATCTTCGCCGAGCGCAGCGAATGGGTTGCCGCGATGGCTGCGGCCGATCGGGCCGCGCTCACCGACCAGGCCGTGGTGCGCGAGATCAAGCTACGGCGCTCGCTGCAGGGGCCGCCGGACGAGCAGACAGTCTGGTGTCAGCTGACGCTGCGATCGGTCGAACGCGGCGAGTATGTTGTGGCCCTGGCCGATATCGATTCGATCCGGCGGCGCGAGGCCCACGCGCTGTTTGACGCGCGCCACGACGAGCTTACCGGTCTGGCCAATCGGCGCCTGTTTGCCGAGCGGGCGCGCGCCGCGATGGCCACCAGCGCCTTGCGCAATGCGGGGTGTGCGATCGTCGTCATCGACCTGGACCGTTTCAAGCAAGTCAACGATCGTTTCGGTCACCAGGCCGGGGACGAGGTTTTGCAGGAGATGGCGCGGCGTCTGCAGCGCGTCGTGCGCCCGCAAGATACCGTGGCACGTTACGGCGGCGACGAATTTGCCCTGCTGATCCCCGATGCCGGAACGCGGCGCGACATTGAGGCGATCTCCAACCGCATCCTCGACGAGCTTTCCCGTCCGGTTCGCGTCGGCGGCCGAACCGACGAGACGCTGTCGGCCAGTGTCGGCGTTGCCTTGGCGCGTGAACAGAGTCGGGAGCCCTCGCTGCTGCTGAGCCTGGCCGATCGTGCGATGTACGAGGCCAAGTCCGCCGGTGGCAACCAGGCGGTGTTCGCGCCGATCAGCGATCCGGTCGCGGAATTGGCCGCCCCATCAACCAGGGTCGATCGCGCCGCGTAAGGGCCCACAAAGGCGCCTGGCGTCGGGGCCTGCGCTCAGCCGCGCAGCGCCGATTTGGGCCGATGCGCGACGACGACGTCGGCATCCGTTTCGATGTACGGCCCGCCGATCAGCTGGATGCAGTACGGCACCGCGGCGAAGATCCCGGGGACGATGATCTTGCCTTGGGCATCGCGCAGGCCCTCGAGCGTTTCGGTGATCGCCTTGGGTTGCCCGGGCAGATTCAAGATGAGGGCGCAGTGCCCGGGCCTCTCCCGCAACACGCCGACCTGACGCGACAGGATGGCGGTCGGGACGAACTCGAGCGAAATGCGGCGCATCTGCTCGCCGAAGCCGGGCATCACGCGCGAGGCAACGGCCAGGGTCGCCTCCGGCGTAACGTCCCGCTTTGCAGGTCCGGTGCCGCCCGTGGTCAGCACGAGGTCGCATCCGCATTGGTCGACCAGTTCGACCAGGGCATGCTCGATCGCCGCGGTCTCATCGGCGACAAGCCGCTCGAACGCGCGCCACGGCGAGCGCATCGCACGGGCCAGCCAATCGCGCAGACCGGGAAGCCCAAGGTCGGCGTATACGCCCGCGCTGGCCCGATCCGATACGGACACCAGTCCCACGAGCAGCTCGTCGGGATGCGTCCGCATGCCCGCGTTCACGCTGCGCTCCCGGCCGGCGAACTGGTGTGCAATAGCGCGTGCAGCCATTTATACAATTCGCGCGCGTGCCGGGGCGCCTTGGCTGCGCTGCGTTCCTGGCGTGCCGCGCGAACCTTGGCGCGCAGCCACTGCGTGTCGATGCCTGGATGGGCCCGCAGGAACCCGGCCAATGCCGCTTCATCGTCGATGAGCTGGTCGCGCAGGCGCTCGCACCGGTGCATCAAGGCGATGGCTTCGCGCGAATTTCCCATAAGGCCATCGTAGGCGGAGGCGATGGCCTCGTAATCACTGTCGCGCATCAATTTGCCGACGTATTGGAGCTGGCGGCGGCGCGCCTCGTGGCCGTTGACGCGCTGGGCAAGCACGATGGCGCCGAGCAGGGTTTCCGGCAGCGCCAGTCGCGCTAGCTGATCGGTATTGAGATCGACCAGCCTCTGGCCCAGCGCCTGGCGCGCATGCATTTCGCGCTTGCGTTGGGTCTTGCTCGGGCGGTCCTCGGGACGGACGGGGATTTCGCTCACGGTCTCATCTGCAGGCAGCGTTGGGCTTGTGATCTCGGCAGCCATCGGCTGGCGGCTATGATAGCGGTCCACCAAAAACGCGAGCGGGCCTAGCCCCGGAACAACAAAATGGGTTCGCCATTCACGATTACCGAAGCCCGATTGCGCGAATTGGCGCTCGAAGTGCTGGCGCACGCGCGCATGCTTGGCGCCAGCGACTGCGCCTGCGAGGCAAGTGAATCGACCGGGCTGTCGGTAACGACACGCAAGATGCTCGTCGAAACGATCGAAAACACGCGTGACAAGGGTCTGGGCATAACGGTGTACGTGGGACAGCGGCGCGGGCACTCCTCGACTTCGGATTTTTCCCTGGTGGCGATTCGCCAGGCGGTACAGGCGGCGTACGACATCGCGCGTTACACCGCGCTCGATGACGCGGCCGGACTGCCCGACGAGGACGAGCTCGAACGCCATCCGGTCGACCTGGACTTGTTCCACCCCTGGGAGCTGGACACGGAACACGCCATCGCTATAGCGCAGCGTGCCGAGGAGGCAGCCTTTGCCGTCAGCGCGCAAATCGTAAATTCGGAAGGCGCCAACGTGCACACCGGGTGCGACCAGTTCGTGCTGGCAAATTCGCGCGGCTTCCTTGCCGGATATCCGCAGTCGCGCCATACGGTGGCGGTTGCCCCGATCGCGCGCGGCCGCGGCGGTATGCAGCGCGACGACTGGTATTCCTCGATGCGCGCTCCGGACCAACTGGCGCTACCGCAGGCCATTGGGCGCTACGCCGCACAGCGCACCTTGGCCCGGCTGGGCGCGCGCAAGCTGGCAACGCGGCAATGTCCGGTTCTGCTGGAAGCACCCGTCGCATGCGGCCTGCTAGGAAATTTTGTCCAGGCCGCAAGCGGCGGCGCCCTGTACCGCAAGTCGTCCTTCCTGGTCGACAGCCTTGACCACAAACTCTTCCCGGACCATGTAACGGTTCGGGAGGATCCGTTCATCCGGCGTGGCATGGGCTCGGGCCCGTTCGACGAGGAGGGGGTGCGCGGGCAGGCGCGCGACGTGGTTGCCAGTGGCGTGCTCAAGGGCTATTTCCTGTCGTGCTACTCCGCGCGCAAGCTGGGCATGAAGTCCACCGGCAATGCGGGCGGTTCCCATAACCTGGAGCTGCGCTCGACGCTGACGCGGGCCACGGATGACTTCGAGGCGATGCTGCGCAAACTCGGAACGGGCCTGCTGGTGACCGAGCTCATCGGCATGGGCATCGATTACGTCAACGGCAACTACTCTCGCGGGGCGAGCGGCTTCTGGGTAGAGAACGGCGCGATCGCATACCCGGTGGAAGAGATCACCATTGCCGGGAACCTGCGCACCATGTTCGCCGGCATCGCCGCGATCGGTGCCGACACGGTCGTTCGCGGCAGCAAGATCAGCGGATCCGTGCTGATCGATGCGATGACGGTCGGCGGAAGTTAGCCCGCGCCCAGCAACGCCCGCCGGCGCTCCAGACTCTCGCGCGGCCAGTATTGGTTGCGATCGTAGTACTGCGCAACCGCCGGTGTCTGCGGCGGCAAAACGACCCACGGTTGCTTGGACGA
>OMSW01000035.1:5023-21576 GCA_900290295.1 Burkholderiales bacterium
CGCATCGCGTCGCCGGCTCCGGCGTAGTGGCTCCAAACGGCAACCTGGCAATGTGGACAGCGGGCGATTCTTTGTCCCTTGCCGCTGTTGGACGGAGTGTTCACCAGCAGCGGAGTGCCGTTCAGGAGCAGCACGCGATCGGATTCGATCACGGCATTGAGGGCGAAGGACGCACCGGTCTCGCGCTGACACCAGCGGCAATGACAGCAGTGCACAATCAGTGGCCGACTCGTCATCCGGTAGCGAACCGCCCGGCAGGTGCAACCCCCATCGAGCGTTACGCCCGCCTCTTGCGCTGTTGGGTTCGTCATCGAAACCTCCAAAAGACTGAAGCAGACTTTGAACTGCCCGCTAGGCGTGGGCGCCACCGGATCGGCCCGGCGACGGCACCTCGGCTTGCAGCCGGGCCCGCCAGAACGCCACCTGCTGCGCAACCTGTACCGGCGCGGTGCCGCCGATGTGATTGCGTGCGGCCACCGACCCTTCCAGGCCTAGCGCTGGCAGGGCATCGGCGTCGATTTGCGGGGCAAAACCGCGCAGTTCCTCCAGTGACAGCTCGCCCAGATCGCAGCCGAGTTGGGCGGCGCGGCGCACCGCGCGACCAACGGCTTCGTGTGCGTCGCGAAACGGCATTCCGCGCCGGGCGAGGTAATCGGCCAGGTCGGTGGCCGTGGCAAAGCCTTGTTGGGCCGCGCGGCGCATGGCGTCGCGATGCACGACGATGCCCGGCACCAATTCGGCAAAGGCGTGCAGCGTGTCGCGCAGGGTATCGACCGTGTCGAACACGGGTTCCTTGTCTTCTTGATTGTCCTTGTTGTAGGCCAGCGGCTGGCCCTTGACCATCATCAGCAGCGAGACAAGACTTCCGACCACGCGACCGGTCTTGCCGCGAGCCAGTTCCGGCACGTCGGGATTGCGCTTTTGCGGCATGATCGATGAGCCGGTGGTGAATCGGTCTGGCAGATCGATAAAGCCAAACTGCGGACTCACCCACAAGATGAGCTCCTCGGCAAAGCGCGACAGATGGACCATGGCGAGTGCGGCGGCGGCGCAAAACTCGATGACAAAATCGCGGTCCGACACCGCGTCCATGGAGTTGCGGCTCACGCCCTCAAAGCCCAAGCGGCGCGCGACGGCCTCGCGGTCGATCGGATAGCTCGTTCCGGCAAGCGCCGCTGCGCCCAGCGGCAGGCGGTTGACGCGTACCCGCGCCTCGCGCAGGCGCTCGGCATCGCGCTCGAGCATCTCCACGTACGCGAGCAGATGATGGCCGAAGACCACTGGTTGGGCGACCTGCATGTGCGTGAAACCCGGCAAAATGGTGTCGGTGTGCACACTGGCCAGTTCGACCAGGGCGCGCTGCAGACGCATCAGCTCGCCCAATACGCCGTCGATCTGCGCACGTAGGTACAGGCGCAAGTCGGTGGCCACCTGGTCGTTGCGCGAGCGGCCGGTGTGCAGTCGCTTGCCCGCGGCACCGATGAGCTCGGTGAGTCGCGCCTCGATGTTCAGATGCACGTCTTCGAGTCCGAGCTGCCAGGGAAATTCGCCGCTTTCGATCTCGGCCCGAATCAGGCCCAGGCCATTTTCGATGGCCTGCAGGTCCTGCTCGGACAGCACGCCGACCTGCGCCAACATCCACGCGTGTGCGAGCGAGCCATCGATGTCCGCCTGCGCCAGACGCTGATCGAAGCCGACGCTGGCCGTGTAGCGCAGGACGAAATCGGCAACTGGCTCGGAAAACCGGCCGGACCAGCCCTCGTGCCTGGTGTGCAGGGACGAGGCGGCCTGCGGGCCCGCCGATGGCGCGCCGCTCGCACCGATGCTGGGGCCAGCACCGGCGCTGTTGCTGTCGGCAGGCGCATCGCTGCTGGGGTCTTGGGTGTCGTTCATGGAGAAATTCTAGCGCGCGTGTGCGCCGCTCCCGTCGTGACCGGCTAAACCATGGATAATCGCACCTCGTGCTCGAGACTCGTCAATTGATCCCTGACGGTTGCAATGCCGGGACGGTCCTTCGCATCGGTGTTGGCATCAACGTCGCGCTGGCCGTCGCCGTGGTCGGCGTGCGCGCCGCCGAATTTTCTTCGGCACAGTATTCCGCACAGTACTCCGCCGCTTTCCTGGAGCTCGCCGCGCTGGTCGAGCCAACCACGCTCATTACCCTGCTTGGCTGGTGCATGCTGCGGCGCGCCGGTATCCGGGCCTCGGCGCCGGTGCAACGGGCCATTGCCTGGTTGCTGCCCGCGGTTGCGGCTCTGTTTGTGAACCGTCTTGCGTTCGGTGGAAGCTTGTTTACGTCCTCGCGGGCGGACATCCTGGCCGCCGGGCTCGGACTGCTCGGCGGGGCAGCCGCGCAGCATTACCTGGAGCTGCGGGCACGGGCATTTTCCCCGGCAATCGACGAGGCAAAATTCCAGGCCCTGCAGTCGCGCATCCGGCCGCACTTCTTTTTCAACAGTCTCAACGCGGTGCTGTCCGTGATCCGCGAAGACCCGCTGCGCGCCGAGCGCATGCTCGAAAGCGTGGCCGAGTTGTTCCGCGCGGTGATGGGCGACGTAAAGCAGCTGGTGCCGCTGGAGCACGAGCTCGACCTGTGCCGGCGCTACGTCGAGATTGAGCAGACACGACTTGGCGAGCGACTGCACGTCGAGTGGAACATCGGCGCAGTGCATCCGCGGATGCGTGTGCCCCAGCTGCTGCTGCAGCCGATCATCGAAAATGCCGTTCGCTACGGAGCCGAGCGCCTTGCCGGCCAGTGCAACATCGAGGTGCGAATACGCCAGCAAGGCTTCAAGCTGGAGATCTACGTGAGCAACCCGATCGCGCGCGAACCCGTGCAGCGCGAGGGCAACCAGATCGGCCTGAATAATATCCGCGGGCGGCTGGCACTGATATACGATTTGGAGGCGAGCCTGGAGACCAAGGTGCGGCGCGAACGGTTTGAACTGCGCCTGACCATCCCCGTGGAAAGCAAGACGGGGGCCTGAGCGTTTGTGGCGCTGTTTGCGTCGTGAATCGGAATGCTGTCGATATGCTCAAAGTGCTGGTTGTAGACGATGAACCGCCGGCGCGGGCGCGTCTGGCGCAGTTGCTCTCCGACTGCGCCGCGCAATTGCCATTGACCCAGGTCGGACAGGCCGACGGCGGTGTCGCGGCGCTCGCTGCGGTGGCGCGGCTCCAGCCCGACGTGGTCCTGCTCGACATTTCCATGCCGGACATGAGCGGCATCGAAGTCGCACGACATCTGGCGCGGATGGCCGCACCGCCGGCGATCATCTTCGTGACGGCCTTCGACGACCATGCCTTGAAGGCCTTCGAGGTCCAGGCGCTCGATTATCTGCTCAAGCCGGTGCGTGTTGACCGATTGCTCGCGGCCCTGAAGCGTGCCCAACGCGTGCTGCCACGCGAGGCCCGCCTGGACGAACTGGCGCGCGACCTGGGCGCTGCGCGCACGCAATTGAGCGTTTCGGAGCGCGGCCGCCTAGTGTTGGTGCCGGTTGCCGATATCGTCTACCTGCGCGCCGAACTCAAATACGTCACGATCCGGACGGTAGCGCGCGAATATCTCACCGAGGAATCGCTTACCGCGCTGGAGAGCGAATTCGGCGAGCGCTTCGTGCGCATCCACCGCAATGCCCTGGTGGCACGCAGCTACATCGCCGGTTTCCAGCGGGTCAAGGGTCGGCCGGAATCGGACGGGGACTCGCCGGAAGGCCATTGGGAGGTTCTGCTGCGCGATATGACGGAGCGCTTGCCGATCAGCCGGCGCCAATGGCCGACGGTCAAAGCCGCTGCCCGTGCGTGAGGCGGCGCGCCGCGCGCGCTAAACTCGCATCCCCATGTCCGTTCCTTGCGCAACGATTCGCATCGCGACGCGGGCCAGCCCGCTGGCACTGTGGCAGGCCAACCATGTTCGGACGCGGCTGCTGGAAGCGGAGCCGACGCTGCGCGTGGAATTACTGGAGCTCACCACCCGCGGCGACGAGATCCTGGATCGAACGCTTTCCAAGGTCGGTGGCAAGGGACTGTTCGTCAAGGAGCTGGAGCTCGCCCTGATCGAGGGCAAGGCCGACCTTGCGGTGCATTCGCTCAAGGATGTGCCGATGCTACTGGCGCCCGAATTCGCCCTGGGCGCGATCCTGGAGCGGGCCGATCCGCGCGACTGTCTGGTCAGCTCGCGGTATGCAAGCCTGGAGCAGCTGCCCGACGGTGCGCGAGTCGGCACATCGAGCCTGCGTCGCGAAATGGCCCTGCGGGCGCGCTTTCCGCGGCTGCAGGTCGTTTCCGTGCGCGGCAACGTGGGCACGCGGCTTGCCAAGCTCGATCGTGGCGACTACGACGCCCTGCTGATGGCCGCTGCCGGTTTGCAGCGCCTGGGCCTCGCAGCGCGCATCGCGCAGATCCTGCCAACGGAGCTCTTCCTGCCGGCACCGGGACAAGGGACGCTGGCGATCGAAATTCGCGCGCAGGACGATGCGGCGCGCGCGCGCCTGGCGCCGCTGGAACATGCGCCCACGCGGGCGATCGTCAGCGCCGAGCGCGCGGTCTCGCGTGGCCTCGGTGGCAGCTGTGAGGTCCCGCTGGCTGCCTATGCGCAGATCGACGGCGACAGCTTGCAACTGCGCGCGTGGGCCGGAAGCGCCACTCGCGGCGAGATGATGCAGGCCCAGGGTGCGGGCCCGGTTGCGCAGGCCGAGGCCATCGGGCTGCGTGTGGTCGAGGAGCTCAAGGCGCGCGGCGTCGAGCGCCTGTTGGCGGGTGGCTAAGGCTTGACGCGCGCCGACGGCAGGGCCTCATTGATTCTCATTACGCGCCCACAAGAGCCCGGCCGGCTGCTGGCCGCACACTTGCGAGACGCGGGATGCGATGCGCTGTGGTGGCCGGCATTTGACCTGCTGCCGCCGCAGGACGCGCCGGCACTGCGCTCCTGCGTAGCCCGGCTCGCGCAGTTCGACCTGGTCGTATTCGTCAGTCCGGCTGCGGTGCAGGCGTTTGCGGCGGCAATGACCGATGCTTGGCCGGGGCACAGCACGATTGCGGCGGTGGGGGCGGCGACCCGGAGCGCGGCGCTCGCAGGGCTGCCAGGCGCCGAGCGCGCGCGCATCATCGCTCCGGAGGGCCCTTCGGCCGCCGACGGCGGATCGGAGTCGTTGTGGCGATCGCTGCAGGCGCTGGAGCCGGCGCCGCGGCGCGTCTTGATTGTGCGCGCCCAAGGCGGTCGGCAGTGGCTGATCGAGCGCCTGCTCGCCGGCGGTGCGCAGGTCGAGCAGGCCGTTGCCTACCGGCGCGTGGCACACGTGCCCGCTCCCGTCCAGTGGGCGGCGCTGCGAGCCGGTAAGGCGGCGGGCGCGCGCCTTGCACTGCTGTACAGCAGTACGGAGGCGGTCCCGGTGCTTGCCGCTCAGCTGGGGCGCGATGAAGAGCTCTCGGCCTGGCTTGCCGGTGCCGTTGCGTTGTGTGTTCACCGGCGCATCGAAGAGGCGCTGCGCACCAGCGGCCACGCCGACATTCGCCGCTGTGATCCCGACGTGCAATCGATCCGCGACGCATTGCGCAGCGATCCTGGAGCCATGCGACCGGCAACAGCAAACGATCAAGCCGATCCGGCGTCGAATTCTTTTTTGCGAATTTCGTAAGTAACATTGCACTCATCATGAGTGAGTCGACTTCTTCCGCGTCCGATCCGATTCCTGCTGCTGCGATCCGCGCCAGCAAGGTCTCGAGCCGGGGTCGGACGCTCGCGTCCGCGGCGTTGCTGATAGGCGTGTCGGCACTGACGCTCGGGCTTTATCTGCTGCACGAAGCCGACGAGGGGAAGCGGCGTCTTGACCAGGAGCACATCGACAGCCTTGCGCGCGAGCAACGCAACGTCGATCTGGATCGGCGCATTGGCGTGCTCGAACGCCAATGGGCGCAGGCGCAAAGCGATGCCGACGTGTCGACGAGCCTGATCACGGATGCCGATCTGCGCCGGCGCCGCGACACGCTGGCATTGCTCGATATCGAACGCCTAGTGGAACAGGCGCAGTTGCAGCTGCGGCTGGGCGCTGCGACGAGTGTGGTGATCGATGCGCTCACCGCGGCCGACGAACGCCTGGGCCGCCTGGCAAGCCCGAGCGCGTTGCGCGTGCAGACGGCTTTGCGCCACGACCTGGTTCGCCTCAAGGCCGCGCCGGACGTCGACCGTGGCGCATTGGCGGCGCGGCTCGATCCGCTGCTGGCCGCCGTCGATGCCTGGCACATGAGTGCCGACGCCGCGCACCCGGGCCTGCGACCGCCGCTCCCGCCGGTAGCGGCCCGCCGGTCCCGCCGGTAGCGGCGGCAACGCCCGGCGCGGGCGCGCAGCGCGTCGACGAATCTTTTGGCGCGCGCGTGCGCGCATGGATCTCGAGCGAATTCGGCGATTTGCTGCGCATCCGCGAGGTCGATACCCCCGAAGCGCTGCTGCTGGGGCCCGCGCAGCAGCAGCTGGTGCGCGACCGATTCCGGCTGGGTGTCCTGGACCTGCGCCAAGCGATTTTGGCGCGCGACGAGCGCTTGATTCGATCCGAAGAGGGCGCCCTCGAGGCGCTGCTCGCGCGCTATTTCGATCCCAACCAGGCCGGCGTCGTAGCGGCGCTCGCCCAGCTGCGCGCGACCGCCGCTGCAGCCATGCCGGCCCCCCCGCCCTCGCTCGACGAGACGCTCGGCGCCTTGCGCGCGACACGCAGCGCCAACAGCGGGTAGGACCGTGAAGACTCTGCTGTGGGCACTCGTGCTGGCTATCGTCGCGGCGGCGATAGCCATCGGCCTGCAAGCCAATCAGGGCTCGGTGGTGGCGTTGGCGCCGCCGTGGCGGATCGATCTTTCGCTGAATTTCTTTCTGTTGCTGCTGCTGTTGGCGCTGTGGCTGGCGTATCGCTTTGGCCGCCTGGCACAGCGTCTGGGGGACTTCCCGGAGCGTGTTCGGGCCTACCGCGAGCGGCGCTCGGAATTGGGCGCTTTGCGCGGGCTGCGTGAGGCCCTCAAGGCACTCTTCGAGGGGCGGTTTGCGCGTGCCGAGCGCGCGGCGCAGCGGGCCCAGTCCGTTACCCCCGTAGCGGCGCTGGCGGCGCTCGTCGGGGCACGGGCGGCGCACCGCATGCAGGAATACCAGAGGCGCGAACAATGGCTAGAACGCGCCGAGGCGGACCCGGAACTCGTCACGGCGCGCCTCGTTCTTAGCGCGGAGATGTGGTCCGAGCAGCGCGATAATGCGCGCGCGCTGCAGGTAATCGAGCAGCTACACGGAACCGGTGCCCGGCACATTTACGCCATGCGCATCGCCCTGGTCGCGCATCTGCAGTCGCAGCACTGGGATGAGGCGATACGCATCGTGCGCGCCTTGGACAAGCACCGCGGCCTCGCCGCGCCGGCCTCGACCGCCTACAAGGTGGCCGCGTACCGCGGCTTGCTGCGCAATAATGACGAGGACGCACAGGCGCTCGCGCGCATTTGGAACACGGTGCCCGGCGCCGATCGTCGCGCCCCGGAACTCGCGCTGGAGGCGGCGCTTTGCTTCAATGCGCTGGGACGCGGGGAAGACGCGGCGCGCGCCTTGGAGCATTGCCTGCAGGAAAATTGGAGCGAACCATTGCTCGAGGAATACGGTCGCACGGCCCACATCAATGTGGGCGCGGCGATCGCCCAGGTCGAGGCGTGGATCCGTCTGCACGGACGCACGGCGGTGGCGCTGCGCTGCCTGGGCCGGATCTGCCTGCGTGCAAAGCTCTGGGGCAAGGCCCGCTCGTACCTGGAACAGAGCCAACGCCTCGATGCGAACAGCGCTGAGACCGCTCTGGTACTGGCCGAGCTGGCCGAGTCGGTCGGTGACGGTACGCTGGCGGCCCAGTGTTTCCGCGAGGCCGCCGTCGGTTTCTCCGCGCGAATGGCGGCGCCGGAGCCGGCGCGGCGGCGGCGGTTCCGGCGGGAACCGAGCCTTTAGAGACAAAACGCGCTTCGTACACGACCAGTCGCGGCGCCGTGCTCCGCGCGCGAACCGTCCGACAGCAGTCCGGCGTGGCGAGGCCAAGACTCGTGCGATCGCGCGGACGATACAATGCGCCGTCGGTGTGGTTGATGCCGCTCGCGGTTTTTTTCAGGAAGGTCTGCGATGGGATTGAGCAAAGTTGGCCCCGGGCGTGCGCTTCCGGATGAGTTCAATGTTGTGATCGAAATCTCGATGAACGCGGATCCGGTCAAGTACGAGGTCGACAAGGAAACCGGCGCATTGTTCGTCGATCGCTTCATCGGCACGGCGATGCACTACCCCTGCAACTATGGATATATCCCGCACACCCTCGGCGATGATGGTGATCCGATCGACGTGCTCGTCATCACCCCATTTCCGTTGCACCAAGGCGTAGTGGTCCGCTGCCGGGCCTTAGGCGTGCTTGCCATGGAAGACGAGAGTGGCGGCGATGCCAAGCTCCTGGCGGTGCCGATCGACAAGGTGCTGCCATGGTACAAGCACTGGCGTTCGCCCTCGGATCTGGCGCCGGAGCGACTCATGCAGATACAGCACTTCTTCGAGCACTATAAGGATCTGGAGCCGGGTAAATGGGTGCGGATCGTCGGTTGGACGGGCGTCGATGAGGCCCGCGCAGAGATCCTGGCGGCGATCGCGCGCTACGAGGCGGCCGCGGTCAAGCCGGCCTTTTGAGGACCGCGGTGCTGATCTAGGCTGCATGCGACCTCATGAGCCCGCCCGTTCGCGTCGCCGTTGCCCAGATCAACTGCACCGTTGGTGATTTTGCGGGCAATCGGCGTCGTATCGTCGAGACCGCCGCCGGCGCAGTGCGCGCCGGCGCCGACGTACTGCTGACGCCGGAGCTTTCGCTATCGGGTTATCCGCCTGAAGACCTGCTGTTGCGCGGGGCCTTCTTCCAGGCGTCCGATACCGCCCTGGCGGCCCTGGCCGAGGAACTTGCGCAGTTTTCGGATCTGCGGGTCATTGTCGGTCACCCGCTGGCCCGCGAGGGCCAGCGCTTTAATGCCGCTTCGGTGTTGGCGCGTGGCGTCGTCGTTGGCACTTATTGCAAGCACGACCTGCCAAACTACGACGTATTCGACGAACAGCGCTACTTCCGGCCGGACAACCGTCCCTTCGTCTTCGACGTCCGCGGGACCCGATTCGGGATCAACATCTGCGAAGACACCTGGTTTTCATACGCGCCACAGTGCGCGGCCGCTGCCGGGGCCCAGGTGCTGCTGATTGCCAACGGTTCACCGTTTCACCTCGGTAAACGATCGCAACGCCTGGACGTTTTGCGCAGCAATGTCTGCCGGCACGGCCTGGCACTGGTGTATGCCAATCTTGTCGGCGGCCAGGACGAACTGGTGTTCGATGGCGGATCATTTGCGCTGGATGCGCAAGGGCGGCAGGTTGCGATGGCACCGGAGTTCGTCGAGCGGCCGGGTGCGTGCGATCATGATGCCATCGCAATTTACGGCCGAGATCTCGCTAACCGATGCGCGCGACATGGCGCAGCGGCTGGGCGTGCGGTACGACGAGATTCCGATAACGCGGGCATTCGACGCCTTTGTTGCGGCCCTGGCGCAGCAGTTCGAGGGTCGGCCATGGGATACCACCGAGGAGAACATCCAGGCTCGGGCGCGTGGCACCTTGCTGATGGCGCTATCGAACAAGACCGGGTCGATCGTGTTGACCACCGGCAACAAGAGCGAGATGGCGGTCGGCTACTGCACGCTTTATGGCGACATGGCCGGCGGCTTTGCGGTCATCAAGGACATCACCAAGACGCTGGTGTATCGGCTGGCGCGCTACCGCAACGGCATCGCCGCCGTCATTCCGCAGCGCATTCTCGAGCGTGCCCCGAGCGCCGAGCTGCGCGCCAACCAGACCGATCAGGACTCCCTGCCTCCGTACGACCTGCTCGATGCGGTGATCGAGCGCTACATGGAGCAGGATGCGAGCCTGGAGCAAATCGTGGCTGCCGGTTACCCGGAGCCCGAGGTGCGCCGGATCGTACGGATGATCCGGTTGAGCGAATACAAGCGCCGGCAGGCGCCGGTTGGCATTCGCGTCACGCACCGTGCTTTTGGACGGGATTGGCGTTACCCCATTACCAATCGCTTCCACGACGATGAAATTTCCTTCGACCGTGGGGATCCGTCTCTATCTAAGGACGCCGTCGTTCGGTAATATGTGGCCGAATCCCGGGAGACGGTCGTGAAGCTTATCACCGCAATCATCAAGCCGTTCAAGCTAGACGAAGTGCGCGAGGCCTTGGCCGAGGTCGGCGTCACGGGGCTTACCGTAACGGACGTCAAGGGATTCGGGCGCCAGAAAGGCCATACCGAGCTGTATCGGGGCGCCGAGTACGTCGTCGACTTTCTGCCCAAGATCAAGGTCGAGGCAGTGGTTTCGGACGATTTGATCGATCGCGCGATTGATTCGATTACGCGCGCCGCACGCACCGGCAAGATCGGCGACGGCAAGATCTTCGTGCGCTCGGTCGAGCAGGTCATTCGCATCCGTACCGGGGAGACCGGCGACGCCGCCGTGTAGCTAGCGCTATGCGCCGCGGTTCGCGGCGCGGCCTAGCCTCAGCTGCCCGTCTTTGTCTTCGGTACCGTTCGCAGCACCGGTTTATTGTTCGCCCCTGCGACCGGATTGGTTGGTGCTTCGCTATCCGGGACCACGCGGGTCGTCAGGTCCAGGTCCAGCGCCATCTCCGTCGCGGGCATCTCGGTTTGCGGCTCCTCCAGAGGCGGGGGGGCCGGAACGATGCGCGTCGTCAGGTCCAGGTCCAGCGCCATCTCCGTCGCGGGCATCTGGGTATGCGGTTCATCCTGGGGCGGAGGCGGGACTACTCGCGTCGTCAGATCCAGGTCCAGCGATAACTCCGTCGGCGCGTGGGTTTGCGGCTCATCGTGATCGCGCGACGTGGGCGGGGCCGAGCGCGGCGTCAGGCCTAGGCTCTGGGACGCGGGCGGGACCGAGTGCGCGGACTGGTCCAGGCCCTGGGAGGCGGGCGGGGCCGAGCGCGCCGGCGGGCCCAGGTCGCGGGAGGCGGCCGGCACCGGCCGCGGAGTCAGGTTCAGTTCGCGGGTCGCAGGCGGGACCGCACGCGCAGTCAGGTCCACTAGGTCGCGGGACACGGGCGGGGCCGAGCGCGCAGTCAGGTCCAGGTCGTGGAAAGTGGGTGGGACCGAGCGCGTCGTCAGGTCCAGGTCCAGCGGCGCGATCTCGGTCGGCACCTGCGTATTCGATGGCTCTTGTGGTGGCTTCGGCACCACGCGCGTCGTCAGGTCCAGGTCCAGCGCTATCTCCGTCGGCGACTGCGTCTGCGCTGGGCCAAATGTGGGCGCGTCATCGTGCGAGTCCTGTGCCGCCGCGCCCAGACCGGAGGCCGCTTCTGCGGACGCGCCGGCGTCCAGCTTTGAAGGGTTCAGATCGATGTCGAGACCTTCCGTGTTCGGCGCGGCGGCGGGCGGCAACGCGTTTTCGCCGGCATCGTGAAACAGGGTGTACAGCTGCTCGATGGACTGGGCGGAGTCGTGCAGCTCCGTCACTTCGATCCGAGTGTGGGGCGCATTCGTGGGGAAAGCCCCCGCGCCGGGCTCCGTGACAGGACCTTCGGGTGTCTGAGCCATCATCGCTGTCGACCTGGGCAGATCCTCGCGCGGCATTGGCTTGGCCATTGGCATGGTCGTGGGTGGCGGCTTATCGGCCGTCCGGACGATCGTGTCCCAAGAGGGCCGGCTCACCTCTGGCTTCTGTCTTGGCGTACGGCGCTTCCAGCTGAGCAAGCCCCCGATCCCCACGCCGATCACGCCCAAAATGGCCGCCACCCAGGCGAACTCGACCTGATGTGCGTACGCGTCCATTTCGGATTGGCGCTGCTGTTTCTCCGTATCGAGCTCCGCACGCAATTGACGTAGCTCTTTTCTCAAACCGTCGACGCGCTTTTCCATTTCGGCCAGCCGCGCAGCGCCCGCATCGGGCTGATCCTCGACCGCCGCTATCACGAGGTGGTCCGCAGCTCCCGCGGGTTTCTTGATTTGCGCAGCGGGTTCTTGCTCCGTTGCCGGTGTCGGCGGTGTTGCCGATGTCGCTACCAGTGCGGGTGCCGGGGGCGGCACAACGGCAGTGCTCGCCCGCGTTGCAGAAGCGGGCGCAGCGGTCGCCGCGCGCGCTGGGGAGGCCGACGCAGTTGCCGGCGCATTGGAGCGGTGCACCGTCGTCTTGTGCTCGGGTTTGACCGGTGCTGCCACGGCTGCTGGCATCGCCGGGCCTGCCTCAGCGAGCGGAGGCGGCGCAGCGGTTTCCATCGGTTGCGCGGGCTGCATGCCCGGACCTGCATCGGCGAGCGGAACTGGCGCAGGGGTCTGCGTCGGTTGCGCAGGTTGCATGCCCGGGCCTGCATCGGCGAGCGGGGCCGGGGCAGGGGCCGCCGGAGTATCGAGCAGCACACTGTATTCACGGCGCATCGGCTCTTCGCAGCCGACCTCGAGAACCACGCGCACGGCCGGTTCGGTCACGGGCTGTGGCGTAACGAGTTGCAGCGTCGTTTCCGTACCGACGTGCGCAAGGCTCAGATTGGCCTGATTCAGCACGGGGGCACCGTCGCCCGACAGCGCGTCGGCCAAGCGTACGCAGTTCGGATCCAGCGCTGCAGAACGCGCACCGAAAATCGGAATCTGCATCGATAGCGGTTGACCGACGCGTCCTACGATCTGCGCATTCCCTAGCTCCAGGTCCGTTGTGGGCGGGGCAGGCATTGGGGTCGCGGGCGGTTGTGGAAGCGTCGCGGCGACCGCCGGAGGAGCTTCTGGCGCACCCGTCCCCGTGTTTGCGGGAGCCTGCGTCGCAGCGACCTGCGCAGGTGGTAGCGCCAAGGCGAGCTGGGGCGAGTATTCGGGTGGGTCGAGCAGCAGTGTGAACTGGCGCTGCACGCGTTGTAAACAGCCGGCTTCGACCGTCACGTGCAGCACCGGCTCGTTGATGGGCGAGGCGCTATCGATCCGGAGTGCGGGCGGCTGATCGCTGTTCATCTCCAGGGTCAGCCGGGCCGTGGCCATCGTCAGCGCTGGCAAATCGTCGCCCTCTGCGTTGGGCACCAGTCGCACGCATTGCGAGGTCAGCTCAATGCCCGGATCGACACGCAAGGGAATGCGCATCCGCAGCGGCTCGCCGAGGGTGCTCGAGATCTGTGGGACGCCAAAGCCAAGCGCAAGGGCCTCGGGAAGACTAAACGCCAAAGCGACCGCCAGCGCGGCAGCGGCTGCGCGCGGAGGGGTGGCGAACGGTCCAGCGGTGGAGCGTATTTTCACGTTTTCGTTGCCAAGCCCTTGGCCACTAGGAGCAGCCTTCGGTAAAGAGTCTCTGCAAGGAGAGATGGTTCCGCAAATACGCTATCCCTACGTACCGATTATGGGCGTAATTCGCCCACTTAGCCAGCATTGGATAAATGGGGACAGAGCCAAAAAGCTACGCCGCGACCGCTTTGCGTGCTTGGGCCGGCTTGCCGATCTCCGTCTCGAGCCAGCGTTGCGCGTCCAGTGCCGCCATGCAGCCGGTACCCGCGGAGGTGACCGCTTGGCGGTACACATGATCTTGCACGTCGCCTGCGGCAAACACGCCCGGGACGCTGGTCATGGTCGCCATGCCCTCGCTGCCGCCGCGCGTGACGATGTAGCCGTCTTTCATTTCCAGCTGGCCAGCGAAAATCTCGGTGTTGGGCCGGTGGCCGATGGCGATGAAGCAGCCCTGCAGGTTCAGCTCCTGCGCGGTCTGGTTGCGCACGTCAAGAATGCGCACGCCCCGGACGCCGCTCTCGTCCCCCAGAACCTCCTCGAGCCGATGCCACAGGTGCAGGCGGATCTTTCCTTCCCGTGCTCGCTCCATGAGGCGATCGACCAAAATCGGCTCAGCGCGGAAGCGATCGCGCCGATGGATCAAATGAACGATCTTGGCCAGCTTTGTCAGGTACAGCGCCTCTTCAACGGCCGTGTTGCCGCCACCGACTACGCAGACGTCTTGGTTGCGGAAAAAGAAGCCGTCGCAGGTCGCGCAACCCGATACGCCGCGCCCCATGAACGCCTGTTCGGAGGGCAATCCCAGGTACTGCGCCGAAGCGCCGGTGGCGATAATCAGGGCGTCGCAGCTGTACTGGCCGGAATCGCCGAGCAGACGCAAGGGCCGGGCACGCAGATCGACGCTCTGGATATGGTCGAAAACGATCTCGGTCTCAAAGCGCTTTGCGTGCTCCAGGAAGCGCTGCATCAGGTCCGGACCCTGCACGCCGTGGACGTCCGCCGGCCAGTTGTCGACCTCGGTAGTCGTCATCAATTGACCACCCTGCGCCATTCCGGTGACAAGAACCGGCGCAAGGTTGGCACGCGCCGCGTAGACCGCGGCCGTATAGCCCGCCGGACCGGAACCGAGAATCAGGACCCGGCAGTGCCTGGGCGTCGACATGGCATATCCTTTGCACAAAACCACTAGTAGGTTTCAAACGTACGATTATATGAAGCAAAAAGGCGCTGCGCTGCGCGGGCGCGCGCCAATCCTATAATCGGCCCATGGCTGGGGGACCGGGGTTGCGGGGCTTAGAGGATGTTCGCGCACAGCGGCGCGAGGCGCCCGGGCGAACGGGCCGGGCGCGCGCCGGCGTCGTGGCCGATCCCGTAGTGCTTGACCGGGGTGCGCGCCTGCTGGCCGAAGCCCGCTGGATTGTCCTTGCGCTGGTCGCGGTGGCACTGGCCGCGGTACTGGTTTCCTACCACCGTAGCGACCCCGGATTTACCATCGCCGCCGCCGGCTGGGTGGTGCGCGAATTTGTCCGGCTGCACCGCACGGGCCCTTCGGCTGCACTGTCTCCATGGGTACGCGGTCCCGGGTTTGTCCTGCTGCTGCTCGCGGCGACCGCGCTCGAGTCCTTGCGCCTGAATTCGCTTGCCGGCCGTTTGCCCGGCGCTGCGGGCGGACTGCTCGGATCGAACATCGCACCCTGGGTCTTCAAGGCATTGGGCGCTACCGGTGGGACGGTGGCGCTGCTCGTTGCCTGTGCCGTTGGCGCGAGCCTGGCCTTCGGATTTTCGTGGCTGGCCGTCGCTGAAGGCCTGGGCCGCGCCACCGAGGGCGTGGTCGCGCGGGTGCGCGCGCTGCGCGAGGCCAAGCAGGATCGCAGCATCGGGGTAGCGGCCTCGGAGGAGCGTGCAGCCACGTTAGCGGCGCAGCGCGAGCGCCTAGACGAGCATGAGCCGGTGCACATCGAACGCCAGTCCGCACGGGTCGCTGCGTCCGAGCGCAAGCAAAGGGAGCGCCAGGTGCCGCTCTTTGCCGAGGTCACGGCGAGCGGCCTGCCAGCCCTGGAATTGCTCGATGAACCCGACGCGGGGCCCGAGGCGGTATCGACCGATACGCTCGAATTCACCTCGCGGCTGATCGAGAAAAAACTCAAGGATTTCGGCGTGGAAGTTGCTGTGGTCTCGGCCTATCCGGGCCCCGTGATCACGCGCTACGAGATCGAACCGGCCACCGGCGTCAAAGGCGCGCAGGTCGTCAATCTAGCCAAGGACCTGGCGCGCGCACTCTCGCTGGTGTCGATCCGCGTGGTCGAGACCATTCCCGGGAAGAATCTCATGGGCCTGGAGTTGCCCAATGCACGCCGCCAGGTCGTGCGACTGTCGGAAATCCTCGGTTCGGCCGTGTATGGGGAAAGCCACTCTCCCGTGACCTTGGGCCTGGGCAAGGACATCTCGGGCAAGCCGGTGGTCGTTGACCTGGCGCGCATGCCCCACCTGCTGGTCGCGGGCACCACGGGCTCGGGCAAGTCGGTCGGCATCAACGCCATGATTCTATCGATCCTATACAAGGCCGATGCTTCGCAGGTGCGCCTGCTGATGATCGATCCCAAGATGCTCGAGCTCTCCGCTTACGAGGGCATTCCGCACTTGCTCGCGCCGGTGGTAACCGACATGCGGGAGGCCGGCCATGCGCTCAACTGGTGCGTGGCAGAGATGGATCGCCGCTATCGCTTGCTGAGCAAGATGGGCGTGCGCAGCCTGGGTGGATATAACCAGAGGATCCTCGAAGCCAGCGAGCGCGGCGAAGTACTCGTAAATCCGTTCGAGCCGGACGCGGAGCAGGCCGCGCCGCTCGAGGCCCTGCCGGTGATCGTTGTGGTGATCGACGAACTTGCCGACATGATGATGGTCACGGGCAAGAAGGTCGAGGAACTGATCGCGCGCATCGCGCAAAAGGCGCGTGCTGCCGGCATGCATCTCATCCTTGCTACCCAACGGCCATCGGTGGACGTCATTACCGGTCTCATCAAGGCCAATATTCCGACGCGGATCGCGTTCCAGGTATCGAGTCGGGTGGATTCGCGCACGATCCTCGACCAGATGGGTGCCGAGTCGTTGCTGGGCCAGGGAGACATGCTCTACCTGCCGGCGGGCACCGGGGTGCCCACGCGCGTGCACGGCGCGTTTGTCTCGGATGCGGAAGTCCATCGCGTGGTCGAGTCGCTGCGCAAGCAAGGAGCCCCGCAATATCTGGAGGG
>OMSW01000035.1:21586-26797 GCA_900290295.1 Burkholderiales bacterium
CGCCTGCTCGAGGAGATGGAGCGGGCCGGGATGGTTTCCAGCATGCAGCCAAACGGCAACCGCGAGATCCTCGTTCCATCGCGGGACGCGACATGATCGGGCGCCGCTCTGCGATCCTCCTGCTCGGACTGGTCCTGGCGCTGGGGTGCGCCGGTGCGCAGGCCGAACCGATCGACCAGCTGCGGCAGTTCTTGGCCCAGACCAGGACCGCGCGCGGGGACTTCACGCAGCAGAGTCCCCGGCAAAACCCAGCCGTGACCAAGGGCCCCGGCGCAGCCGGCACGAGCGCCCCGGTCACGACCGTCGTGTCCCGCGGCAGTTTTGAATTTTTGCGGCCTGGCAAGTTTCGCTGGACCTATCGCACGCCCTATGAGCAGCTCATCATCAGCGACGGCGAACACCTGTTCTTGTACGACAAGGATCTGAACCAGGTGACGGAGAAAAAACTCGCCGGTGCACTGCCCGCGTCGCCGGCGTCGATCCTGTTCGGATCCAACGACTTCGAGCGCGACTTCAAAGTCGAAAACGACGGCAGCCAGGACGGAATCGACTGGATACGGGCCACGCCCACCGCCAAGGATTCGGTTTTCGAGCGGATCCGCATCGGATTCCAGGACGGCATGCCGGTGGCGATGCAGCTGCGAGACAGCTTCGGGCAGTCGACGCAGCTCGCGTTTGATCACGTGCAACGCAATCCCGCCATATCGAGCGATCGGTTTCAATACACGCCACCGCCGGGCGTTGATGTGCTCCAAGAGCGATGAGCGATCTGTTCCTGGACACAGGCGACGCTGTCACCGGCCGAGGCCAGGGCACCGGCGCGCCCCATGCGCCGGCGCGGGAACTGAAGCAGGTTCCCTTGGCCGAAACGATGCGGCCGCGGCACCTGGACGAGGTCGTTGGCCAGCGCCACCTGCTCGGTCCGGGCAAACCCCTGCGCATGGCCTTCGCGTCTGGCCATCCGCATTCGATGATCCTGTGGGGACCGCCGGGTGTGGGCAAGACCACGCTGGCGCGCCTCATGGCGGGCGCCTTTGGGCTGGACTTCATCGCGATCTCCGCAGTGCTGGGCGGCGTCAAGGACATACGCGACGCCGTCGAGCGCGCCAAGGCCACGCAGGCGCGCACGGGCCTGTCGACCGTGGTCTTTGTCGACGAGGTCCATCGATTCAACAAGGCACAACAGGACGCGTTTCTACCGCACGTTGAATCCGGCCTCTTCGTCTTCGTCGGCGCAACCACCGAGAACCCATCCTTCGAAGTGGTCGGTGCGCTGCTCTCGCGCGCCGCGGTCTACGTGCTCCAGCCGCTGTCGACACAGGAGCTGGGCGAGTTGCTGGAGACTGCGCGCGCGCGCATCCTGCCGGATTTGCGGATAGAGGAAGGGGCGCGGCGCATGCTGATCGAGCTGGCCGATGGCGACGCCCGGCGACTGCTCAACGCGCTGGAGGTGGTTGCGAACGCCGCGCAGGAAGTCCAGCGGCCGATCGATGCGGAGTTCCTGCGTGCGACGCTGCCGGCCACGCTACGCCGATTTGACAAGGGCGGCGAGAATTTCTACGACCAGATCTCGGCCCTGCACAAGTCCGTGCGCGGCTCCGATCCGGACGCGGCGCTGTACTGGATGGTGCGCATGCTCGATGGCGGCACCGATCCGCTGTACGTCGCCCGGCGCGCGATTCGAATGGCCAGCGAGGATGTCGGTTTGGCCGATCCGCGTGCACTGCAGCTTGCGCTGGAGGCCGCGCAGGCCTACGAGCGCCTGGGCTCACCCGAGGGCGAGCTCGCCTTAGCGCAGGCGATCGTCTACCTTGCGATGGCGCCCAAGTCCAACGCTGTCTACCGGGCCTTTGGCGCCGTAAGGGCGTTTGTTGCAGGCGACGGCTCGCGGCCGGTACCAATGCACCTGCGCAATGCACCCACGCGCTTAATGCGTGATCTGGGCTACGGCGAAGGCTATCGCTACGCGCACGAGGAACAGGACGCCTTTGCCGCGGGCGAGACTTACCTGCCCGATGGTGTGGCGCCACAGAATTGGTACCAGCCGACCGACCGTGGGCTCGAGCAGCGCATCGGCGAGCGCCTGGCACAGCTGCGGGCGCGTAACGAGCGGGCAACGAAAACCGACGACAAGACATAGTCACCAGGAACGACCCCAATGCTCGACATTCATCTGCTGCGCAGGAGCGCGGAGGACGTTGCCGCCCGGCTGCGCACGCGCGCGTTTGCCTTTGACGTGGCGGCGTTTGCCGCTCTTGAACAGGAACGCAAATCGGCGCAGGCCGCCACCGAAGATCTGCAGGCGCGGCGCAATTCGCTCTCCAAGCAGGTCGGGATACTCAAGGCGCGCGGCGAGGACACCGCGGCGGTGATCGCCGAAGTGGCGGCGATCCCGGATCGGCTCAAAGAGCTCGAAGCGCACCTGAGCCACGTGCAGCTGCGTCTGCAGGACCTGCTGCTAGGCCTGCCCAACCTTCCGCATGCCTCCGTTCCCGTCGGCGTATCGAGCGAAGACAACGTCGAGGTGCGCCGTTGGGGCGCACCGCGCGAGTTCCGTTTTCCGGTCAAGGACCACGTTGACGTGGGTGCCGCCCTGGGCCTGGACTTCGACGCCGCCGCCAAGCTCTCCGGCGCTCGTTTTGCGGTGCTCAAAGGCCCCGCGGCGCGGCTGCACCGGGCACTGACGCAATTCATGCTCGACACCCAGACCGTCGAGCACGGATATATCGAGTGCTATACGCCGTACCTGGTCACCGAGCAGACGCTCATTGGTACGGGCCAGTTGCCCAAGTTCGAGCAGGATCTTTTTCGCGTCCAGCGTGGCGGGCAGGATGGCGCTGGCGAGCCCTTGTATCTCATTCCGACCTCCGAGGTGACGCTGACCAACCTCGTGCGCGAGCAGATCCTGCGCGAGGCGGATTTGCCTCTGAAGATGACTGCGCATTCGCCATGTTTCCGCTCCGAGGCTGGCTCCTATGGCAAAGACACGCGCGGCATGATCCGTCAACACCAGTTCGATAAGGTCGAGATGGTGCAGATCGCGCACCCCGACCACTCCTACGAAGCACACGAGCAGATGGTTGGCCACGCGGAAAACATCCTGCGCCGCCTGGAACTGCCATACCGGGTCGTACTACTGTGCACCGGCGACATGGGCGCGGGCAGCGCTAAGACCTATGACCTGGAAGTGTGGCTTCCGGCGCAGGCCGCGTACCGCGAGATTTCCTCGGTGTCCAATTGCGAGGCCTACCAGGCGCGGCGCATGCAGGCGCGGTTCCGCAATGCACAGGGCAGGATCGAATTCGTGCACACGCTCAACGGTTCCGGTTTGGCAGTCGGTCGCACCCTGGTCGCGATGCTGGAGAATTTCCAGGAGGCCGATGGCTCGATTTCCATCCCCGCGGCACTGCGTCCCTACCTGGGTGGCATCGAGCGGCTAGCGCCATCCGTCGTTTGATGAACTTGCTCGCGTCGACGCATCACACCGGGAGAGGTGGCAGAGTGGTCGAACGTACCTGACTTGAAAGAAACTGCGGCTACCGCGATGAATTCGTAAGACATTGTTTTAACTATATTTTCTTCATTCAATAACTAAAGTTCTTTGCAAGGAGTTGCAAAGGCACGCGCAGTGGCGCAAGGCTACAGCGCGCGTTTTTGGCTCTCTCTAGTAGTTGAACCTGTTAATTTCGAAACATAGTCGCGACCAAGTTTGCGATCGGCATCTTGACGAGTAAACGTCCGCTGGACGGTTCGGTGCTCGGCGTTGCGCCCTCGTTGCCGGGCAGCCACCTCTTTTGCGAAAGTCGTCTGGTCGCCGATGCCGACGGCGGCACAAATGTCCTCGCCGTGCACGACGGGCTACCGCGAGGCCTTTTGACCGCCGACAGCGAGGTCGGCTGGCAGAAGTCACTCCCGAAACTCGCGGTGCTCGTCGAGGCGGGTTAGAACGCGCGCCGTGTGTCTGTTCTTGCGATTAGTAATGGCGGCTTTCCGGCAAGGCGAAGGACAGCAACCAGTCAGATTCGGCCGATTGCCGACGTCTCAGTGCGACCGGGACTGTAAACAAACCGTGAGAAGCCCTCGAGGCGAGTAGGGAGAGCGGCGGTTTGCTATAGGAGCACTGACGACGCCGTGGGCCACGGAATTGCGAATGACTCAATCGGCGCCGCTCGCACCGTGGTGCGGCCCCTTGGCGCAGCCCTTAGCGCCAAACGGATTACGAGCTGAGGTCGCCTATTGCCTGGTTCGCCGGTACCAAACCGACGTCTATACTGGGCCGCTATTGGCCAACGCGGAAGGAATGTCGCATGGCTGGAGAAAACGACATCGTCATCGCGGCATGGAACACCGTCTTGTTCGACAAGTTTTGTCGTTTCAAACACCTGCTGATTGATGGTCTTTCGGCGCATAGCAATGAGGCGCTTGCCCGACACAAGCACCCAGAAGGTGCACGCGTGCTCGATGTGGGATGTGGCTTCGGCGACAGCACGCGACTCATCGCTAGGAGTGTAGGACCGCGTGGGGAGGCGGTTGGGGTCGACTGCGCCGAAAACTTCATCACGGCCGCCGAGCAGGAAGCCAGGCGGGCTGGTATAGACAATGCTTCGTTCTTCGTTGCGGACGTACAAGCTGAAGACCTACGCGGGCCGTACGACTTCGCATTTTCGCGCTTCGGAACGATGTTCTTCATGATGCCGGGCGCCGCGATGCGCAACATTCGCAAAGCGCTCAAACCCGGTGGCGAACTTACCATGATTGTCTGGCGCCGTCGCGAAGAGAACCCATGGCTCCACGATGCGGAGCTTCGGGTCAAGGAGATCATCCCGGTCGTATCACACGAGGACACAGACCAGGTGCATTGTGGGCCAGGACCGTTTTCGATGGCAGGCCCGGACATGGTCAGTTCGCTGCTGCGCAGCGCGGGCTACGACCGCATAGGCTTCGAGCGTTTCGACGCCGACATCTGCATAGGCAAGGACGTGGCAGAAGCGGTCGAGTTTGCCATGGCGCTCGGCCCAGCCGGGGAGATCATTCGCCTCGCTGCAGAGGAAGGCGAAAGGCACAAGCCTGAGGTCGTCGTGGCGCTCCGAGAAACGCTGGCGCGCTACTCACGGGAAAACGGTGTATGGGCGCCGTCGAGCACCTGGTTCGTCACTGCTTGCAATCCCTAATCCGACAGAGACGCGAGTACGGGTCACAGCACCGACGCGA
>OMSW01000094.1 GCA_900290295.1 Burkholderiales bacterium
CCGCGCCGTGGTTTTCCCGGCCCAAACTGCTGTACTGGCTCGTCCCTTCCTATGGTGAGCTATGGCAGGCGTTGCGGCACCTGAAGTTGAGGCCCGGGCACTCGTGGCTTGTGCGTTCTGCACTCTGCCGGCCTCTCGAATCGTGCTCGAAAACGAAGTGGCCGTGGCGTTCGGCGATATCTATCCGGTAACTGCTGGGCACTCGCTCGTTATCCCGCGACGGCATGTCGTCGACTACTGGGGTCTTGCCGACGAAGAACGGCAGGCCTGCCACGACCTTCTGGTCCAGCTCAAGGAGCGTATCGTCCGCGCCGACCCATCCGTGACGGGGTTTAACATCGGCTTGAATGCGGGAAGGTCTGCCGGTCAAACCATCTTTCACTGCCATTACCACTTCATCCCGCGACGAGACGGCGATGTCGCCGACCCGAGGGGCGGTATACGCTACGTGATGCCGGGCAACGGTAACTATCACCTGGGGCACAGGCCCAGTCCGGGTTGACGCCCGGTGATATGGCGGACATCGCACCGGCAATTTCCACGATCGGATAGCGGGGACGGCACCGGGGCAAGTGCCCGACGGGCGGCGAAGTCTGCAGTCCGCATTCCGCAAATCCAGGCCACGGCCAGCGCGCTCACAGGTGCGCAGAGCAAGTTGAAGATTCTCCTGCTTCAGCCGGAAGCAAACCCGACTTTCAAGGAAGACGTTCTTAGCACCGGTCGGACCCTTGCCGAAGTCGTTGCCAGAAACCCGGACGGTTCCTTGTTTCACCTGATGCACGAGGCTTCCAGCAAATTTGCCATTTATTCCGTAGTCCACTCGATGCAGTGCGCCGTGGCATGCGGTCTGGTGGCAGAGCGCTTGGGTTGGAGTGAGCAGCAGCGCGATTCGCTGGTTTGCGCTGCGCTCACAATGAACATCGGAATGGCCAAGGTTCAAGGCGAACTCGCCCTGCAATCGACGCCACCTACGCCGCAGCAACGACAGGCAATCCAGGAACACCCGCTAAAGAGCGCTGAATTGCTGCAAAACCTCGGGGTGACCGACGCGGACTGGCTGCGAGCGGTGCGGGAGCACCATGAAACCCCGGATGGTACGGGCTACCCGAATGGCATCGCGGCAGCTTTCGAGCCGGCGGAGGTCTTGCGCCACGTCGACATCTTCATGGCCAAGCTCAAGAGCCGCGCTAGCCGCAAGGCAATTTCTCCGAGTCAAGCCGTTTGCGAGATTTTCGTCAACGGCAGAAACAACCGAATCGCGGCCGCCGTCATCAAGGAATTCGGCTTGTACCCTCCCGGCATCTTTGTTCGTCTTGCCAACGGCGAAGTNNNAGCGGGGACGCCCCGGTTCGGTCCATCCGGCGCGACACCACGGAGCCCCGCTACGCGGTTGTTTCCGTCATCAACGGCGCCAACGTCATGGCAGAAGTCGATCCACGGAAGCTCTATGCGTGAGCAGGTCTGGCGCCGGAAATTTCCGCCGGGTCGACTTGCACTCAGTCCTGGGTAGGATAGTGGTAGTACAGATCATTCAGGTACCGTGCAACCTCGGCAATGTCCTCCATGCTCCACCCGAGGCCCAATACCGCCTGCCAGCGGCCTACCTGTGACTGCAGAGTTTTCCAGTCTGCGGTGAGTTTCTTTTCCCGCCAGTGAACCTGGGTGCTGTGGCAGGCGATGCAATGCGTGGAATACAGCAGTTCACCGCGTGTCGCTTCGCGCGTTGGTTGTGCACCGGCAGCCGTGAGGATTCCGAAAGAGGCGAACAGCGCGGCGAGCGTCGATCTCCGAAGCCTGTCAGCGCCCGAACGTATCGCCATCATTTTTACTATGTTCCTTGGCTTGGGCGCGTTTTGCACAACGGCTCTGTCGCGACCATCAAAGCTCGATACGCGCCCCGAGCTCGACGATCCGATTGTATGGGATGTGAAAGAACTCGGTGGCGTCGGCCGCATTGCGTTGGAGCCAAGCAAACAGTCGACGGAGCAGCGGGTTCATGCGTCGCTTGCCCGCACCCGAGGTAGCGATCGACGCGCGCGATAGGAAAAATGTGGTCTGCATCATGTCAAATCCCTGGCCGCCGGCCCTGCATTCGGCGAGCGCGGCGGGGATGTCGGGCTGTTGCATGAATCCGTAACGCAGCACAATACGGTAGAAGTTTCTGCCCAGATCGGTCACGCTGGCACGATCGGAGGCGGCCACGCGCGGCACTTGTTCGGTCTCGACGTGCAGAATCACGTTGCGTTGATGTAGTACGTGGTAATGCTTGACGCTGTGAAGCATCGCTACCGGCACAGTGTCGATGCGGCGTGACAAATACACTGCGGTGCCGGCCACGGTGTTTTCGGTGGACATCGACCGGATGAATAGATCTAGCGGCATCGTCTCGCGCTCGAGCTGGCGCAGCATCTCGGCACGGCCAGTACGCCAGGCGTGCATCAGCAGAAAAATTGCGGCTGCCGCGACCAGCGGCACCCAGCCGCCCTCGGCCACCTTGGTCAGGTTCGCGGATGCAAACGAGGCGTCGACTAGCGCCAGCGACCCCGCGACCGCGATCGCGACCATAGGCGTCCATTTCCACTGTTCGCGCATCATCTTGTACAACAGCAGGGTCGTGAGCAGCATCGTGAACGAGACCGCAATCCCGAAAGCCGCCGCCAGCTTGTCCGACGAGCCGAAGCCGAGCGTCAATCCGAGCGTGAAGATCATCAGCAGCCAGTTGACCGAAGGGACGTAGATCTGTCCGTAGCCGGTTGCCGAGGTCTGCGTGACCTTCAGACGCGGGCACAGGCCGAGCTGGATCGCCTGGCGCGTCATGGAAAAAACACCGCTGATGATCGACTGGCTGGCAATGATGGTGGCGGCGGTCGCAAGCACGACCAGCGGCAGCTCCAGCCAATGCGGCCCTAGCAGGAAGAACGGGTTGTCGCCTTCGGGAACGGCGCCCGCCGTGACCAGCGCCGCTTGCCCCGCATAGTTGAGCAGCAGCATCGGCAGCACGATGCCGTACCAGCTCATCCGGATCGGGCGAGCGCCGAAGTGTCCCATGTCTGCATAGAGCGCCTCGGCGCCGGTCGCGCTCAGAAACACCGCGCCCAGCACCGTAAAGCCGGCAAAACCATGGGTGGCAAGATAATGCAATCCGTAGCGCGGATCGAGCGCGAGCAGGATCGCCGGGTGCGCCAGCACGCCGATTGCCCCCAGGACGCCGATGGACAGGAACCATACCAGCATCACCGGCCCGAACAGGCGGCCGATCACCGCGGTTCCCTTGCGCTGCAGCGCGAACAGCCCGACCAATACCAGTACCGCCATTGGCAGGATATACGGCGCCACCGCGGGCGCCGGTAGCTTGAGCCCTTCGAGCGCGCTCAGCACCGAAATGGCCGGAGTGATCGCGCCGTCACCATAGAGCAACGCCGCGCCCAGGATGCCGAGCGCCACGAGGCCGCGCCGTTCCCGGCCTTTTAATGCCAGGCGGGCCATCAAGGCCAGAATGCCACCCTCGCCATCGTTGTCGGCCCGCATCACGAGCGCGACATACTTGACCGAGGTCGTGATGACCAAGGTCCAGACGATCAGCGAAAGCGACCCATACGCCACGTCTGGGGCCGAGCTGCCGGCCCATTCGAGTACGGTCTTCAGCGTGTAGAGTGGACTGGTGCCGATATCCCCGTAGACCACGCCGAGCGCGCCAAGCATCAGCGCCCCGAGCGGTCCAGAGACGTTTTGGTGCAGCGGCGATCTAGCGGGAGCGGTCGTGGGTGTGGCCATGGGAAAAAGGGGTTGCCGCTTCACGGGCGCGACGAACTGGGATGCGCCGCATTATCGTCCGGGCACGCGCGTATTGCCTAATGCCAAATGTCGTTTACGCCCGGCCAGAGCGCGCAGAAGCCTCTTGCGGGACGTCGCGGAGCCGTGGGTTGGGCTGGGACGCCGCAATATCAAGCGTTTTGGTTCGGTGGGGGCGGGGCACCGCCACAGCCAGGCGCGCGGCTTTCGTTGGCAGTGCGCTGTGGCAAAAGGCCTACGCTTGCGTCCGCCGTTCCCGCTCGATGGTAGCGGCCGCCATGCGGGGGCGAAGGAGGGCTATGAGCATTGCGCCGTGCGTGCGAGCCCGACGTATGAGCATTGGCCGGGGATATTCGAAGCTCGCGCGTCGTTTCACCGGGTCAAGCGAGCGGATGCGCGAGTTCGCTACCGAAACGCGCCGCAGTGCTCCATCCATAGCCCGCCGGGCGCGGAGCGCCCCTAGGCGAAGCCGTCCGGCTTGGATGGTGGTGAAGCGGGGCACGCCGGCCGCAGGACGGCGTCAGAGGGGTCTCGCTTGTTGTTGGATGTACTGCTTGATCACGGACAGGGGTGCTCGGCCGACGCTGGCAACAAACTGCTTCGACTCCAGAGAACCGGTTGCCGATACTTGGCCCGCAGCGCCGGGAATTCTTTGCGCAGCAGGCGACTCGTCACGGTTTTAAAGTTGTTGGCCACGATACTCGGCGCGCATTTTGGGTTGAGGCCGAGCAGCAGATGGACGTGGTCCTGCTCGCCGTTCATCTCGATCAGCTCGGCATCCCAGTCCTGGCAAAGCGCATGGACCACGGCCTTGAGCCGCTCGAGCATCGCGCAGCGCCGCTGCGCGAACGAAACCCCGGCGGGCGGATGCCAGTCAAGTACCGCAGGATATGCGGGAACTCATGCCTGTTCGGGCGACGTTACGCGCCGCCCGAAACCGCGTCCAGCGGCTCAAGGAAGTGCTGTAGGGCTTCCGTTGGCAGGAACCGTCTCGGAGCTGGGCCTCTCCGGCAATCTCCATGCATAGCGTGCGTAGCGAGCTTGCGTGGAGACGATGTCAATTCGCCCTCGCGGTTCGCAGGGCAAGCAGCAGCGCCGAACCGCTCATCGTGGCAACGCCGATCGGGCTATCGGCTATCAGCGAGCCGAGCTGCAACAGCGCATCCGGACTGCTCTGCTCGACAAAGCGAGCCAGTTCGAGCACGTGATTCGACGTGATGCGAGCCGCGTCATCGAGCGATATGGGCATCCCATCTTGCCGCAGTCGATACAGAAGGTGGCCGAATGCCCCCGTCGCAATTGCGACCAAGGCAAGTGGCCCAACGGGGCCGAGCAGACACTCGAGGAGCTTCGTGCGCAGAGGTGCCGGCGCCTTGTCGTAAACGTCGGAAACCAGTTCGGGGATGTTATTCGTCGTCTCGGTTCCCGCCATAACGCGCGGTCGCCGATCAACGGCAGACGGTACTAGATCTAAAGCATCGTCGAACTCATCGGTCATGTCGGCACCTCCGCTGGAACGCACCACAAGTGTGCGTCAAGCCGCATCCGGGAGAAATCCTGCAAACGCATGACATCCGGTGGCGCTGAAGGATGCGGCGCATACGCGGTAGCGTCGGTCACGTGCCTAAGGCCAATTCCAACGTCTTCCCGCCTTGCTCCCGCACAACATCGCTTGCCTGCGCTCGCAAAGTTCACCATGGGACCCGCCTGATCCATCGAAGTTCCCACCGCACCGGGGAATCGGCCTAATGCAAAAACGCGAGCGATGCGCGCGATTGCGCGATCATGTACTTGGGCAAGAGCCGCGCGTGCTGCGTCTGGCCCGCTCGCTGTGGCGGGCTG
>OMSW01000045.1:0-12263 GCA_900290295.1 Burkholderiales bacterium
GGCGGAAGAGTTCCCGCGGTCGAGGTGCTGTTAAATGTCGGCCACACCCGCGACCTGATCATCCGCGGGGACATCTCGGCCATCAAGGAGGCCTTAGCACAAAGTCTTATCCCCGAGAACCAGTCTTTCGAGCAAAGCCTGTACACGCTGCTCAAGGATGAGGAGATCACGCGCGACGACGCGCTTGCGACGGCCGATTCGCAGAACAACCTGCTCTGGTTCATCAACAACGCCGGCAAAGTTCGCCGCGAGCAATCGGCGGCCAGCCCGCAAGGCGAGGCCGGTTCGGCCTCTTTCACGGAAATCACGCTCAACATCTGATGCGCGCTGCGACGCAATTGCATCCCGGTCCCGCGGCATCCGTGTCGCCAACACTGGCACTGGCAAAGGAACTCATCGCCCGCAATTCCGTCACGCCGGCCGATGGCGGCTGCCAGGGCCTGCTTGCCGAGCGGATGCAGGCGAGCGGTTTCGTGGCCGAGCGCTTCGACCGTAACGGGGTATCTAATCTTTGGCTGCGGCGCGGCACACAACGGCCCACCTTCGTATTTGCCGGCCACACCGACGTCGTGCCACCGGGGCCGCCGGGTGCCTGGCAATCGGAGCCGTTTGTTCCGGTCGAACGCGACGGCTTCTTGTACGGACGCGGCGCGGCCGACATGAAGACTTCCCTTGCCGCGTTTGCCGTGGCCGCGCAGGAGTATGTAGCCGAGCACCCCGGGCATTCGGGCTCGATCGCGATGCTGTTGACGTCCGACGAGGAAGGCCCCGCGGTTGACGGGACGGTGGCGGTTGTAGAGGCATTGACGGCACGCTCGGAGGCCATCGATTTTTGCCTGGTCGGCGAGCCGACCTGCGTACAGCGTCTGGGCGATACCATCAAGAGCGGCCGGCGCGGTTCGCTCACGGGCCGCCTGCTGGTGCGCGGGGTCCAGGGACATGTTGCCTATCCCCACCTGGCGCGCAATCCGATCCACGATGTGGCCCCTGCGCTGGCCGAGCTGGCAACCACCACGTGGGACGCGGGCAGTGCCGATTTTCCGCCCACGAGCTTTCAGGTCTCGAACATCCATGCCGGAACGGGCGCCGGAAACGTGATCCCCGGCCACTGCGAGGTCGATTTCAATCTGCGATTCGCACCGGTGTCGAACCCGGAGTCCCTGCGCGCCAAGGTCGAGAACATCTTGCGAGCGAACCAGCTGGTATTTGACCTGGACTGGGTGCTCGGTGCGCGGCCCTTTCAGTGCGCCGCCGGGACCCTGGTCGAAGCGCTCACCGCGGCCATAGAGGAAGTGCTGGCGGTGCGACCGGCGCGATCGACCACCGGGGGCACATCCGACGGACGATTTGTTGCAGCGGTATGCCCGCAGGTGGTCGAGTTCGGGCCGACGAATGCGACCATACACATGGTCGATGAGCGGGTGCGCATCGCCGATATCGACGCTCTCAAGGAGGTATATCGCCGTACCCTGGCGCGCGTGCTGAGCAGTTGACGCTTTCTCCTTAACCTGGAAAATTCCACCGATGACCATTGATGCCAAGGCCAACCTGCGAACGGTGCGTGACGCACTGCGCTATGCCGTTACCCGCTTCAACGAGGCCGGACTGTCGTTCGGGCACGGCCAGGTCGATGCCTTCGACGAGGCCTCGTTCCTGGTTCTGCGCGCGCTCTCGCTGCCGCTGGAACGCATGGAGATTTTTCTCGACGCCTTTCTCACCTTGGGCGAGATCAATTCCCTCATACAGCTTATCGAGCGGCGGGTGCGTTCGCGCATGCCGGCCGCCTATCTGCTCAACGAATGCTGGCTACAGGGTTACCGTTTTTACGTCGATACGCGCTGCATCATTCCCCGCTCCTTCATCGCGGAGTTGCTCAAAGACGAATTACAGCCGTGGGTGCGGGACCCGAATTCGGTGCGCCGCGTCCTGGACCTGTGCACCGGCTCGGGCTGCCTGGCAATCATGGCCGCCAACGTGTTTCCGTCCGCCGAAATCGACGCAATCGATGTTTCGCTCGATGCCCTGACGGTGGCCACGCGCAATGTCGACGACTACGGTTTGCGTGCGCGCGTGCGCCTGCTGTCGTCCAACCTCTTCGAAGCCGTGGAAGGCCGGCGCTACGACCTGATACTGTGCAATCCGCCCTACGTCGCGGACGCCGCGATGGATCAGCTACCCGCGGAATACCGACACGAGCCCCGCGTGGCGCTTGCCGGTGGAGCGGACGGGCTGGACGTGATTCGCAAGATCGTCCGGGGCGCCCATGCCCAGCTGGAGCCGGGTGGCGCGCTGTTTCTCGAGGTCGGGGATGGGCGCCGCGCGATCGAGCGCAGCTTTCCGAAGCTCCCGTTGACCTGGCTGACAACCAGCGCCGGCGACGACATGGTGTTCATGGCGCTGCAGGAAGATTTGCCGGCGTAGGGTCTCGCGCCACTTTCCGACTACCCCCCGACTCCCGGGCCGGGCGCGCAGGCAGAAGGCGCCGGGCCCCGCAAGGCAGACGTGCTGCGACTGACCAACCTTTCCCTGGCGCGAGGCGCCCGCGTGCTCTACCGGGACGTGACGCTCAATGCCGCCCCCGGCGAGCGTATCGGCCTAGTCGGGGCCAACGGCTGCGGCAAGTCCAGCCTGCTCGCCGCAGTCCTCGGTCAGCTGTCGCTGGAGGCCGGCGCCATCGAGGCCCCGCGCCCCGAACATATTGCGCACGTGGCGCAGGACATCGACGCGGCCGCATCGACCGCGCTCGAATACGTTCTCGAAGGACACGCAGCGCTCACCCAGGCGCGTGCCGCCCTGGCGCGCGCCGAGGCCGGGCACGACGACCTGGAGCTGGCGCACGCCCACGCCATGCTCGCCGAAATCAATCCAGGCGCCGTGACCGCGCAGGCGATGACCGTGATGCGCGGGCTGGGCTTTGCGCCGGAGGCCGCCCAGCAGACGGTGGCGAACTTCTCCGGCGGCTGGCGCAATCGCCTCGCGCTCGCGCGCGCATTGCTGCGGCCGGCAGAGCTGCTGCTGCTCGACGAGCCTACCAACCACCTGGACCTCGATTCGGTGGTCTGGCTCGAGGCGTGGCTGCGCCGCCAGCCGGCGACCGTGCTCCTTATTTCGCACGACCGCGAATTCCTGGATCGTTGCGTCAACACGATATGGCATGTGGACAAGGGCGCGATCCGACGCTACGCGGGCGATTATTCGGCTTTTGAATCCGCGTTCATCGAACGCAATCGCCAGCAGGACGCCCAAGCGCGCAGCTACAAGCGCACCGCGGCCCATCTGCAGCACTATGTCGACCGCTTCCGTGCGCAAGCCACCAAGGCACGCCAGGCGCAAAGCCGCCTGAAGATGCTGCAGCGCCTGGTCGAGGTCGAACCGGTGCGCGCGCAGCACGAGTGGCGCTTCGAATTTCTCGAACCACGCAGGCTGCCCGACCGGCTTATCGATGGCGCCGACCTTGCGCTCGGTTACGGCGAGGCGGCCGTGCTGCGCGATGTCCGCATCGTCGTGGCGGCCGGCGACCGGATCGGCATACTCGGCGTGAACGGTGCCGGAAAGTCCACCCTGGTCAAAGCCATCACGGGCGAGCTCACGCCGTTGCGGGGCGAGCTGCGCCGTGCCCCGGGTGTGGCCATAGGCTATTTCGCCCAGCACCAGCTCGACCAGTTGCAAGCCGACGAGAGTCCACTGGTCCAGCTGCGCCGTCTTGCGCCCCAGGCGCGCGAACAGGAGTTGCGCGACTTTCTCGGTGCGTACCGTTTCACCGGAGACCTGGCTAGCGCTCCGGTTGGTCGCATGTCGGGTGGCGAGAAGGCGCGCTGCGCACTGGCGCTTATCGCGTGGCAGCGGCCCAACCTGCTGGTGCTGGATGAACCGACCAACCACCTGGACATGGAAACGCGCGAAGCCCTGACCGTGGCCTTGTCCTCCTTCGAGGGGGCGTTGCTGTTGGTTTCGCACGATCGCCACCTACTGCGCGCTGCCACCGATCAGCTTTGGCTCGTGCATGAGGGCAAGCTGGCTCCCTTCGACGGGGACCTGGACCAATACACCGCGCTCGTGCTGGCGAGCAGACGAGAACGCAGCGAGACCGAAGTGCCGGACGCCGACAAGGATCCGGCTCGTCGCCGCGAGGAGCGGCGCCTACAGGCGCGCGAGCGCGAAGCCCAGGCGCAGGCACGCCGGCCGCTGCAGCAGCGCTTGCAAAGGATCGAGCGCGACCTCGAAGGCAGCACGGCCGAACTGCGTACGATCGATCTGCGCCTGGCCGATCCGGCCTTTTATCACAGCGGCGATGCTGCGGAGGTCGCGAGCCTGCTCAAGCTGCGCGCACAGCTGGGCGAGAAGGTCCAGCGGCTGGAGAGCCAGTGGCTGCAGGGACAAGAGGAGCTCGATGGCGCAAGCTAGCCTTGCCCCTGCGCAATGGTTTACCGCGATGGCGCCGCGGCTCGACCGGATGCGGCGCTTGAACTACGATAACCGCCTGCGCTGCATGCGGCCCGTGCGTCGGATCGCCCATCCTCGAGGTTCGAAGCAAGAAGAAGGAGTCCCATGACCATCGACCTGTACTCTTGGCCCACGCCCAACGGTCACAAGATCCACATCATGCTCGAGGAATGCGAACTTCCCTACCTCGTGCACGCCGTCGACATCGGCGCCGGTGATCAGTTCACGCCGAAGTTCCTGGCGATCAGCCCCAACAACAAGATTCCGGCCATCGTCGACCCCGATGGTCCGGGCGGGCGGCCCCTTTCGCTGTTCGAATCGGGTGCCATCCTCATCTACCTTGCCGGCAAGACCGGTCGCTTCCTGCCGGCCGACGATCGCGGCAAATTTGTTGCCTTGCAATGGCTGATGTTCCAGGTGGGACACGTCGGTCCCCTGCTGGGGCAGGCACATCATTTTCGCCGCTACGCGCCGCAGCAGATCGAATACGCCATCGATCGGTACACCAACGAGGCACGCCGGCTCTACGGCGTGATGGACAGGCGGCTGGGGCAATCGCACTATTTTGCGGGCACCACCTACTCGATCGCCGATATCGCCATCTATCCCTGGACCCGTTCCCACGCTGGCCAGGGAGTCGAGCTTGCAGCTTTCCCGCACGTGCAGCGCTGGATCGAGGAGATATCTTCCCGTCCCGCCGTGCAACGCGGGCTACAGGTGCTGGAGAGTCAGCGCCGGCTGCTTACCGACGAACAGGCCCGCGAGAACCTGTTCGGCGCCACGCAATACCTGCGGCGCTGACAGCCGCGCGCCCCGCAACCGCGTTCGGGTCCAGGTTCCGGCGCGCCGTGTCCGCGGCGCAGCCCCGTGGCCGGAGGCGGGTGCTAATTGCCGGTTGACGCCGTCGAGGCCGGCGGCGCTTCCACGCCCAGGCTGAGTATGCCCTGCACCACCCGGGAGGCCGCGGCCGCGCCGTTGTCGATAAAGATGACCTTGCCCTGGCCGTGCTCGGCGGCGTACTTCATCGCGTCCGTGTATTCGAGAAAGAGCAGGAACTCGGCATCGACACCCGCGGCCTTCAGACTTTCCGCGGCCTCTTTCAAGCCGACCGCGATGTTCTTGCGGAACAGTGCCAAGCCTTCGCCTCGAAGCGCCGAGGCCTTTTTTTCCGCCTCTGCGCCTATCGTCTTGTAGGCGGCCTCGGCTTCCGCGTCCTTGGTCCGCTTGACGAGCAGCGCCGCGCCTTCATTGGCTGCGGCAGCCAACAGGTTCTTCGAGGAGACGACGCGCGCCATCGAGTCGATGATCTCCTTGTCGAAAGTCATGTCGGTGATCTGGATGTCACGGACCACATAACCCCAGGCCAGGACAACCTCGTCGAGATTTTTCTTGGTGTGCTCCACGATCTCGGCTCGCATGCCAAGGATGTCGGACTGCTTGGTCGTCGCGACGAACTGGCGGATCGACCCATCGATCGTGCGCTGCAGGGCAAGTTGAAATTCCTGCACCGAGGCGAAGCTGAACACGGCCCGCTTGATGGATTCCTCATCCGAGCCGGCGACTGCATACAGGACCATCGTTGCGAATTTCACGTTGGCCTGATCCTGCGTGATGGCCTGAAATTCCAGCTGCAGCGAGCGATTCTGCAGCGAGAGGCGCACATCGACTCTCTCCCAGGGGAGTTTGATGTTCAGCCCCTCGCGCATGATGCGGTGGTACTTGCCGAACACGGTGACAACACCGACGGTGGCCTGGGCAACGCTGCGCAACATGGTCGACACCAGATAGACCACCAGAATCAGCAGTATTAGGAGAAACGGTGAGGGCAGAAAACTAAACATTTCGAGTGCCTCTTAAGATAGGAGGCCAATGGCGCACCGGTGGCGGAAGTCGGCGGATTGTACGCTGGCGCAACATCCACGCGTGCGCCAACTCTCACCCACGCGGGCGGCATGTCCGTTTAGACTCGGTGATCTGCCCTGGTGGTGAAACTGGTAGACACAGCGGACTTAAAATCCGCCGCTTATCCCGAAAGGGGGCGTGCCGGTTCGAATCCGGCCCGGGGCACCATTTTTTCTCGCATCAACGCACGCGATGTGCACAACCTACGTCAAGAAAATGCTCTCTAGCTCGACTGCTGGCCGAAATTGACCATCCTCCCGGTTTTGTTCGTGGCACTGCCCCGCGATCTCCCCAGCTTCCAGCACTCAAAATCCGACTCTGCTCAATGGCAAACGACCTCCATCGACCCTTGCTGCCATCCGCGACGGGCGACAACCGGGCAGCTTCATAACGCAGACTCGCAGAACCGCGACCGCGATCCGTCGCGTCCATTCACCGTTCCAAACGAGAAGGCCCCAGCGAACATCGCGTTCGCTGGGGCCTCGTTTTCGCGCCGCACCGACGGCATAAACGCGGTCAACCACTCGCGCGTCGCTGTTTAGTGGATTAGGGGTTAATCCATTTTGACGTCTACTACAAACGAGGACGGGCCGGTGGTCGCGAACGTGAAGCTATAGCCCTTGCCGTTCCATGCCGCGGCGGCACCGGTTGCCATCGTGTAGTGACCGCGACCCGTTCCGGTGAAGCCGGTGACCTTGCCATTGGTCATGGTCAGTGCGAGTTTGCCCTCAGTGTTCTGGTACGCGGCAGTCGCGCCGGGTTTGCGAGTAACGCCGCTTCCAGACAACTGAACGGCGTTGGCCTTGTCGTACTCCCAAACAGCGCCTCCGGTCACCACGCCGCCGTCGAGCAACCCACCTTGTACACCGCAAGAGTATTGGTCTTGGGCAATTGAATGGCCTTCCCGATCGCCGAGCGGCTCAGCCCCACTGTGACCTATGGCGTAGCACGAAAGCCGAGCGGAACCCTCGGAATCCGCGAGCGCATTTGCACATAGCACAAGCGATCCCGCAACACCAAGACATTGAAGCAAACGCATTCTGTAGATCATCGACGCCCCCCTTAAGTGTAGTAGTTGTCATCTCACTGACACACTGTGCTTATTCGAATCTGAATCTAGTCAGTGTGTCGGTTATGCAATCTACTGGCTTAGTGTTAGGGCGTCCGCCTTTTCTTCCGCATTTGGCGAAAATGCGGTACTAACCCGCCATCCCTTCCCTATGAATGGGAACTTCGAAGCGTGCAATTTTGCCTGTCGGAATAGAGAAGAATTGGCAAGTCCGGCAATGACGTTCCATGTCGGCTGGATGGCGGGCAGGCCACGATGGATTTGCGGTTCGGGAGTTGCGCCAGCATTGATCTGGATGTTGACCAACTCGAGTTCGCCGCAGCTTTGCCATTAAATTGTGAGAGCAATCGTCAACGCTGAACGTCTCTACCAGCTCGCACATAGCTTTGGGCGAGGCGCACAAAGCGAATACTTTTTGCAAAGATCTTGCAAAGTTACTCGCGGCACTTTTAACTGCTTGATAATATTGCGATTATTTAGACACGCTGCTCTAAAATCCGCCGCTTATCCCGAAAGGGGCGTGCCGGTTCGACTCCGGCCCGGGGCACCATCGCAGATCGATCGAAGCACGAAGGGCTAAGCTTGATCAAAGGCGTTTTCCAAGACCCGCGCAAAGCGTCGATCTGCCGATTGATAGCATAAAGCGCTAGCATTTGCTAGCACAAAGCGATAGCATTTGCGTGTGAATGCCAAGCAGCGCAAAACGCTCCTAGCCATCTTCGCAAAGCCGACGTCATCATCTGTCGTGTTCTCGCAGATCGAGGCATTGGTTATTGCCCTCGGCGGCACGGTGACCGAGCGTGAAGGTTCACGAGTGAAGATCAGCCTTCTCGGCGAACACTGGCACTGTCATCGCCCACATCCAGGCAAAGAGGCAAAACGCTACCAGGTCGAGGAAGCGCGCGAGTTGTTGGAACGAGTTGGAGTCAAGCCATGAATGTCATGAACCACAAAGGTTACACCGCGAGAATCGAATTTGACGAACGAGACGGCATTTTTGTCGGGCGCGTTCTTGGATTGCGCACGATGATTAGTTTTCACGGCGAAACCGTACGTGAGCTGCGTGCCGCGTTCGCCAAGGCGATTGATGAGTTCTTGAAGGATTGCAAGGAACAAGGTCTTCGGCCCGAGAAACCGGCATCGGGCAAACTGATGCTACGAGTTCCGCCGGAGGTGCACGGCGCCGCCTTGGTCGCCGCTCAAGCCGCCGGCAAGAGCCTCAATCAATGGGCCACGGAAATTCTCGAAGAAGCCATTCACAACTGAGCCAAGTTTGCCGCGCCACGACCAAGCGCATTCTTTTGCAAAGAATTTGCAAAGACCCAAGCTTTCGTTGTAACTATGATTCGATTGCCATAATTTAGACGCACTGTTCTTAAAATCCGCCGCTTATCCCGAAAGGGGGCGTGCCGGTTCGAGTCCGGCCCGGGGCACCATCTGCAGGTTCGAACATTGCATGCTCATGGCGCCGCGGACAGTCATCAACGAATGCAGATTCAAGATGACGGCCGCCCGTTTGTCTGCACCGACTGAGACCACTCGCCATGCGTAGCATCGAATCACGCTTTGCGCATGGACTTTTCCGTTCAGGCCGATGCAACCTTTAGAACGAGTTTGCCCTTGTTCTCGCCACTGAACAATTTTGCGAAAACCTCCGGGAAGTGTTCCAGTCCCTCCGCGATGTCTTCGCGGGTTTTGATCTTGCCCGAAGCGAGCCAGCCGCCCATTTCCTTCGCGGCTTCAGCGGCACGGGGGTAGTAATCGAATACCATGATGCCCTTCATCGTTGCGCGATTGACCAAAAGAGACAAATAGTTCGCCGGGCCCTTGATTGGAGTGGTGTTGTTGTATTGCGAGATCGCTCCGCAAATGACAATGCGGGCGCCACGAGCGAGGCGGGTCAAGACCGCGTCTAGTATGTCGCCGCCGACATTGTCGAAAAAAACGTCTACGCCTTTGGGGCAAAGTCTATTAAGCGCGGCGCTCACATCCTCGCTCTTGTAGTCGATGGCGGCATCGAATCCGAGTTCCTCGATCAAGTACCTGCATTTGTCTGGACCACCGGCGATACCAACTACGCGGGCACCCTTAATCTTGGCGATTTGGCCAACAATGGTGCCAACCGCACCGGCAGCGCCGGAAACCACTACCGCGTCACCCGCCTTTGGCTGGCCGGCTTCAAGCAGACCGAAATAGGCCGTCAAGCCTGGCATGCCCAAGGCATTCAGATACACCGGCAGAGGCACGATTTTGGGATCGACTTTGGTCAGGCCCTCGCCGGTCGAATACGCGTACTCCTGTACTCCTAACATGCCTCTGACGTGGTCGCCGACCGCAAATTGCGGATGTTTGGACGCGATCACCTGACCCACTACGCCCGCGCGCATTACCTCGCCGATGGCGACCGGCGGTATGTAGGAGGCCTTGCTTTCGTTCATCCAGCCACGCATGGCCGGATCCAATGAAATGTAGAGGATCTTTACCAGCACTTCACCTTCCGCTGGATCTCGCAACTCCTCGCTGGAGTAGGTCCAGTCGCTGCGCTTCGTAGCGCCGACCGGGCGTGCCGCTAATTTGAATTGATGGTTAAGCGTCTTCAAATCCGCCTCCTTGGCTTGCACTCAACTGCGTAACGATGCTTACTGTAGGCTGAATCTTGTTATTCGAACATGTGTCGGGATAAAAGCCATTTGCCACTACAAAAATTGCATTTCGCCAGATCCAGGTACGGTCGAATTTGACGTGGCCCAACCAGCGTTTGCAAAAGAGGCGCAACAAGCTACGCTCGCGATCCCAAGGGCTGCACGACTTGACGAGCTCGTTCGCAGTTGTCGCAAAGACAGTCAGCGAATACTTTTGCAAAGATCTTGCAAAGTCGCGATCAGCGATTTTAACTGTTTGATTTGATTGCGCTAATTCAGATACGTTGCTCGTAAAATTCGCCGCTTATCCCGAAAGGGGCGTGTATCGAAGATTGCGAGATAGCCGATCCCGATCTCAAACGCCGGACTGGCCCTTCGAGGAGACGTTCTCGTTTTTGACGTACGCGAACGCCAGCGATTGAGAATTTCGAAGGACGTCAAGGCGACAGATAAGCTCTGGCGATCCGTCCAATTCGTTGCGCTTCAATCCCAATCTCGCGCAGTTGCCCGGTAGGCGACGCGATGAGGCCGCAGAAAAAGAGGCCGGGTTCACGGGTGGCTCGGCCCGTTGCGACCGGCATCCCCTGGCCGTCAAACACGCCCTTTACGTCTGGCAAGAGCTTGCGAAGGTCCGGACGAAAGCCGGTCGCGAGAATGATGCAATCGAACTTTTCTTCCGGGAAATCCGAAGCAGCGGCTCGATGCCGCTTTGGGCCCCACGCGCGTGCTTGTAGACTGCGCTAGGGCATTGCACTCATGAAAGCACTGCACAGGGATGCCGGTGATCACCGTTCACCATTTGAATAACTCGCGCTCGCAGCGGATTCTCTGGCTCCTCGAGGAGCTGGGCCTCGCCTACGAGATCAAGCGCTATGCGCGCGACGCGAAGACCATGCTTGCGCCCCCGGAGCTGCGGGCCGTTCATCCCCTGGGCAAGTCCCCGGTGATAACCGACGGACCCAATACCGTCGCCGAGTCGGGAGCGATCATCGAGTACCTCCTCGATCGATACGGTGAGGGGCGCCTAAGACCGGCACCCGCATCGCCGGATCGCTTGCGCTACACGTACTGGCTGCATTTCGCCGAGGGCTCGGCGATGCCGCCACTGCTGTTGAAGCTGGTTTTCGATCGCATCGAGGCTGCGCCAATGCCGTTTTTCGTCCGGCCGATTGCCCATGGAATCGCCAAGAAGGTAAAGACTTCTTTCATCGAACCGAATCTGGAGCGCAACCTTGGCTTCATGGAGTCCGAACTGGCCTCGCGCGACTGGTTCGCGGGCTCGGAGTTCTCCGCCGCAGACATTCAGATGAGTTTTCCGCTGGAGTTGTCGCGAGTGCGCGGCGGGCTCGATGAAAATCGGCCCAGGCTCATGCGCTTTCTCGAGCGCATCCACTCGCGGCCAGCCTACCAACGCGCACTTGCCAAAGGCGGCGCGTACGCCCTGACGGTCTAGGCGGCGCAAGCGGATACCCCGGCGCCGGAGTTCGGCACGCGCTCAGAGACCGAGAACCGCGCTACAAATTTCGCGGCGCCCTCGGATCAACGACCGCGGCCGCCGCCCTGAGAAGCCGCCGTTACGCCGGAAAAGCGCGTCGGCGCAATCGGCCCCCGGCGCTCGCCCGGCCGGGTGTAAAGCCCATGGTTGTTGCGCCGGTTGTTAGAGGGCCAGAGCCCGCCATACAGAGGCCACCAGGCGGCAACGCAGTCGTAATCATTGGGCCCGCAGTCGCCACCGGAGGGCGCTGCCGGAGGAGCGATCGGATAATTGACCACTTCCTGCTGCCTTCGCGCCACCTCCCACTCGAGCAGGCGCATGCGATCATTGAGCGCCGCGGCCTGGGCCTCGCGCGCAGCCTCGGCCTGGACCTTGGGCGCGACCGGATCTTCGTGGATAACCTGGGTGACATCGGCCCCGCGAGGCGGTGGCAGATTGCTATATGTCACCACGCCGGCCCCGTCGATCCAGCCGTAGATTTCGGCCGAGCAGATCACGGGCAAAAGCAACAAGCCTGGCAGCGTCAGTGCCGCCGCATAGCTGCGATTTGCGATCTTCATCGTCTGCGCCTCCGCCGCAAAAGCGGGCTAGCAACGAAACTACTCACTCTCGAATTTGATCATACGCCGCAGATTCGCGCGTGGGGGTTTCACGATGTAACCGCCGGCGCCAGCGAGGCCCGCGGCGGTTTCGGGCCTGCGCTCAGCGCCGG
>OMSW01000045.1:12273-14719 GCA_900290295.1 Burkholderiales bacterium
GTGGTCTTCGGAGTCCACCCCAAGTTCCGGATGCGCGAGACATCCATCACCTTGCGCGGCGTACCGTCCGGCTTGCTGCGGTCGTGCACGAACTCGCCCGTATAACCGATCACCTCGGCGATCATGTCGGCCAGCTCCCGGATCGTCAGGTCCTCCCCCGTACCCACGTTGATGACGGGGCATTTGCCCGGCTGCGTCAACTCCGCGTAGCGCGCGTCGTCGAGTTTGGCGAGAAATACCACCCCCCGCGCCAGGTCGTCCGCGTGCAAAAACTCGCGCCGGGGCGTACCGCTTCCCCAGAGGACGACTTGCTTGCTCCCGGCCTGCTTGGCCTCATGGATCTTGCGGATCAGCGCGGGCAGCACGTGCGAGCTCTCCAGTTCATAGTTATCGCCGCGCCCGTACAGGTTGGTCGGCATCGCGGCAAGGTAGCGCGCGCCGTATTGCCGGTTGTACGCCCAGCACATCTCTATCCCGGCGATCTTGGCCAGCGCGTATGGGCGATTGGTCGCCTCCAGCGGCCCGGTGAGCAGGGATTCCTCGCGGATCGGCTGTGGACAATCGCGCGGGTAGATGCACGAGCTGCCCAGGAAGATCAGCCGCCGCACACCGACGGCGTGTGCCGACTCGACGACGTTGGTCTCGATCTTGAGGTTGCGCAGAAGAAAGTCGACCGGGAACCCATTGTTGGCCGCGATGCCGCCAACGTGCCCGGCCGCAAGGAACACCACTTCCGGCTGCTCTTGCTCCAGGAATTTGCGTGTGGTTAGCGCGTCTTCCAGATCCAGCTCGGCATGCGAGCGCGTGGCGATCCGCTCGAAACCCTGTACGCTCAGTTCGCGCACGATGGCGCCGCCGGCAAGGCCGCTGTGTCCGGCGACGTAGATCTTCGTGGATGCTTCCATCATTGCGGTTTCGCCTCTATTCGTACCGTTCCGGGGTACGGTATCCGTGGCGGCGCACGAGTTCGTCGCGCTCCGCTATCTTGAGATCCTCGCGCACCATCTCCGAGACCAGCTCGCCAAAGCTGATCTTCGGCGTCCAGCCCAGTTGCCTGCGCGCCTTACTTGCGTCTCCGAGCAGGCTCTGCACTTCCGTGGGCCGGAAGTAGCGCGGGTCCACGGCGACGACCGTCCTGCCCCTTGCGTCGAGCGCGTGTTCCTCCACCTCTTTACCCTGCCAGCGCAAATCCATGCCCAGCTCGCGCGCCGCGGCATCGACGAAATCGCGCACGCTGTATTGGACGCCCGTGGCGATGACATAGTCCTCGGGCCGCTCCTGCTGCAACATCAACCACTGCATCTCGACATAGTCGCGCGCATGTCCCCAGTCGCGCAGCGCCGACAAGTTCCCGAGGTACAGGCAATCCTGCAGACCGAGCTTGATGCGTGCCAGCGCGCGGGTAATCTTCCTCGTGACGAAGGTCTCGCCCCGCAGCGGCGACTCGTGGTTAAACAAGATGCCGTTGCAGGCATAGATGCCGTAGGCCTCGCGATAGTTGACCGTGATCCAATAGGCGTAGAGCTTGGCCACCGCGTAGGGCGAGCGAGGATAAAACGGCGTCGTTTCCCTTTGCGGGACCTCCTGCACCAGCCCGTAGAGCTCGGATGTTGAGGCCTGGTAAAAGCGCGACTTCTGCTCCAGCCCCAGGATGCGGATGGCCTCGAGCATGCGCAACGCGCCGATGGCGTCGGCATTGGCCGTGAACTCCGGCTCCTCGAAGGACACGGCTACGTGGCTTTGCGCCGCCAGGTTGTAGATCTCGTCCGGCTGCACCTTCTGGATCACGTGCAGCAGCGATAGCGAGTCCGTCATATCCCCGTAGTGCAGGATGAAATGGCGGCCGCTGACATGCGGATCTTCGTAGAGGTGATCGATGCGATCGGTGTTGATGAGCGAGGTGCGTCGCTTAATGCCGTGCACCTCGTAGCCCTTTGCGAGCAGCAGCTCGGCCAGGTAGGCACCGTCCTGGCCGGTGATCCCCGTAATCAGTGCGCGTTTCAATCCGGACTCCGTCTCAAAAGAACCCCCAAATGTAGCCGATTTCGATGACATGTCATAGCAACCGTCCGGGCTCGTCTCAGGGTCCGCCAGGCCGCGCGGATCTGCATCCGGATGATCGCTGGAGCATGGCACCGAACCGTTGGCGGATCAGGCCCGCAAACGATTGCAATCGCCGCGTCGTTCCTTTGGCATGCCAATTCGCATTCGTGTACTAATTCGCGTGCGTATTTGCTTTCGCATTTTCCCCGGCATCGGCCTGCGTGCATGCAACGGCCGTCACCGCGTCGACGGCGAGAAAGCGCCATTCCGCGTAGCTCCTGGCCACGGCAAATGGCGCGCTTTCCGGACCAAAGCCCGCGTGCCGCAGCGGTGCATCGGAGCTGCGACTATGCACCCCGATGATACGGCTGCCATCGTGCTCCAACACCCAGTCGGCCTTGCC
>OMSW01000017.1 GCA_900290295.1 Burkholderiales bacterium
GGTCGACTCCCCGTCCAATGGGCGCCGGGGTTCAATGCGACCGCTTTGCAGTTCGGAGCTTTAATTTAGCGCCTTGCCGCCGATCGCTTTAATTTCGTCAAGGCTTCTGCCGCATTCGCCGCAGCTCTGGTCCAAGGAATGCAAGCATTCGCGCGCAGTACAAGGAACCTTGAGGGGTTCCGTCTTGCAGGAGACGGACTCATCCTAGGCCCTAACATCCATGCGCGTTTTGGGGCGGCGCGACGACAACCTACCAATTGCCCATCATCTAAAACGATGGTCGATTGGGATCCCAGCCAACACGGCGATCGGTGCCCGGATACCGCGCCCGACTGCTCGTTCGGCACGACGTTGACGCGAATCATCACGGTGATCGGCGTTGCCGGTACGCTGAGCCGATGCAGCCGGTGTACTTCAGCCCGCATCAGATCCAGACGCCAGCCCGTCATGTGGGCGCTGTGCCTGCACGCATTTCCAAGGGCGACTGATTGCTTCCCACACCTGGGGCACGTCGCGGTGGGCTGTGCTGTGCTGGGCTGTCACCGAGTCGGCGGCGCCCATCGCTTGCCGCAAGGGCGCTCGGGGCCAACGCCGAGGCGCGGCCGCAATCGCCTGATTTCCCTAGGCCAGCGGACGACGACGTCAGCTAGCGATTGCAACTGGTGCCCGGCTCTTTGCTCCAGTTACTGTCCTGTGTGCAGCGTTCCACTTCGTTGTCGGCACCACAGCGTGTGATACCTGGCGTACACAGGGGCTGTAGGCCGTCGCCCTGCCCACTATCGCCACCGCTGCGATCGTTGTAGCGAGGGGCATTATCACTGCGATTGTTATTTGGATTGCACGTCGTGCCCGGTTCCGACGCGTTCCAAGTGTGATCACTGTTGCACCGTTGAATTTCGCTATCGGCACCGCACCGCGTTTCGCCGGGTGTGCAAACTGCATAAACGGGCCTAGAGAGAAGGCCTAGCGCAACCAATCCGGAAAGAAGGAAAAGTGTAGATGCTTTCATGCGTCTCTCCAAAAGAAGTTCCCCAAAATTCAAATGTTACCCAAGCCCGTGGTCCAGTCTGTGACGATTCTCCGCACATAAAAAAACGACTGCGCGTTCTGGCAGCGGGAATCTGGGGCAGATGACGAATGACGCAGTTGCTGCTATAGCACCCAGGTCATTGTCGAAATTGCCGGTTGTTGAAAGAAAGAGACTCTCAGCAATGGCTGCGATTTCAGGGTTGTCTGATTCCTCTGCAACTTCAAGCACTTACGGCACTCAGTGAGTACCTTCGTGCACTTAACGGAATACTGTTAGCGTTAGATATATCATCTGCCGGACCGGCCAGCAGGGCAAGGCCCATAGACTTGCCCTTTGTCAGCGGGCTCGCCCCCTCGAGAAGCTGCGCGTCGCATTGTCTGGCGATCAACTGCACGGAGAACGCTAGGTCGGCCTTGCCCGATGAGAGAGAAACAATGCCCGGCGCGTATGCCAGCATCGCTTGCGTACGGTTTCGGCGAAATTTTCGAGCAAGATTTTTTGCTACAGCGTTTTGCCGTGGTGCACCTTGCTCGTGAGCTTCCGGTGCTGCCACGGCGCCGCGCCGATCCGCGGTGAGATCCTGCCAACGAGGGGCATGGACCGCGCATTGACTGGGAGCAGCCGCATTATGAAGCCGTACCCGATCTGCAGCCCGCCGTCGACGCCGCGCGCATCGCCGTTCTACATCGCGTTAGTTGAACCGCGAATGCGAGATCGCTACATCGCCGGCCTGCCCCAGCCCATGGGCCCATATTGCGTGAGTTCCGCGCCCGCGCGCAGGCCTGCGCTGCAATGACGAAGCGCACGCCTTCGCCGACATACGATCGGCCTCCCATTCTCGGCCAGGTCGTGCTGGTGCTCCAGGGCGGCGGTGCCCTCGGTGCGTTCCAGGCAGGCGTGTACCAGGCCATGAACGAGCGCGGCATTGAGCCCGACTGGGTAATCGGCACCTCGATCGGCGCGATCAATGGCGCGCTGATAACTGGCAATCCGGTCGAGCGGCGTCTTGATCGCCTGAAGGATTTCTGGACACGGGTCACGGCAGGCCGCAGCCGGGAAAGCCTCTGGAGCGAAGCACTAGGCCAAGTGTTTGCCAACTTTTCCATCGTCGCCGGCGGAGTGCCCGGGTTCTTCACGCCGCGGCCGCTAGGATGGCAGGGCATCCGCTCCGAAACCGGCATAGATTGCGCCTCCTACTACTGCACCGATGCGCTATATCAAACGCTCTC
>OMSW01000003.1:0-2265 GCA_900290295.1 Burkholderiales bacterium
CTCTGGGTCAATTCCAACCACGCGCGCCTCGAGAACAAAATCGCTCCAGAACTCCGGTCGCAAGGAGCTGGGTGCCAAAATCTTACAAAAACTGGGCTGCAGAAAATCGATCGACGCCAGCTCCATCGTGATGCGGCTATGTGCAGATCGGTAACCCACCGGAATTTGATGGACCCGCAGGTAATCAACAAAGGCGCGCAAGCGGTACGTCGAGCGCAATCGTTGCACGGAGCCGCGCAACATCACACAAAGGCGTTGGTCTACCAGGGCATGGGCTTCAATTCCCTCCAATATTTCATCCATGAATCGCTCGACCGTGCCAAAGGAGACCGTGATTCCCACACGATCGGTACGCTCGTGCTCGAGCATGAAAAAAGCAGTAAGGAGCGCGGCCCACTGGATTCGCGCACGCTGCGTTGTGGACGCCTCAAATCCTTCGGTCCAGAAATAGAGCTCGTCGAACCAGCGTTCTGTGGAATTCAGGGCGCGCGTTGGCCAGATCGTGGCGCAGATGTGCCCCTCGATTGGGCGCGATGGTTCCTTGAATAATGGCCTCGCTGGCCAGCGTCGGGCGTTGTCCATCACGCAGGAAGCGGTTTCAGGTTAGTCGGGATAGCGCGATCGCAGCTAGCCGCAGTACAAGATTCCATTGCCCTCCATCAAAGGCAATTTGCGCAGGCGCCGACCAGCGCACCAAGAACTAACGGGTCCCAGCGGCGGATTATGGGTACATCCGCCACCACCAATGTTTGCAATGCGAAAAATCATGTCCAGCAATCGACGGACCGCTCATGGCCAAGATGGCGTGAAAACGCAAAAAGTCGAGATTTTCCGGGCCCACTTTACCCCTGCCCGAACACGGCTCGTCGAATAAAGAGCGATCTGAGGGAGTGGTTCCGACTCACCTTCGGGTATTCTGGGTTTTCGCGCAAGCTTATATGGACAGCCCCCTCGCTTGCAAGGCTTTTCCAGTGATGCCCGAGGTGCTGGCCGCAATCAGGCCTCAAGCGCTTCAGAAGGGAGCGGGTGCAGAACCACACTCCCCCTATTCGACAGCCCATGGCGTTAGCTGTTCTTCTATTCGGAAGAAATATCACGGACGACCTGCACGATGCGTCGTCAAAAAGAAAAAGAACCGAGATCGGAAGGATTGCCTCGCGCACGAGATCCAATGGAAACTTCACGCATGCAGATGACTTCGAAAGGCGCCGAGCATAGAAGAGATGGTTTTCGAGCAAGCCAGCAACGGCGTCAAGCGCAAAGTTGCCCCGCACTTGAACTTCGAGGATTGGCAATCGGGCCCGATATGCCGCCGGCGTGCCTTTCCCGGCATGAATTTCAGCTCGAAGGAACCGGTACAGCCGATTGCAACATCACAACTAGCGGGTCCGGCCGCTTTTTGGCGGTACATGGGAGCGCACGCTGCGGACACTGGCAGCGGGAGGTGGGGCGGATGAAACGCTGACGGCGCCACCTGCTGTCACGAAAGCGGATGGCTCAGGACGTCGAGTAGCAGTTTTTCGAACTCGATGATCTCGGTGCGTACGCCGTCGCGGGTGGACCACCAGGTGTCGGGATTGAATTCCGAGTACCGCGAGTAGCGAACCAGAACGCGGGTTCCATGCCCCAACATTGCTCGTTGTAATACGCGTCGCGTTCGACGCGAATGATCCGAAGTGCTGATGAAAATGATTGTCCGAAATCCATTCCGATCGCACCAACCCGGCAAGAAGACCGCCTCGTCCTCGGTTCCAGCGGCCGTTCTGGGCATGGGCTCAACAACGGGGACGCCGAGAGCCTTCAACTGCCGCATGGCCAGGGCAGTGGCGTCGTGGTACTCCATTCCACGCTTCATGAATTCTTGGTCAATTCGCCTCGGCGGCTCCGAGAAAAGCGCGACGCGGCCGGCAAGACCCCGGTGCACGAGGTCTGCTGCCTCCAGCACCCCTGCGCCTTGAGCGTCCACCGAAATAACGATGATATCTACTGGCTCTTCCGGATCGTCGGCAACCAGCGAGCGTCCGGCCGACTGCAACAACACACGACGTGCGTCGGGAACCGCACACACGACGGCAACCGTGCAAACGGCAAATAGGACGAGCAAGAGCTTCAGTCTTGGGCGTGCCATCGTGCGAAAGATGACATGGCGGATTGCGTCCGGTCTGATGGCAGGTGAGGCGTCGGACCGACCCAAAGGTCGGCGAGCGCGGCATGCGGCCACGACCCGCAGGCGACCGCTCGGCAAAAGCCGCAGCGGAGTTTAGC
>OMSW01000003.1:2275-2461 GCA_900290295.1 Burkholderiales bacterium
TGCGCAATCGCGCATGGCAAATTGCACAAATTCCCAGAATCCGCAGGAACCGAGGCCAAGGAGCCGTCGTCCTTGATGTCGCGAGATCAATCTGCCGGGATTTAGCAGAAAACTTGCGGATAAGCTGCGCCGAATCCGGAACGTCCTTCCCTCGGCGGTTCGATTCCGCCCTTGGCCGCCAAACCA
>OMSW01000313.1:0-3401 GCA_900290295.1 Burkholderiales bacterium
GCAGGAGCGCGTGGATGCATAAAACGCTTCGCGGGCGGCAATGTCCTACCCATTTCGCCCACTATCGGTTGCCGAAATTCGCGATCTCTGCTTTACCCCGTAAATGGCCCTGCAAAGCTCTCTGATCTCGTCGAACGGCACCGTGGCGATAAAGTTTCGAACGGCCAAGGAGGGGGCCGAATCGTCCAAAGCGGGTCTGCCACCGGGCTCCGGGTTCCATGCCTTCATGATGAAGCTAAGCAGCGCGTCGGCGCCGCTTTTCTGCCCTCCGTCCCCGATCGAGGAATACCCGGCAGTCCTCAGGACGACGAATCCCTCCGGCAGCTTTGCATCGGAACGCTTCAGGACGAGTGCATTGGCAAGAACGAGCGATTTCCTCAAGGCCCGGGAATAGGAGTCGCTCCGCCTTCCGTCCTCGCCTTCCTCCTCACGGTCCTGCTCCTTGAAGTAATCCGTCATCGCAATGAAGTAGTAAAAAGCGACGATCTCTGCAAAGATAAGGTCGTGCGGAAACGTCCGTGCCGAGCGAAAAGGCTCCGGCATCTTCTGAGCGATTTCCTTGAGTTCCTTCGTGAACGACCTGGAACGCAGAAGAACCGTCATGGTTTGGGCATACGGCACCTTAAGAGGTTCGTCCAGGGTCTTGACGCGTTCACTCATGGTGCTATGCGTGACACCATCGACAAACCTCTCGAGCGCTGTCTTGGTGAAGTCGTCTCGGACGAGTCTGCTCAGGAATCCCATGGAATTCTCATCCTTGGTGGTGCCGGGATGGCGGGAACCGGAGAAATTGGCGTTCCACGCCTCTGTAACCACGTCCGGCTTACGCCTGGCGAACAAGCTCGACAAACAATCAGCACCCGGCACGGCCCCTTGCCGCTGTTGCGTGTCGAGATTTTCTCAAAGTAGGTGGAGCCGGCCTTGAAGGTCTGGGCCACGCCGTCCTTTTAGTGATGGTTATACCGGGGCCGTTTGGCGCCCTTTCGATCCTGGTGCCGGCTGGCGTCTTTGGCCTCGATTGCGCGCGACCCACCGGGCCATGGCCCCGGTATTCCCCCATTTGAATGGGGATATCGTACTCGCTGTGCCGCTGTGGGATTAGCCAATGCGAGGCACAACGACGAACATAGGGTTTACGACTGCCTAGTATCGGCTCAAGCAACCCGCTGCCCAGTTCAGGTCGGCCTGGTCTTCATCGATATGGATCGATTCAAGGAGATCAACGATCGGCATGGTCATGCCGCGGGCGGCGCTCTGCTCGTCGAGTGCAGGTATGGCGCAGCAATACGGGAAGGGGCTTGAAGAGCTGCTGGATGATTGTCCAAGCCGCTCCCCCAAAAAGCACCACTCGACTGATCCCGCTGTACGAACCGCAACCTTTTCAACGCTCCTCAGAAACTGGCACGACCATCGCGTGCGAGACCTCGTGTAACGCAGGGTCAGAGGCGTATTTCACGACTAGGCGCGCGCTGTAGGCATGTTCTGCATCCCAGTCGGAGAAGGCCGTGCAGACCTGCTTCGTCTGCTCCGATTCTGCCCGCTCGAACGACTTGTCTGCGAAGCGGACCCGCCCGACGTCCTGGCCGGGGGCAACTCGACTTTCGGTCCAGGGCTGCGTTGTGTCTTCTGGGCGGGCGTACAGAACCAAGGCGGTCACCACCGCCGATGAGGGCATGCTCCCGCAGAGCGTCACCCGTAGCGCCTCTTGCTCGGTGCACCCTGGTGCCGCATCGCCTACGGCGCGGCTGCGGCACGGTCCAACCGTCGCTGTCACGGTGACGTCTTCGGCCCCTCGGTGAAAATCGTCCGCACGTGCGGTCGGACCATGATCGCCCAGGGTCGCCCGCTCTAGCCGCTCCGCGGTCGCGCTGATCTGGGCAAGCTGCGTCTGCAGCTCGCCGCGCAATGCCGCCGACTCGCGGTCAGACTGGCTCACCAGGTACTGCGACAACGCGAAGCCGCCCACCCCGGCGGCGATGAGGAGCAAAAGCACTGCTAGCACCGGGCCGCGGCGCGACTTTTTCGTCAACGGTACACCGCGCGCGCGCTCCGAGACCTCCTTACGCCAGGCGACGCGCAGTTGAATCAGGGCCCCAATAATGGTGCCCGCGGCGGCGACGGCCGCTGCGGTCACCCTATCGTCGAGATCGAATAGGTTCATCAGCAGATCCGAAAGAGCTACCCGACGCCCAATTCCCCGGGAACGTCGGTCTGCGCCCCGGCACAAGGATCTGGGGCAACGGCCGCGCAAGTAACTGGCTCATCGCAGAGCGCCGCTCGGGACCGCGCCCCACATCCCCGGAGAATACGGTCATGGAACTGGCGAACTGAATCGAACGGACGACCTACCGCGAACGAATGCGATCCTGACACTCTCTCCAAGGCAGTCTCGATCGGAAATGACGCACAAAACGGGCGCAAATCGACGGATGTTTAGTGAATGCACGCGAAATTCCGAGAGTAGCCGTCCTCGCCGTGACCGGACCGTCGAGGGCAAGGCGGAAATTTCCGGTTTCGGGTCAGCGTGCATCCAGCGATGGCCGGCCACCATTGCTACGGGCGCATTCGCTACCGGCGCAGGAGTAGTCTCGACAACGTCCAGAGCTGCTCGAATGCTATTCTTTGTGCGTTGCGTCGTAATATCGAACTCGGATCCTGAGTCGTGAGATTCGAGCCTGACCACAGGAGCGACGAGGCGATGTCAGTTTCGGATCGGATTGCATCGCCCGCACAGTGTGTCTTCAAAGGGGTGCGCAGCTTTGGCAGGACTGCCGGCCCTGTCGCCGGACGGCTGCCGCCGGTGCTTCGCAAAGGATGCTCAAATTGCTCAGGAGCGGTCGCTCGGCGGCGAAATAGGGACGATCGGACCGCGGGCGCCGACTCCGGATTGAACCTGTTTTGGTGATTGCGCCGAACTTCGAGTACACCAGGCAAAGCAGCTGCCGGACCGTAATAGAGCATGAAGTCCCGCGCGATTGATCGCTCAGTGCAATCTCGGCACGACGGTTCACGTTGGAGTCGGCGGCAAGAGGCGGCACGCAAGCGCTAAGCGAGAACATCCTGTCATGCGCAGGTCGCAAACCCGTGGCACAAGCCCGCGTATCCGATGACGTTGCCCGCAAAATAAGGAAGCGACGATGAAGGCGGGGACACCAGCCATTCCACCCTTTCCGAGCGCCAAGGCGCTGCTCAAGCACGCCTGGTTCGACCGCGACGTCGGCTGGCTCGAGTTCAACGGCCGGGTGCTGCACGAGGCGATCGACGAGCGCACGCCGCTGCTTGAGCGCCTAAAATTCCTGGCGATCTTCAGTTCGAACCTGGACGAATTCACCATGAAGCGGGTCGGTATGCTGCGCGCCGGCGGCGAAGTCGACGACGAAGGCGATCCGCAAGCCCGGGCC
>OMSW01000313.1:3411-5432 GCA_900290295.1 Burkholderiales bacterium
GCTTCGCTCTATTTTGACGCCAATGTCTCGCCGGCGCTCACTCCGCTGGGACTTGATCCGGCGCATCCCTTCCCATTCATTTCCAACCAGTCGACCAATCTCGGCTTTGTGGTGCGCAATCCGGAGACCGGCGAGATCGTGCCGGTGCGCGTGAAGATTCCGACCGTGTTGCCGCAGTGGATCGCGCTCAAGCCGGGCACGGGCGTCAGATTCTGCTTTGTCAGCTTGCACGAACTCATCCAGAACAACGCCACAAAACTATTTCCGGGTATGGATATCGTCGGCAGTTCCCTGTTTCGCATTCTACGCAACGCCGAAGTCGAGCTCGGCGAGGAGGAGGGGGAAACGGTCGCAGAGGCGGTCACCGATGCGGTGCGCGAACGGCGGTTCCAGCCGGTAGTGCGCGTCGATTTCTCGTCCGACCCGGACCCGCAGCTGCGCCGCGCCTTGGTCGAGCGCTTTGCCCTCAGCGAGGAAGATATCTACGATCCGCCCGGCCTGCTCGACTACACCGGATTGTTCCAGATCGCTAGTCTGGATCTGCCGGCATTGCGCGATCCACCCTTCAGTCCGCTCACACCGGTGCGCATGCCGATCGATGATGGGGAGGTATTCACCGCGATCCGTGCCGGCGATGTGCTGGTGCACCATCCGTACGAGAGCTTTGAGCAAAGCGTCGAGCGCTTCATCGAGACCGCGGCGGACGACCCCAATACGGTCGCGATCAAAATGACGGTCTATCGCGTCGGCGACGACACCCCCTTTGCCCGCTCGTTGATACGCGCCGCCGAGGCTGGCAAACAGGTGGCCTGCGTCATCGAGCTAAAGGCACGCTTTGACGAGGAGCGCAACCTGCACTGGGCGCGCGAACTCGAAAAGGTCGGTGCTCATGTTGTCTATGGCGTGCTGGGCCTCAAAACGCACACTAAGCTGGCACTGGTCGTTCGCAAAGAGGCGAGCGGCCTGCGCAGTTACGCGCACATCGGGACCGGAAACTATCATGTCAAGACCGCGCGCTTGTACTCCGACGTCGGGCTATTTACCTGTGACCCGATAATCACCGGTGATGCAGTCAATCTGTTTCATTACCTGACCGGGGCAGCGCGCGCGCCGCAATTCAAGAAACTACTTGTCGCGCCTATGACGATGCGCGACCGCTTCATGGCGCTGATCGAGCGGGAAATCGCCCATCGCGTCGCCGGCCGGCCGGCCCGGATCATCGCGAAACTAAACCAGGTCGAGGACGTCACACTGTGCCGCGCACTGGTGGGAGCGTCGCAGGCAGGAGTGCAGGTCGACCTGATCGTGCGCGGTTTCTGCTGCCTGCGTCCAGGAGTTCCCGGTTGGACTGAAAACATCCGCGTGCGCTCGATCATCGGGCGATTTCTGGAACATTCGCGGATTTTTTATTTTGCCAACGGATCTTCCGATCCGCTTGCGGGGGACTATTTCATCGGCTCCGCCGATTGGATGTTTCGCAATCTGTCGCGCCGGGTCGAGGCCGCGACGCCGATCGAGCAGCCGGCGCTGCGCGAGCGCCTTTGGGAGATCCTGGACATCTGTCTGCACGATCAGCGCCAGTCCTGGTTCATGCAGGCCGATGGAAGCTACGTACAGGCGCAGCCGCCGGAGGAGGCACGCGGCCCGGAGAAGTCCGGAACCCATGCCTGGCTGATCGATCTGTCGCGCCGCCGTGCGCTGGCGGCCTAGCCGGAAGTCCCCCGCGTCCCAGGCCGGCACTCCCGCGGTGTCGGACCTGCCCCAGCGACACGCCGATATCCCAAATCTGTCATAAAAAATGGCGAGGAGCGATGTTGCGGATGCACGAATCGGGAGGCAGCGATGAATGCCAATGCCGATACCGCCGGGAATTGTCCGCCCCCCAATCGAGGCTAAGGATCCGCGCCTCGACCAGAAGCCTGGTCTCCTGACGGGCATCTTCTTCGTAGGCCGGAGCGCGGCCCAGCGCCGGCTCCCGATTGATTCGGTTTGGGTGGTTGCGCCGAGATTCTCGTGCCCCA
>OMSW01000063.1 GCA_900290295.1 Burkholderiales bacterium
CAGGCAGGTGAGGCCGGCACGTGTGGCGCGGACCAGCAAGTTCGAAGCGCGTGCTGACAGGTACAGAACCAGTTTCGTTCTGTTCTTGTCTAGGATGAATGGCCCCGCGCTTTAGACCAGGGTCATGCCGTAATACGCTAGGCTGGCAGAATGTTCTGGTTGACGCGGAACAGGTTGCCAGGATCGAGGCTGCGCTTGATTGCCGCAAGCCGTGGATAGTTGTCGCGATAGGTGGCCTGCACGCGGTCCTGGCCTTCCTCCATCATGAAATTCACATACGCACCGCCCGCCGAGTAGGGGTGGAGAGCAGTCTGGTAGTCGCGCGCCCATGCGCCAACGCGCGCACCGTTGGCAGGGTCCGGATCGACACCGACGAACACCGCTGCCCAGCGCGCGTCGCGGTAGCTGAACGCGGTCTCCTTGCGGCCCACGCGCTGAGCAGCACCGTCGATCGGATAGAGGTGCATCGTGGAGTGCAGCGATGGCAGTTTTGCGCCGTGTTCCACATGCAACGCAATCGCCTCGTCGGACAGTTCATTGACGAAGTCGGCACGCCAGTACCACTGCAGCCCGGGTGTGTACAGGCCGTCGAAGGCGCCCTGCAGCATCGGGTACGGCATCGCCTGGATGCCGTAGAGCGTCGGATTCATCGCCCGAACCGGCGCAAGTGCCGCCTCGGCAGCTGCCGGGTTGCCGGAACAGCACCAGACTACGCCGCACATCTTCTGCATGTGCAAGGCCTCAGGGAACGGCGGCGCCGGCGGTACGGTGAGGAACGCGAAAAAGCCGTTCAGTTCCTCCGGCGCCTTGGCAATGAACGCGCGGTACCAGCGCAAAACTTCGGCGGCGCGCTCGAGCGGCCACAGCGTTGGACCGGCGACAACCGTCGATACGGCATGCAGGCGGAACTCGAACGACGTGATGACCCCGAAATTGCCGCCTCCGCCGCGCACGGCCCAGAACAGATCACCGTTCTGTTGCTCGCTGGCCGTGACGAAGCGCCCATCGGCCAGCACCGCATCGACTGCCAGCAGGTTGTCGATCGCGAGTCCGAAGTGGCGCGTCAAGTGGCCGAGACCGCCACCCAGCGTTAGGCCGCCGACGCCGGTGGTGCTGATCACGCCACTCGGCGTGGCGAGCCCGAAGGCATGGGTTGCATGATCGACGTCGGCCCATGTGCAGCCGCCCTCGACGCGCACCGTGCGCGCTTTCGGATCGACGCGGATGCCGCGCATCGTCGACAGGTCGATAACCAGACCGTCGTCGCATAGGCCAAGACCGCCGCCGTTGTGCCCACCACCGCGCACCGCGAGCAACAACGAGTGCTCGCGCGCGAAATTCACCGACGTGATGACGTCGGCCACGTCGGCGCAGCGGGCTATCAGGCGCGGGCGCTTGGAAATCATCGCGTTGAAGACCTTGCGCGCCTCGTCGTAGTTCGGATCGCCGGGTCGAATCAGGCTTCCGCGCAGCTGCGCGCCGTAAGCTGCCAGATCGGTGTCGTTGAACATGTCTGCTCCTTGCCGTTCGGTGCGTCGACTCTAGCCCTGCGATCGGCCGGCTACCATGCGCAGGCTTGATCAATTTGCAGTGCGGTGCCAACTGCCGCGCCATAGTCAATTCTGACCATCCTGTCACCGTGGGAATGTTGACCTCCATAACGCTCTGGCAGATAATGAAAATCTGCAGCCGGGATGCCGGGGCGTTGGGGGGATTCGATGCCGCTGTTTCTCATCGAGCGTCAGTTCAGCGAGCAACTCCATTTGGACGCCGCGGGTGCCGCGGCGATCAAGCAGGTCAACGACAGCAGCGGCGTCGACTGGTTGTTCTCATTTCTTTCGGCAGACAGAAAGAAGACCTACTGCCTGTACGAGGCGCCAAGCGCCGAGGCCATCCGCGAAGCGGCACGGCTCGCTGGGTTGCCGGCCGATGTCGTGATCGAAGTCAGCGAGCTGCGGCCCGAGGCCTACCTCTAGCCGCTCTAACCCGGATGTTGTGTCCGCTCTGCGCCCGGGACAACCGAGCCCAAGCTCGGTTTTGTGACGTTTGCGGCACGAGCCTGTCGCCGCCGGCACCGAGCGCCACGGCCGGCGCGCCGTTCGTCAGCCGCGAAAGGGAGCTCGCCGCTCTGGCCAAGCTGCTCACGCGCATGATTGCGGGGCACGGCGGCATCGTGACGCTTGCCGGCGAGCCCGGCATCGGTAAGACGCACACCGCGCAGACGGTGGCCCAACGGGCCGTCGGCACTCGCGTGCTCTGGGGCCGCTGCAACGAGGAACCCGGGGCTCCGCCGTTCTGGCCGTGGCTGCAGATCCTGCGTGCCTGGCTCGCAGGCCACGACGACGAGGAGATGCGCCGCACGCTGGGTGCTGCCGCCGTGCCGATGGCCGAGCTCGTTCCCGAAATCCGGGAGCGGCTGCCCGGACTCCCGCCCTTGTTGCCCACCGCCGATCCGCTGCAGCAGCGTTTTCGCATGTTCGACGCGATGGCCGGGTTCTGGAAGCGCGCTGCCGCGAACGAGCCGCTGCTGCTGATCCTGGACAACCTGCACTGGGCCGACGCATCATCGCTACGGCTGCTTGAATTCCTCGCACCCGAACTCGAGGACACCCGCCTGCTGCTGCTCGGCACGTACCGCGATATCGAACTTAATCGCCAGCATCCGCTGTCGGCAACGCTCGGTGATCTGGCGCGCTACGGCCACTTCCAGCGTTTGCGCCTCGCCGGCCTGAATCGTGACGAAACGGCGCACCTGATCGCCCAGACCGGCGGCAGCGGTCTCACACCGGCGCTGCTCGACGCGCTGCACAGTCAGACCGAAGGCAATCCCTTGTTCATTGCCGAAATGACGCGCCTGCTGATGCAGGAAGCCGTCCTCGGCCCGAGCGCCAACGGTGCAGGGACAGCGCACAGAGCCGCCCTGCCGCGCCGCATTCCCGAGGGCGTAAAGGAAGTGATCGGACGGCGCCTGAACCGACTGTCGGCGTTGACCAACCACGTGCTGGCGCGCGCTGCGCTGATCGGACGCAGCTTCGATCTCGGGCTGTTGCAGCGCCTGCTCGACGATCCCGCGGCGCAGGCCTGCCACGCGGTGATCGAAGAGGCCTTGCAGGCCCACGTGATCGAGGCCAAGGAGCTGCCGGGCCAGTACCAGTTCTCGCACGCGCTGATCCGTGAAACGCTGTACGGCGAAATCACAATGCCAACACGCAGCCGCTTGCACCTGCAGGTGGCGATGGCGATCGAGGCCCTGCATGCCCGTGATCTGGAGCGCCATCTGCCGGCGCTGGCCCACCACTACGCTGCAGCCTTGCCGGGCGGCGACGCTGCGCGTGTGGCCGAAGTTGCGCGGCGCGCGGCCGAACGGGCCACTCTGCTGCTTGCCCACGAGGAAGCAGCCCGCTACTACCGTCTGGCGCTGCAGGCGATCGACGCCAGCAACGCTTGCGACCCGGCGCTACGCTGTCCGATGCTCAACGCGTTGGGCGATTCGCTCACGCTGGCGGGCGAATATCTGCAGGCCCGCGAAGCATTCGAACAGGCGGCATCGCAGGCACGAACCGATGGCGCCGCCGATCAGCTTGCAAGGGCGGCGCTCGGCTTCGAGATGGCAACCTGGGAGCCCGGCCTCCCGGGGCTGGCTGCGTCGCGGCTGCTGCGCGACGCGCTCGATGCTCAAGGCAGCGGCGACGGCGCGGTCAAGGCACAGCTGCTGAGTTCGCTGGCACGCGCTCTGATCTTCAGCGGCGAGGATGAGCAGGCCGTGATCGTGCAGGCGCAGGCGGTGGCGATGGCGCGCCGCAGCGGCGACACGCCGACGCTCGTCTCGACGCTGGTGGCGACGGTGTCGGCGCGTTGGCAGCCCGAGCGTAGCGCAGAGCGTCTGGCCCAAATCGAAGAAGCCATTCGGCTGGCTGAAAGCGCTGGCAACGTGCTGCGCGCGCTGGAAGCGAAAGCTTGGCGACTTTTCGATCTGATGGAACTGGGCGACCTTTCCGGCTGGCTCGCGCAGCTCGAGCTCTACGAGAGCCGCGTCGCCGAGCTGGGGCAGCCGTTCCTGCGGTATGTGGCGGCAACCTCTCGTGCGACCTATGCGCTGCTCCAGGGACGGTTCGCCGAAGCCGAGACCCTGATCGAGCAGGCGCTGCAGATCGGACGCCGCATGCCGGGGCTGGACGCACACGGCGTATATGGGATGCAGATGTTTGCGCTGCGCAGCGAGCAGGGTCGATTGCGCGAGTTGGCTCCGCTGGTGCGCCATTTCGTGAAGACGGTACCCAAGGCGAGCACGTGGCGGCCCGGTCTGGCCTTGATCTACGCCGAGATCGGCCAGCTCGACGAGGCCCGCGCCGAGTTCGACGCCCTGGCAGCCGACGACTTCGGCGCCATCCGCCGCGACGGGCTGCGCGCCGCCAGTCTGAGCTACCTGACCCAGGTGTGCGCCTGGCTCGGCGATGCGCCGCGTGCGGCCGTGTTGTACCGCCTGCTGCTGCCTTACGACGGCCGCAACCTGCTGATCGGCACGACGGTTGGATGCCTAGGCGCGGCGGCATCCTTGCTGGGTTGGCTCGCCACGACCCGGCGCTTGTGGACGGATGCCGAGCGCCATTTCGAATCGGCGCTGTCCATGAACCGGCGCCAGGGCGCTGAGCCCGCGCTGGCGCACACGCGCTACCGCTTTGCGCTGATGCGCCAGGCACGCGGCGCTCCAGGCGACCTGGACGCCGCGCGCGCGCTGCTCGATCAGGCAGGTGCCGATGCCGAGCGCCTGGGCATGCGAGCCCTGGTTGAACGCATCGGCAGCGCGCGACGCGAGATCGATCCGGCGCAGCCATTTCAGACTTATCCAGCTGGATTGAGCGCGCGCGAGGCGCAGGTGTTGCGATTGGTTGCGAGCGGTCTGAGCAACCGCGAAATTGCGGAGCGCTTGTTTGTGAGCCCGAACACAGTCGCCAACCACGTGCGGGCCATCCTGGCCAAGACCGACGCTGTCAACCGCACCGAGGCCGCGGCCTTCGCGATCCGAAGTGGCATGACGGGGGGATGAGGGCTGGAGAGCGGCGATTGCGAAGTGCTGTGACAAGCGCTGCCACACTTGTCACAGCGATAGTACGGAATGCCCAAAGCCACGATCGGTTCGGAATTACGTCGCGTTCCTACAGCGAAATGGCCGCTGTGCATCCGGTAGCAGTCGGTCGGTGCCAAGGAGACCGGACGCACGGAAAATTCACGGTCGGCCCGGGGGCGGTAATACGAGGATCGCGCGGACGATTCCCAAACACGGACAGCGGCGGTTTCTGCAAGCTTGTGGCGAGGAAGAGCCCCAGGTGGTGTCGTTCTGTTTGGTGGTTGAGGATCGATCGCGCACAAGCACGGGATTCTTCGGTCGGACCTGGGTCAACACGGAGTTACGGGCACACCTAACCATGGACCATCAACAGATCATCGATTTCTGGTTCGTCGAAATTGAGCCAGCGCAATGGTGGCGTCACGATGACGACTTCGATCACCTCATCGCGGAGAAATTTGGCGCTTTGCATGCGCGCGCCCTGCAATGCGAGCTATATAAGTGGCGCGTGCATCCGCTCGGCAGGCTCGCCGAGATCATCGTTCTGGACCAGTTTTCGCATAACATCTACCGAGGTACGGCACGAGCATTCGCGGCCGACCCGCTGGCCCTAGCGTTGGCACAGGAGGCCGTTGCCACAAAAGCCGCAGCTGCCCTTGCACCACGCCACAGGGCATTTTTGTACATGCCCTACATGCATAGCGAATCGCGTCAGATTCACGAGATTGCGGTTGGGCTATTTTCTGAACATGGCTTGGAGGCAAGTCTGGATTCTGAGGTCAAGCACAAGGCTATCATCGACCGTTTCGGGCGGTACCCACACCGCAACGTGATCCTGGGACGGATTTCAGACGCGGAAGAGAGAGAATTTCTAAAAGCCCCGAGATCCTCGTCATAGGGGATTCCGCCTGGCAGGGCCGCGTCTCACAATGGCGCCGGTCTTCCAATAGTTGCACGTACGCAGGCTCGGTCAGCCGCTGTCGGCAAACTTCGGTCATACGTGGCCCTAGAACGTAACCGGCCGGCGAACCCATCCTGACGATGGCGCGCCGGCCGGTTACGAGATGATTCCCGTCATGGGGCACGACCAGCGGCCAAAACTGCTGCCGCGCATTGCCGCGTCAATCGCGGCTAGTGCTGAGCACAAGTCAGATCAGCGCACGGGCCGCGGCGTCGCGAATGAATTGTGCGGCGCGCTCCGGTGCTGTAATAGGCAGCATGTGGCCGCCGTCGATCAGCGTGAGCTGTGCGCCGGGCAGCTTGGCGGCCAGCGCGTCGCCCTGGTCATGCGGCTTGAGGATACGATCGCTTCGACCATAGAGGATGCTCACCGGCAGCTGCATCGTGCCATAACGCTGCATCATCCCGGGCAGGTCCTCGGGCATCGCGGCCAGGTCGGTGGAGGCTGCGATGAAATGGCTGGGCCGCAGGGCTAGCAAACCGCCGCCGCGGGTGTCGTAGTCGCGCGGCACGGCCTCGGGGTCGAACACCAGGCCTAGCACTTTGTCGCGCATGACGATGGTCAGCGGCACGGCCAGCGTCCAGGCCACGAGCGTGCGCAACCAGGGCTTGGCGATCACCAGGCCCCTGAACGCCGCGGGAACACCTTGCACCAGGTGCGTGAGCGGCGCCACCAGCGCCAGGCCGGCCACACGCTGGGGGTGCCGCTGCGCCAGTGCCAGCGCCACCGCGCCGCCCAGCGAATGGCCCACAACCACCGGGCGGCCGAGCTGAAGCCGGTCGATCAGCGCCGCCAGTGCGTCGGCCTGTGCGCCCAGTGCCGCCGACGCGCCTGGCGCCCGCACCGAGTAGCCCGAGCCGGGCCGGTCCACCGCCACCACGCGGTACTGCGTGGCCAGCTGGTCGACGATGCCGTAGGTGAAGTGGCCGAGCTGGCCGCCCAGCCCGTGCACCATCAGCAGGGTCGGGCCCTGGCCGCGCTCCACAACGTGAAGCCGCGCGCCAGGCACGTCGACAAAGCGGCCGACTGGTGGCAATGCCGCCTCCACCTTACGCGCCATGCGGACCGTCAAGAATACTAGGCTACCACCGATGGCGGCCACGACGAACAGGAGAACAAGGAGGACAGTCATGTTTGAACGCTGCGTGTGAGCGCGCCCCTGTATTTCACGGGGTCAGGTGCTCGACCGGCGAGCTGATCACAGCGTCCAGCCCCACGAGAATGCGCGCACGGCGCTTTTCCAAACCCCGCACGATGATCTCGCCGATGAGCGATCCAGGCCCACTTAACCAAAGGCGTAGTTGCCCATATCGGGCCGTCGCACCCCTGCACATACTCACGTGTAAATCCCGGAAAGATCGCAATGACGCGGCCGCCGTCGAGCTGATACCAACTGCGGCAGTTCTGCTATCGCTATGCCGCGCCATAGATAGAGCTACTCATACGCGAACACGCACTGGCCCGCGCACATCAACCTCGCTGCCTCGAGCATATGGAATGCGTGGTCATGCGCGCCAAACCGCATTAATCATGCCAGAATAGACTTTTGTCCTGAATCTTCCCACTCCTTAACGGCTTCTCTCAACCGCCCGGACAGTACGTCTAGAAATTCCTGAACCTGGTAAAAACGCCTCCAAATCAATGCGATTTCATGGCCGGTCTTAAATTAACAGGGAGTCACAATGTCTGACGATGATGTGAAGAAGGAGCTGGAGCGCCTGCGCAACGAGAACGCTGCGCTTAAAAGGGGGGCCGCTACCGGCATCACCATGAAAGTCAGCGAGAAGGGTGGGCTTTCAATCTATGGAATGGGACGTTTCCCGATAACGTTATACAAGGAACAGTGGCTGAAGCTCCTCGATATGTCTGACGCTATCCGGGCGTTCATTGCGGCGAACGAAGGAACGTTGAAGGTGAAGGAGTAACGTCTGGTGGCGGACTAAGCATCATGCATCTTGATCAAACAGTCGCAGTTCGCCATCACGAAACCTGAACGTACTGAGCAACGTAACACGCGATGCGGAAGGGAACCGGACCGGAATGAGCACTCCTCACCTCGTGGACCTCAGTTTCCTCCGGGAAATCCGAGCGACTCGTTACGGTCGGCTGCCAGCCTCCAGCTTCTTCGAAAGCCAATACGATGCCAGAAGTGAGTGAAATGTGCGGCCTGCTGGCTGTTATGGGTCCTGTTCGCCGATCTCGGAAACCTGGATCGAGGCGATGGCGATCTGAGATCAAAATCCAAAGGCAGCTCGCAGCGGCTCGCCGACCGGGCGCGAAGCTAGAGGCTCCTCAGGTGGCCGCGATCTTCAGATACAGGCAGTAGTCGAACCAGCCCGGCGCGGCACCCGCCGGCACATCGATCAAATAGTGCTGCTTGGTGAACAGACAGCTCAGGCCGATCAGCGCCGGAAACATGAAGGCGAATACCCCGGTGTGCGGGTAAATGTGGCACGCGGTCAGCATCGCGACATACCGATTCGATCTTGATGCGCACGATCTGAGCATGTTGCAACTTCTCGAACACTCGATCCAGCACACCCAACTTGGACCAGCGGTTCATGCGGGCGTAGATCGTGTGCCAATTGCCAAAGCGCTTGGGCAGGCCACGCCACTTGAAGCCGTGGCGCCTCTCTAACATAAAGACGTAGCGAGCGCCGTCCGATCAGTCGGCAACGCCGAGAATGACCGAAGACGCCTTGATCACCGCGGTTGCTGGCATTCCCTTCTTCAATCCCAATGCCGCAACGGAATCGTGCGTTATGGTGGCGTGTATCGCGGCGCCTCCGGACAGGCCAATCGTCACCTCTGCCTCGACTGTTCCGTCTACGACATTCGTGATAGTGCCGGAAAGGGAGTTCCGTGCGGAAAGTCGGACACCGGCGCTGTCCGTCAAAACCAGTACCGATGATGCCTTCACAAGGACGACGACCTCCTTGCCGACCGCCAGCCCAAGGCTCTTCACGCTGCTGCTGGTGACAATCGCGGTAATCTTGTCGCCGCCGCCGATTGTTACCGTAACCTCGTCGTTTACTGCCCCATGCTGCAGGTGGCTGATGGAGCCCTTGAGAATGTTGCGAGCGCTGATTTTCATTTTGATCCTTTCGTGCTAGCCGAAACGGAATGTTCCATCATACGGCCCCATTTAGAGCCGCGGGTCCAGAGCCTCTTACTGGCATGCTGGCGTGGGGCAATGGCGGCAAATCGTTTGACGTCTTGGACCGCAGATAGGAAACCCTGAGAATGCCTCGTCGTACCCCACACCATAAACTCGTTGGTAAGCTCGTTCTGGAAACGGAACTCGGCGCCTTTCTCGGTGACACCCGTATCCGCCTGCTCGAAGCTATTGACCAGTATGGCTCCATTTCCCATGCCGCCAAGACAGTTCCGCTGTCCTACAAGGCAGCCTGGGATGCCGTCGATGCGATGAACAACCTTGCCGATGAAGCGCTGGTGGAACGATCCGTCGGTGGCCAGCATGGAGGAGGAACCAAGCTCACCGACTATGGCCGGCGGATGGTTGCGTTCTACCGAGCGATGGAAGAGGACTATCAGGGGATTCTCGACCGGGTCGCGAAAAGGCTCGGCAAAGACGGCGCTGGTGATATACGCCAATATCGCAACCTGATTCGCCGAACGGCGATGAACACCAGTGCTCGAAACCAGTTCGCTGGACCTATTACCGCATTGCGCGAGGGCGCAGTGAACTTTGAGGTATGCCTGCGCCTTGATGAAGAGAACGAAATGACTGCGATCATCACCCGGGAAAGCGCGGAACGGCTTGGTCTCGCCATTGGCAAGGAGGTTTACGCCTTCGTCAAGGCCTCGTCGGTGATCCTGATGACGGGCCGGGCGATTCGTACAACAGCGCGCAACCAACTTTGGGGATCCGTGTCCCACCTGCATCGTGGCTCCGTCAACGACGAAATTGTGCTTACGCTGCCAGGCGGACGAAATATCATCGCAGTCATAACCCACGACAGCGTCCAGAGACTCGGACTGGTCGAGGGTGCATCGGCCTGCGCGTTGTTCAAGGCTTCGAGCGTAATTCTCGCTACTTTCGATTAGCCTCCAGGATGGTACGCGAGCGCTCCCCACGGTACCGTGTTTGCGGAGCTTGTCGCGATTCCGAGAACCCCCGCCTGTCGGTTGGTTTCGCCTGACGTCCACGAGTCGCTGCCAGCCGTAAAGTTGCATCGAAGCGAAGAAAAGCGCGTTGGTCCGCAATCGCCCTATTCGACCAAGTTGCTCCAAAAAATCCTCTTGGAAACATCCTCGAAACCAAGTCACAACTATGGTGCGCCTGCCGGCCAGAGCGATTACCTCGGTATCTCGGCGGCAAAAGGATTATGCAAAGAAGGTCGGTCCGCCTCAAACGCTTACCCGTGCCGCAAGCATGTGGCGTGAGCTGGGTCGTCATCCTCGGTGCTGGGCCCAGGCCCGGTTGAACACGCAGTCGCGAAACTGGCAATGCTCGCGCAGCGCAGTGCGAGAAATGGCACACTTTGCCGTGTGCACAAGCGTTTTAAATTGCGCGCAGCGTCATGATCGATGCAGTCGACTGGGAACGCGACCAATTCAGCCCAAGCAACCGCAGCGGCAAGCAACCCCTTGCGATCTTCAAGCCCGCCGTCGTGCCGTTGAAACTCGCCTCCATGTCTGAGGACGAGGTCCCGGATAGCGGGGGTCGAACTGGGGCGGCCGCCAACATAGAGCACGCGGCGCCCGCGCAGTCGTTCGTCGAGGCGCCGACCCGGCGTCGACCCGTCATCGCTTAATTCGCGCAGCTCGGACTCCGCGGCCGCCAGTTCGTGCCGCAGCGTCAAGGTATACCGCGGCAAGTGCTCGAGTCCACTGCCCCCAGCGTCCCAAGCTGCCCAACTCCGACAACGAAGCCGATGTAACGGCCCCGGTGCTTCGCAAGTATGCGATCAGGCGAGAAGGATGTGCGTCGCGTTATTCGCCTCTTTTGGCTCTCGCCATCGACCTTTGCAAATGACTGCCGCGCGAAAAAGAAAATCGGATCCTGCTCGCGGATGGAAGTCCCCAATCTGTCGCGACAGTGGGCATTGCACCGTTCATCGTTAGACCATCACTTCACTGCCACTGAGCCATGAAAATTGCCATCGCCTCTAACGGGCACCACGTGCCAAGTCAGGCGAAATTCCAGCGGTCCGTCAGGGCAAAGGCTCATAGGTCGTAGCCAAAAGCCGTAATCACGGCTTGCGCCTTGTCCGACTTCAGGTACTTGAGAAGCGCAATGGCAGCGAGATTATCCCTGCCCTTATTTAGGATCACGGCTTCCTGGCGAATTTGTGAATACAGGTCCGCGGGAAGCACCCAGGCCGAGCCTTCGGGAATCCTTCCATCCTTGAACACCTGGGAAAGCGCTACAAAGCCGATCTCAGCGTTGCCCGAGAGGACGAACTGATATACCTGAGAGATGCTCTCGCCCTGCACCAGCTTTGGCTGGAGCACGTCGAAAACGCCAAGCGATTTCATCGCCTCGACGGCAGCCGCTCCGTATGGCACCAGCTTCGGATTGCCATAAGCCACACGAGTGATTTCCGCCCGCCTTAAAACGGAACCCTTGTCGTCCACCAGGCCAGGCTTCGTCGACCAGAGCACAAGTTTTCCGATTGCATAGGTAATCCGACTTGCGGCGATAGCGTTGCCCTCCGTGATCAGTTTCGCTGGAGTCGCGCTATCGGCAGCCAGCAGTACCTCGAAGGGCGCGCCATTTTTTATCTGGGCGTAGAAAGTCCCAGTGGCTCCGAATATGAGCTGTGCCTTGTGGCCTGTGTCCTTTTCGAACTCGGCGGCGATCTGCTTCATTGGTGCCGTGAAATTAGCGGCCACCGCTACCTGGACCTCGTCGGCCAAAGCAGCGCCGGAAAAGCTGCCGAGAATAACCGATAGAAAGAAGACGCAACGTGTCGATTTCATACGATGGTCCTGAAGCACGGGGGCAATCAAAAGTGCCACAGGGTGGCGATTGGGTCCGCGGACGCTTCAGAGACCAACGCGCACATCGCTAGAATACATATCGTTCGTCCCCGTCCTGTAAGCCAGCAAACAGCGTCATGCTGGTAGTGTCAGCCTCGGGTGCAAGGCAAATTGTGCCGTTGGTACCGAGCCCGCTGACACGGGCCACCAAACCGGGCCGTTATCTGCATGTTACCGCGTAATGGTGATTTTGAAATAGCGCTCCTGGTTCACCAAAAAAGAGCAGCGTCGACCCAAATATCGCGACTATGCTGGGAGCGAGCTTTCATTTGGAAATTGCGTAAAAAGCTCGTTATATTGTTATGAATATTACGATTGCAACATCATTATTGTCGAAAATCCGACATGCGCAGAACACCGGGTTGAGCCAAATCGCGGGCGATCAGACACAAAATCGCATGTCCCTCTCGTTCGTCCTTTGCCAGGCACGAAATCTGCTCTTTGAGTGGTAGCTGCCAGAACGTCTCGATGAAAACGATGAGGGACGGTCGTGGTGGTCTGCCCAAGCTGCCAAATGTTGGCCTTGTTTGGACAACCAAGGAGATGCGCCGTGTCTGGATCCGCCAGCGCTTGCACCGAAGGCGAAGGACTGTTGGTAATGGGGGCTCAGGACCGCAATTTCGCTTGTTCGAACAGCGGCCACTTGCTAGCGGCGGGCAAGCGAGTGCGCTGGAAAGACGCTGCGTCAGATCTGGACTTTCCGCCGGTACCGTTCCCGTCTGACCGCGTCTTTGCCGTGGCTGGTGAGCCGAGGTTGCGCGCCTTGGTATTGCGCCACCACGAACGGTTGCGCGAATCGAGTGTCGGTCACTTGTTTGCGCGCGATCCGATCCGCTTCGCGGCGGGCGTTGAAAGAGTCGCCGATTTTATCGTCGAAGCGACGGGTGGGCCAACCCGGTATACGTTGTTGAATGGACCATCCTGTATGCGTACACAGCATTTTCCGTTCACGATCGACGAGCAGGCGCGGGACGTCTGGCTTACGCAAATGTTGCTAGCCCTGGACGACGTCGGCTTTCCCGACGAGATCAGGCGTGAGTTCTGGAACTGGGTGGAGGCTATGTCGATACGCATGATCAATCGCCGAACAATGCGCGCCCAACCAAACCGCTATCCCTGGCCGGAGGCGCCAATTAAACTGCGCCCGCTCATGACCGCCAGCCCGCGGCCCGTCATGTGTCCGCGTTAAGGCAATCGTGCACGAATTCAGCTGACCCGAATTCACGGCAACCGGATTTCTATCATGGGGCGAAGCCATGGATTGTGCCTTTTGGGAAATTTCACGTTGCACCATGCCTACCTTAGGGCGCAAGCCCTTTTGGCAACAGCGCGGGATCTGCCGCAACGGGACCTGTCGCGCACAACGCGATCTCGGCTGATGCATGTTTGAAGCGCGGTCCTGCAACGACGTGAGACCAAAAAAATGCAAAGTAACCCCGAAATCTGGCAGTCCGGTCTGCCCATCGAACTGCAAACCTCGGTGATCCGGCCCCAGCGCGTGGAGTTCTTTCACGACGACAGCGTGCCCGCTTCCAAGTGGCGCGGCTATGACGCGCGGGGAGATCTGTGCTACTACCGCCACAGTTTTTCGCTCTGGGAAGATGTGTATGAGGACGAAGAGCCATACCAGCGGCTGATTTTGCGCGAATCGCTCGAAGCGTGGCGCAGCCCGGACGGACGCTGGATACGCTGCGTGCAACGAAGCGAAGGCCCAGACCACTGCCGCGGCGCCTCACATATTCCTTGCTTCGAGCTGGTGCCATCACAGGCCATTCCCCGAATTTGACTCGTGCAGCGGGTGAATGATCCTAACCACGTTTGTTGCACACCTTCGACAGGGCACGCAAGTTCCCCGACAGCGGAATTTGATCGAAGAAACCTCGTGCGAGTTTCCGTTATCGGCCAAATATGGACCGTCAAGGCTTATTCGTGGAATGGCAGCAATGGGCTATATTGCGGACCCGTGCGCCTCGCGAAAGGCTGCCCGAACAACGTCGGCACATGAAGAAGCTCATCTTCCAAATGTCGGTTTCCCTCGACGGCTACGTCGAGGGACCCAACCACGAAATCGACTGGCACCTCGTGGACGAGGAGTTCAACGCCTATGCCGTGGAGGTGCTCCAGGCGACGGACGTGTTGATCATGGGCCGCAGAACCTACGAACTTATGGCTGGTTATTGGCCCACCGCCGCGGACAACGATCCCGTCGTCAAAGAGAAGATGAACAACACGCCCAAGCTGGTATTTTCGAGGACACTGAAAAAGGTGGAGTGGCAGAATTCGCGCCTGGCCGTAGGCTCCATTGCGGACGAGGTGGCGCGCTTGAAGCAGGTTCCCGGGGACGGACTGCTCCCGGTCGGCGGAAGTGAGCTTGCGGCATCCTTTCTCGAGCAGGGGCTGATGGATGAGCTGCGCATCATCCTGACGCCAATTCTGCTGGGCGGAGGAAAAACCGTGTTTGACGGCATAAAGAAGCGCTACCCGCTCCGGCTGCTCTCGACGAAAGGGTTCAAGTCCGGGAACGTAGTTGTGACCTACGAGCCCACGCTGCGCTAAAGCGCGGGAAGGAGCGTGGCAGCCGCGCCGACCCGCGTTCCGGCGGGGTAACGGGGCCGAAGAAGCCGCCGACGTCAATGCTGCGAGGCTCCGTGAGTGACGCGTCTAGCGCCGTCATGCTAGGCTGCGTCGCGGCCGACCCCGCGTGAAGGGGGACGAACTCGGCGAATTTGCCTTGAGCCGCTTCGCCTGCCTCCCGCCCAATTTAGATTGTCTGCATCTTTGCCATCGCCTGGCGCATTTCCTCGGCTGTCACATCGTGCGTGTGGGTTGCCACCGACCAACGATGGCCGAACGGATCTTCCAACTGGCCATACCGGTCGCCCCAGAACATGTCCGCGACGGGCATTGTGATCTTCGCTCCGGCGGCAACCGCTTGCGCGACCGTCTTGTCGACATTCTCGACGTACAGATGGACCACGACGGGGGAACCTTTCAGCGACTTGGGTCCCAGCATGCCGCATTCTGGATTCTCGTCGACCATCATGAGGGTTGAGTCGCCGATGCGAAGCATTGCGTGCATCACCTTGCCGGCGGGGCCCGGCAGGCGCGACATCTCGACGGCGCCAAAGGCTGCCTTATAGAACCCGATGGCATCGGCTGCGCCGCCACAAATCAGGTGGGGTGTCAGGGAATGCATACCGCTGGGGATTGGCATTACTGCTGGCTGGCTCATGATCGTAGCTCCTTCTTAACAAACGATGTCGTCAGCGAACTTCGGATCAGCTCGCTGTTTGATGGGCGTGCTTCAGACGCGCGATGTCGAGCTTGGTCATCTGCATTAGGGCCTGCATTACACGAGCGGACCGAAGGGGATCCGGGTCCTGAAGCAACTCGGGCAGAACGCGCGGGACGATCTGCCAGGACAGGCCGAACTTATCCTTCAGCCACCCGCATTGCCCGGCCGCGCCGCCCGCCGAGAGCCTGGCCCACAGGTCATCGATCTCTTCTTGCGAATCGCAACTCACGACGAACGAGATGGCCTCGGTGAACTTGAATTGAGGACCGCCGTTCAGGGCAAGAAAATCCTGACCATCGAGCTGGAAGGCGCCGACCATCACCGCTCCGGCGGGTCCCGGCCCCGCCTCCCCGTAGCGCGTGACGCTAACGATCTTCGAGTTCTTGAAGATCGCCACGTAGTGCTTCATCGCTTCCTCGGCCTGACGGTCGAACCAGAGGAACGGGGTGATCTTTCGCAGCCGCTGTCCATACGCTTCTTCAGCTATTCTCATGCTGTACCCCTCATAGAAGGCAAAGCCGCCGTAGGCTCTACCCTCGACAAATAGCCTACGAAGAGGCCCCACGCTGCGCCACTCGGTTGCGATGTAGGCTACCGGATATGAGTAGGCACCTTGTAGCCTTTAGGCAACACCTCTACCCTCGACAAGTAGCCTACGAAGAGGCTTTACGGCTAGAGTCCGCGCGTGGGTA
>OMSW01000019.1:0-3735 GCA_900290295.1 Burkholderiales bacterium
CAGGGCAGCTGGGTGGTCAGGACTTCGACACCGCCTTCGGCACGCCGCTGGACCTGGATGGTGCGCGTGGTCAGATCCAGCGCGTCGACCTTGGAGACGTAGGTCAGCAGCTGCAGGTTCATGCGCTTGGCAATGCCCGGACCGACCTGCGCGGTGTCGCCGTCGATGGTCTGCTTGCCGGCGAACACCATGTCCACGGCGTGCGTCTTGTTGATCTGGCCAATTGCGCTGGCGAGTGCGAACGACGTGGCCAGCGTATCGGCCCCAGCAAAGGCGCGGTCCGTGACCAAGATGGCATCGTCGGCGCCGAAGGAAATGCATTTGCGCAGCGCTGCTTCGGCCTGCGGCGGTCCCATGGTGATTGCGGTCACCCGGCCGCCGTGCAGATCCTTCAGGCGCAGCGCCTCCTCGAGCGAGAATAAATCGTAGGGGTTGACGATGGCCGGCACGCCCTGGCGCATGATGGTGTTGGTAACCGGATGCACCCGGATCTGGGCACTGTCGGGTACCTGCTTGATACAGACAACGATATGCATGCTGGCGTCTCCGGTAACGGCAGGTCAGTTGCGCGAGGGCAGGGTGCTGCTGAGCTTGTCCAGGGAAAAACTCTTGGCCTCGGCGTCCTGGAACACCTTGAAGACTTTTTCCTTGGCCGCGGTCGAGGTGACGAAATCGTCATGCGCCCGCTGCAGCAGGCTTCGATAGTGGTCGTGCATCTGCACCTCGTCCATTTGCTCCAGCCCCGGCTCCCGCTGCAGGTACTGGTAAAAGCGCTTCAGAATATGCAGCCGGTAGACGTGCACGACGTGCTCGTCAAAACAGATGTCGAAGAATTCCAGGAATTCTTCCGCGGCCGAGAACTTCGACAGGCGTTCGAGCAAGGGACTCACCGCAGCGCTCCTAGGCTTGCAATACTGTGGTCGACAGGGCTCATGAGGCTAGCGATGCCGCCGGGGCACCTTCGAGGTAAAAGCGCTTGAGCTCTGCGGCCGTTGGCGGGCGCTTGGTCTCGATGGCATGCACTCGAATGCGCGCCAGCAGCACCTCGGCTTCGAGCGCCGAGAGCGTCAATCCGAGGTTGGCGTAGGCATCGATCACGCCGCGGGAGCCGGAGTGCTTGCCGAGCAAGGTGCGGTGCTCCCGGCCGACCTCGGCCGGGTCGAAGCCCTGGTAGTTCCAGGGATCCTTGGACAGGCCATCGACATGAATGCCCGCCTCATGGGTGAAGGCCGCCTCGCCGACGATGCACTTGTTGGCGGCAACCGCGCGACCGGAGGCCAGCTCCACCATCCGTGAGATCGTGGGGAAATGGTGCGTGTCGATCGGCGTCTCGATGCCATACAGGTGGCGCAGCCCCATGACGACCTCTTCGAGGGGGGCATTGCCGGCGCGCTCGCCCAGGCCGTTGACGGTGGTGTTGGCGTGTGTCGCACCGGCGCGGATTGCGGCCAGCGTGTTTGCGGTTGCAAGGCCCAGGTCGTTGTGGGCGTGGATCTCGAGTTCCATGTCCGTAAGAGCGCGCAGCTGGCGGATGCGTTGCGCGGTTTCAAAGGGATCGAGCACCCCCAAGGTATCGGCAAAGCGAAAGCGGCTGGCGCCCGACTCTTGCGCGGCATCGAGCACCTGGTACAAGAACCCGACATCCGCGCGCGAGGCATCTTCCCCGCCGACGCATACCTCAAAGCCCAGATCGACGGCCCGACGGACGTAATCGCGGATCTGCTTGAGCACCCAATCCCGGGAGCGCCTCACCTTGCACTCGAGTTGAATATCAGAAACCGGGACCGAGAGGTTGACGCTGTTGGCGTTGCAGCGTGCGGCGGCGGCCAGGTCGCGCTCGCACATCCGGCCCCAGACCATGGTCCTGGCGCGCAGGCCCTGGGCGGTGATCGCGCGGATCACCTCGATTTCCTCTTCCCCCATGACCGGAATGCCGATCTCGATTTCCGGCACGCCAGCTTCGGAGAGCGCGCGGGCGATTGCGATTTTTTCGTCGGCGGTGAAAGCCACCCCGGCGGTTTGTTCGCCATCGCGCAGCGTGGTGTCGTTAACGGTAACCATGGCGATTTGCCTTCCGCTCGTTGGGCCAGTGCCTGACTAAGCGTGAGCAAGTCATGTGCCAGGCCCGCGACGCCGGCAAAACCGCTTAATAGACAAGGGCTTGGGGAAGGGGCCGCGATCGCAGCGGCGCTGCGCCGGGAAGGCAATGTCGGGATCGTCCGGGCTTTGTCGTCTTTCGAACAATGTCCGCAGCGTTCGGCCAAGATCGCCAGCAAGGCGTTTTCCCTGGGAAAAACAAGCGCTTGAGCGTAGCCGCTAGCGCTGGCACGCGCATTGCGACGTAGACGGTGCGCGGACATTCCCGAAATCCCGGGACGATCCGCCGAGTCTCGGGCCGGGCAAGATGCCGAGCCCCTGCCAGCCCAGGACCGCCACGAAAGCAGCTGCCATGTCCAGCCTCACCTTTAGCTCGGCGCGCACCATGCCGTATGCAGTGCACGGGGCTCTTTGCCAAGGCGCCGAAGGGCGTGGCGCTGACGCAAGCACCGGCGAGCGTGCGCAAAGGCGCCGGGAAGATCCCGGCGCGGCAGATCCGGGACGCCGGACCCGACAGCCGACCTGGCGCTGGGCCTGCCCGTTTATCATTTTCAACGACGACATCCTCGGGACCATTGCATGAGCCGGCAGACATGAACAACGTCGAGATTTTCCTTGCGCACGCGGTCCAACTGGAGCGCGATGCAGCGCGTCGCTACGAGGAGCTGTCCGAGTCGATGGCCACCGAGGGCAACCGCGAATTGAAGGACTTCTTCGACCGCATGGCGGGCTTTTCACGCAAGCACCTTGCGGAGGCCAACGCGCGCGCGGGATTTCGCGATGTGCCGCCACTGGCGCCGAGCGAGTACCAGTGGCCCGACGGCACGGCGCCGGAAACGGCTGGCTGGGCCGGCGTCGATGCGCTGATGGGAGCGTTCGAGGCGCTGCAGCTGGGGCTGATCAGCGAGCGCCGCGGCCACGCCTATTACGCGACGATCGCCGCCACGTCGGGCGACCCCGAAGTGCGACTGCTCGCCGGCCAATTTGCCGAGGAGGAGGCCGCGCATGTCCTGGAACTCGAAAAACGCATCGCCAACTGCGCCGCGTGAGCCCCGGGGCCGGCGCTAGTCGTGCTCGCTCGCCAAATTGATCGTGTAGCGGGGCAGTTCGACCACCAGGTCCTGCTGCCGCACGACGACCTGGCAGGCCAGCCGCGACGTGGGTTGCACGCCCCAGGCACGATCGAGTTGATCGTCCTCCTCATCGCTCGCCGGATCCAGAGCTTCGAATCCCTCGCGGATGATTACGTGGCAGGTGGCGCACGCACAGGACTTCTCGCAGGCATGCTCCAGGGCAATTCCAGAGCGAAATAGCGCGTCGCAAAGAAACGCCCCTTTGCGCGCCTCTATGCACGTTCCCGCGGGGCACAAAACCGGGTGGGGCAGCACGGTGATTTGGGGCATTGCGTGCAATCCCTGGGCCTAGGCAAGGCTGTGTGGTTGCGGCATCGCGATGTCCTCCAGCCGTTGTCCGGTCAAAGCGCGCTGTACGCTAGCATTCATGCGCAGTGCCGCGAAGGTTTGCGTGGCCTGGTTAAGGCGATCGGTCGCAGCGCGCAGCGCAGCTATGCTGTTCTCCTCGCCGGTCTCGATGAGGTCGGCCAGGGCATAGATGTGCTTGGCGATGAGCGTGCGCTCG
>OMSW01000019.1:3745-5333 GCA_900290295.1 Burkholderiales bacterium
ATCAAAGGCGTCCTGCAGCATTCTCGCGATTTCATTATCGTCGAGTCCAAACGATGGCTTGACGTCGACCGCGGCCTCGACACCCGTGCTCTGCTCTCGGGCGCAGACGCTTAGCAGGCCATCGGCATCGATCTGGAAGGTGACGCGAATGCGTGCAGCGCCCGCCACCATGGGCGGGATCCCGTGCAACTCGAAACGGGCGAGCGAGCGGCAGTCGCTCACCAGTTCGCGTTCCCCCTGCAACACGTGGATGCTCATTGCCGTCTGTCCATCCCGGAAGGTCGTGAATTCCTGCGCGCGCGCCACCGGCAGGGTGGAATTGCGCGGGATGATCTTTTCGACCAAGCCACCCATCGTTTCCAGGCCAAGCGAAAGCGGACAAACATCGAGCAGCAGCCAGTCGCTGTCATTGCGGTTGCCGGCGAGCACGTTGGCTTGCATTGCCGCGCCAATTGCAACCACTTGATCGGGATCGAGGTTCGTCAGTGGTTCGCGGCGGAAGAAGCCGGTCACCGCCTTGCGGATGTTATACAGCCGGGTAGAGCCACCGACCAGAACGACGCCGGTCAGCTCCTCAACGGTCAGGCCCGCATCGCGCAGGGCCTTACGGGTCGGAACCAGCGTGCGCGCGACTAGCTTGCCGGTCAGCTGGTCGAAGAGCTCGCGCGTTAACGTCAGCCCGAACGCCCGGCCGTCGGCCAGGGCGGCGGTCACCGTCGTGGAGGATGCGGTACTGAGCGCTTCCTTGGCACTTCGCGCCAGGGTCAACAGGCGCCGCGCATCTTGCGGGTCTAGCCTACCGAGCCCGGCGTTGTCCAGCATCCACTGGTAGACACGCTGATCGAAATCGTCGCCGCCCAGGGACGAGTCGCCGCCGGTTGCCAAGACCTCGAATACGCCATTGGTGAGCCGGAGTATGGAAATGTCAAAGGTGCCGCCACCCAGGTCGTAGATCGCGAAAATGCCTTCCGCGGCGTTGTCCAGGCCGTAGGCCACTGCCGCTGCGGTAGGCTCGTTGAGCAGCCGCAGGACATTTAGCCCGGCCAGCCGCGCGGCATCCTTGGTCGCCTGGCGCTGGGCGTCGTCGAAGTACGCCGGCACGGTGATGACGGCGCCGGCCAGGTCACCGCCGAGTGCGGACTCGGCGCGTAGACGCAGATTGCGTAGGATCTCCGCGGAGACTTCCACCGGAGTTTTCAATCCGGCGCTGGTTTGGATGCCGACCGTACCGGGTTTGTCGACGAACCGATAGGGCATGTCGGCCAGGTTGGCTATATCGCGCAAGCTGCGTCCCATCAGTCGCTTGATGGACGACAGCGTGTTGAGGGGGTCCCGGCTTTGTCCGGCGAGCGCCTCCGTGCCGACGATGGGTCTGGCCTCGCCGCCAGCAAAGCGAACGACGGACGGCAGCAAGGTGCGGCCGGATTCGTCTCCCAACACGGTGGCGCTACCGCTCAAAATGCTGGCCACCAGCGAATTGGTCGTGCCCAGGTCGATGCCGACCGCCAAGCGATGCTGATGGGGTGCAGCGCTTCGGCCCGGTTCCGCGATCTGCAGCAGCGCCATGTCTGCCTCAGACGGAAAAACT
>OMSW01000044.1 GCA_900290295.1 Burkholderiales bacterium
AGGAACAAAACCGATTGACGGTGCAGCCGCCGACCGACTTTGGCAGGCCGGCATATAGCACCGCGGTGCGCGCGAAGTTNNCCCTGCTCGGCCTCCGGCATGGCGCAGCCGATGATCGCATCCTCGATGGCGGCCGGATCGAGATCCGGCACCGCGGCCAGGGCGCCCTGGATCGCGGCAACCAGCAGATCGTCGGGGCGGGTATTGCGCAGGCTTCCCCTGGGGGCCTTGCCGACGGGCGTGCGCGTCGCGGCGACGATGTAAGCATCCTGAACTTGACGGATCATGCGAAACTCCTCCGATTGCCTTCGTGATTTGCCTTGGCCGGGAGCGCTGCGACGGCGGCACGCTAGTTGCGAACGGGCTTGCCGGTCTGCATCATGCCCATGATCCGCTCCTGCGATTTCGGGTGTTTCGGGTGCCCGAGCAACTGCACGAAGTGCTTGCGCTCCAGGTCCAGGAACCACTGCTCGTCCACCAGCGTGCCGGCATCGACATCCCCGCCGCAGAGCACGTCGGCAATGCACGCTGCGAGATGAAAGTCGTACGCGCTGATAAAGCCGCCGTCGCGCATGTTGACCAGCTGCGCCTTGATGGTGGCGTTGGCGGATCGTCCGGCAGCGGCCACCTGCCGCACCCGCAACGGGGGCCGGTATCCCAGGGCGTGCAAAGCATAGGCTTGGCCGATCGCAGCCCACAGCAGCTCGTGCCGATGGAAGATGACCGTGTCCGATTCCAGCAGGTATCCCATTTGCTGCGCCTCCAGTGCCGATCCGGCAACCTTGGCCGTCGCCGCATTCTGGAACCAGTTGCGTAGGAACGGCAGCAGGTCGTTGGCAGCCACGGCGCCGGCCGCCGCTGCCGCCCGCAGCGCCCCTTCCTTCAGACCCCCGCCGCCCGGGATCAGGCCCACCCCGACCTCCACCAGGCCGATATAGGACTCCAGGGCGGCGACACGCTTGGCACAGTGCAAGGCCAATTCGCAGCCGCCCCCGAGCGCGAGCCCGCTGATCGCGGCCACCACTGGCACCTGCGCATATTTCACGCGCAAAAACGCATCCTGCAGCTGCCGCTCAACCTCCTCGATCGCCTTCAGGCCCCCGCTCATGAACAGCGGCATCGTCGCCTTAAGGTCTGCGCCGACGGAAAACGGGTCTTCCGCGTGCCAGATCACCAGACCCCGGTAGCTGCCTTCGGCCGCATCAATCGCCTTGATGAGCCCTGCAACGACACCGGGGCCGATCGCGTGCATCTTGGTCTTGATCGAGAAAATCAGCACCTCGGCCGCCATGCCCGAACCCCAGTGCCAGATCCGGCACGATTCGTCCTCGTGCACCGTCGTTCCCGCCTGCAGCGCACTGGGCGCGCCGTCGCCGGCGAGCGTTGCACGGAACAACTGGCGCCCGTATACGGGCAGATCCGTGCGCGGGACAAATGCGCGCCTTGTCGGACTCCAGGAGCCCTCGGGGGTGTGCACACCCGCGGCGGCCGCTACCGGTCCCTGGAAAACCCACTTGGGAAGCGGCGCCTTGGACAGGGCCTCGCCGGCATCGATATCGGCCTGCACCCACTCGGCAACCTGCTTCCAGCCGGCCGCCTGCCAGGCTTCGAACGGACCGCTTTCGTAGCCAAAGCCCCAGCGTATTGCAAAATCGACATCGCGCGCCGTATCGGCGATCGCCGCAAGGTGGACCGCCGCATAGTGAAAGGCATCGCGAAAGATCGCCCACAGGAACTTGGCCTGGGGATGGTCAGTGCTGCGCAGCAGGGCGAGGCGCTCGGTCGCCGGCTTCTTGAGTATCCGCGCGACAAGTTCGTCGGCCTTGCCGCTGCTCTCGACATACTCGCCGCGGCGCGGATCGAGCATCTTGATCGTGCGCCCCTCCTTGCGATAAAAACCCGCGCCGGCCTTCTGGCCCAGGGCTCCCTTGTCGACCAGCGACTTGAGCACCGGCGGCAGCGCGAAATGGGCCGCGAACGGATCCTGATCCGGTCCCAGCGCGTCCTGCATGGTCTTGATGACATGAGCCAAGGTGTCGAGGCCGACCACGTCCGCGGTGCGGAAGGTCGCGCTCTTGGCACGGCCGAGACGAGTCCCCGTCAGGTCGTCGACCACGTCAAAGGGCAGGCCGAACTTTTCCGCCTCCTTGATCGTGGCCAGCATGCCGAATACACCCACGCGATTGGCGATGAAATTGGGCGTGTCCTTGGCTCGGATCACGCCCTTGCCCAGGGTGCTGGTAAGAAAACCCTCGAGCTGATCCAGCACCGACGCCTGCGTCGCGGGCGTGGGAATCAGCTCCACCAAATGCATGTACCGCGGCGGATTGAAAAAATGCACGCCGCAAAAGCGTGCCCGGAGCGTCTCGGGCAGACCGCGCGCGAGCTGCGTGATCGAAAGCCCGGATGTATTGGATGCAAAGATGGCGTCGGGAGCGACGTATGGACCGACCTTGCCGTACAGGTCCAGCTTCCAATCGACGCGTTCGGCTATGGCCTCGATCACGAGGTCGCACTCGCGGAGCAGCTCCAGATGCTGTTCGTAGTTGGCGGCATCGATGAAGCGCGCCTCATCGGCGCGCCCCAGCGGCGCCGGACTGAGCTTTTTCAGGCCGTCGATCCCGCGGCGCACGACCCCGTTCTTGTCCGGCGATTTGGTATCGGGAAGATCGAAGAGCACGACCGGCACGCGTGCATTGACGCAGTGCGCTGCGATCTGGGCGCCCATAACGCCGGCGCCCAGTACGGCGACTTTCCGGACCACGAAATTTTTCATTGTTCTTTCCCAGAGCAAATCGATTTAGAACCAATCGACCTGAAATTCCGTCAGATTCTTTGCCCCCGAGCGCGCGGCGCGGATGTGAAACGCCGTCTCCGGCAACAGCCGCTGGAAGTAGAAGCGGGCGGTTGCGAGCTTGGATAGATAAAAGGGTTCGACGCTACCACCTTCGGTCTCGGAGCGCGAGAGCGCTACCTGCGCCATCCGCGCCCAGAAATAAGCGAACACGAGGTGACCGACGACGCGCAGGTAGTCGACCGCCGCCGCACCCGCCTCCTCCTGGTTGCCGAGCGCCTTCATGCCCAATTCCATCGTCAACTTCTGGACCTTGTCTCCGAGATCGGCCAGCGGTGTGATGAATTCGCTCATCGCGGCCGACGTGCCGTGCGCGTCGATGAACTGCTGGATCAGCGCGCCGAACTGGCGCAGCTTGGCACCGTTGTCCATTAACACCTTGCGGCCGAGCAGATCCAGCGATTGAATCGTGTTGGTGCCTTCGTAGATCATGTTGATTCGGGCATCGCGCAGCAACTGTTCCATCCCCCATTCGTGGATGTAGCCGTGGCCACCGAAGACCTGCAGGCACTCCGAGGAACGGAAAAAGCCGTTGTCGGTCAGGAACGCTTTCACAATGGGGGTCATCAAGGCCATCATGTCGGCGCCGAATTTGCGCTGCGCCTCCTGCGGGTGATGCAACTGCTGGTCGGCCATCAAGGCGATCCAGTACGCAAAGGCCCGTCCGCCTTCGGCGTAGGCGCGCGCCGTCAGCAGCATGCGCCTTACATCGGCATGAACGATGATCGGGTCCGCAGGTCGGTCCGGCGCCTTGCTTCCGCTCAGCGAGCGTCCCTGGATGCGGTCCTTGGCGTACGCCGCCGCATTCTGGTAGGCCGCCTCGGTCAGGCCCAGCCCCTGCACCCCCACGCCTAGCCGCGCGCTGTTCATCATCACGAACATCGCGTTGAGTCCCTTGTTCGGCTCCCCGATGAGCCAGCCGGCCGCGTCCTCGAACACCATTTGGCAGGTGGAATTGCCGTGGATCCCCATCTTGTGTTCAATGCCGCCGCAGTACACGCCGTTGCGCCGACCCGATCGCGCACCGGCGCCGCTTCCCTCGGGCACGAATTTCGGGACAATGAACAGGGAGATACCGCGCGTCCCGCTGGGAGCGTCGGGCAAGCGCGCCAGGACTAGGTGCACGATGTTGTCGGTAAAGTCATGCTCGCCGGCGGAGATGAAGATCTTCGCACCGGAGAGTAGGTAGCTGCCGTCGGCTTGCGGAACGGCCTTGGTGCGCAGCATGCCCAGATCGGTGCCGCAATGCGACTCGGTGAGGCACATCGTTCCGGTCCATTCGGCCGAAGCGAGTTTGGGCAGGTACAGCGCTTTTTGCGCCGCATTGCCGTTGTGCGCTATACACTCGTAGGCGCCAAGGGTGAGCCCGGAGTACATGGTCCAGGCTTGATTGGCCGCACAACGCATTTCGTCAAACGCAACCTGCAGCAGCTGGGGAAGCGCCTGTCCGCCGAATTCCTCATCGGCCGTCAAGCCCTGCCAGCCCGCCTCGCGAAAACTCGCGAACGCCTGGGAAAATCCGGCCGGCGTGCGCACCGAGCGCGTCTGCGCATCGTAGGTGCACCCCTGCTCGTCTCCCGAGAGGTTGATGGGTAACAGCACCTGCTCGGCGAACCGCCCTGCCTCCTCGATGACCTGGTTGACGGTATCTGCATCGAGTTCGGCGTAGCGCGGCATCGAGCGCAACTCGTCCATCGCGTGCAAGACTTCGTGGATCACGAACTGCTGGTCCCGCAGCGGCGCCTTGTATATGGGCATACCTATCTCCGATCGTGTTTAGTTGTTCCTGCTCGTCTTGCGCGCTCTTCGCGCCGGATCGGCTCGCCGCCGCGCGGCACCGACGGGAGCGCCGTCGCGGGCATCGTCGATGAGCCGTTGCAGTCCGCATCGCGCCCGCCGGATGCTGTCCTTGCCATGCAACAGTCGTGCATCCTGGTGCAGCATGAGCATCAATCCGTAGATCTCGAACACCATTTGATCACCGTCGATGTCCTGGCGCAGGTGCCCACACGCCTTCGCTTGTTCCAGCGCCCGTACCAGCTCGGCCTTCCACGAGGCGACGATTGCCGCCAAGGTATCGCGCAGCGGACCCGGACGATCATCGTATTCGCTTGCACCGCCAATCAGGATGCAACCGGCCTCGATCTCTTCTGCCAGCATCGCCAGCCAGCGATCGATGATCGCGCGCAGGCGGGGCAGTCCCCGCGCAGAGCGCACGGCCGGCCGCAGGACGCGGTCGACAAATCGCGCCGCGTACTCGTGCAGCACCGCGAGCTGCAGGTCCTCGCGCGAACCGAAATGGGCAAATACCCCGCTCTTGCTCATCCCCAGCCGCTCGGCCAGCAGGCCGATCGTCAGCCCCTCCATTCCGTAACGACGCGCGATCGCCAGCGCGGCCTCCAGAATGGCCGCGCGCGTGAGATCACCCTTACGGCCGCGGACCGCGGGTCGGACAGCGCGCGCGGCGCGCGCGGGCAGGGGAAGCATGTCGGGAAAATCCGCCGGCGAGATCGAATAAAACCGAACGTTCGTACTAATTTTGGCGCCTGTCAAGTCCCCCGGATGGGATAAGGCGGCCAGCTCGCCGAGCAAGGCGCCGGCGCTGGCAAAGAGCACCAGCGGGGTTAGGCCGCATCTGCGACCTCCTAGCGGACAATGTAACGCGAGTGTGAACCCAAGAGCTGGCAAGCCTGCGCGATCATGCTTTTGACGATCTGCGCGGCTGGCAGCGCGTCACAAATTATTCCGGAAACCTCTCCCATGAGTACACCCGAGTTATCCGCGTCCCCCGCCTTGAAGGCAGCCCAGAAGCGTTCATACTCGATATCGATTGCCTTCTCCATCTCGCGCTCGCGCCCGTGCCACTTGGCGACAAAGGTGTTCTTCAGAACGCGAACGACGAACTCCGGATTGGGCCAGTAACGCTTCCGAGCGATGTCGACCGAGGTCGATTTCATCGTGGAGTCGCCGTCAGCTCGAATGATCGCCTGGCGAAACCCCTCCGGCGCTCCCGACTCCTGGCTGGCGACGAAGCGCGTTCCGACAAGAACGCCCTCTGCACCAAGCATGAGCGCCGCGGCAAGACCGCGGCCGTCCCCCACGCCGCCTGCCGCGACCAGAACGGTATCGGGTGAGCGCTTGGCGAGATAATCGGCGGCTTCTGGAACAAGCGTGAACAGGCCTCGGTCGCCGCTGTGACCACCGGCCTCGCAACCCTCGGCAACGATGATATCGGCGCCTGCATCGACGGCTTCGCGCAGGTACCTCATCCCCTGCACCTGGCAGATCAGCGGCACTCCTCGCGCCTTGATGCGCGACGCGTGTGGTTCGACCTCCCCAAAGGAGAGCATCAAAGCCGCCGGCTGCTTGGCCAGAACCTGATCGAGCAGCTTCGGATCCCTCGCCATCGACCAGGTGATGAACCCGCAACCGACCCTTGCATTCCCCGCTGCCGCGAATTGCTGCTCTAGCCAATCGGGGTCGCCATATCCTCCGCCGATAATGCCGAGCCCGCCTGCAATGGACACCTCGGCAGCAAGCTTCCCGCCCGCCAAGACGTTCATGGGTGCCAGAAGTATTGGGTGCTCGATCCCGAGCTTCTCCGTCAGCCTTGTCTTCAAATGCATTCCGCCCCACCGAGCGCGGCGCCTGTCATCTTCAGGCGATGACTAACTAAAAATCCACTTTTAACCAAAACGACAAACCCTGCAAGGGCGATTCTGATTCAATCGGCATCAAGGATGTCCACTATTGGCCGGTTGTGATTTTCCCCTATGCCGGGTCTGGTAGGCAATGATTTGTCGCCGCGGGTACAGCCGACACGAGATTCCACCCCACAGCCCATGAGCCGGATGCTCGTAGTTCAAACGGACGAATCGATCCGCGCCACGAATTCGATCTTTGGACTGCGGCAACTCCAGGACAAAGACTTCGGCAAGCATCGAAGCGACTGAAGGGGAATCGTTGGCGCCATGAGGCGCCAGGACTCCAGAGCAACGCTCTCCGTCATCGGCGGCACTAGTCGGGGCAAGAGATTCGTCGCTATGCCACAGCCGCAGCTCGCCGCGTACGAGGCTGCCGCGGCTTACCGACTCCTTCTCGAGCGACCATTGATCCGGCTACTTCCTCGCGCACGACCTGGCGCACCGCCTCCAACATCGACTTCCGCTGGATGTACGCGACCAACGCATCGTTGATCAGCGTCTGATAGTTTCCTTCGCCGGCGCTCTCGACGATCGAACGAAAGTGATCGAGAATTCGATTGTCCAGGCGGATCGAGATTTTTTTCTTGCCGGGTTCCGCCTTCATCACGGCGCCCCGCTGGGCGTGAGTGAAATCGATGTCCCGATAAGTTTCAGCTGCGGCCTTCTTCATACCTAGCCCTCTGTCGTCTGTTCGCTTTCCACGCCGAGATGATCCGAAGTACGTCAGGACCGCGAGGTATAGATCACCACAAGAAGCTTGCCTTCGCCGCTTCGACCAAGCGTTACAAACCGCTGCTCTCCGACCGAATCAGGATCCTCACGCGTCAGCGCCCGTTCGTCATGGAGGACCGTCGCCGCGTCCGCAAACTTCACGCCGTGAGCAGCTTCGTTCGCTGCCGCCTTGATCGGATCCCAGCTGACCTGCATACTGGAATCGTATGGACGATTGTACTCCACGTCGCTGCCGGGTGCGGTAGTGCAAACGCGCGCTGTGCGCTGGGTCGAGAGGTCATCTGCGCAATCTGGTCATGGCCGCCAGCAACCGCGTACCTCGACGGACTTTCGCACGGCACACGAGGCCCCCGCTTGAATCCCTGAATCCTCGACGGACTTTGACCCGACGCGCAACTCGTTGATTTCCCAAGAAATGCGCTCGCCCATACTGGACGGAC